>CAYONY010000293.1:0-3725 GCA_964405415.1 uncultured Fimbriimonadaceae bacterium | reverse complement strand
CACATCCTCACTCCTCACTCCTCACACCCTCACTCCCCACTCCCCCCCTCCCCCGCATGCTCCCGATCGAAGACCTCACCCCTCGTCAAACCGTCGCCGAACTCGATAAGTACATCGTCGGCCAGGACGCCGCTAAGAAGGCGGTTGCCGTCGCCCTTCGCAACCGCTATCGCCGCCAGCAGCTTCCCAAAGAAGAGCGCGACGATATCCTGCCCAAAAACATCCTCATGATCGGCCCGACCGGCGTCGGCAAGACCGAAATCGCCCGCCGCTTGGCCCAATTGGCCAAGGCCCCCTTCGTCAAGGTTGAAGCCACCAAATTCACCGAAGTCGGCTACGTCGGGCGCGATGTCGAATCGATGATCCGCGATTTGGTGGGGGCGGCGGTCCGCCTTGTCGAGCAGGAGAAGGTGGAGGCGGTCCGCCCCGAGGCCGAAAAGCGGGCGATGGATCGCTTGGTGGGCCTGCTGGATGAATACAAGCCGCGACGGCGGCGCAAAAAGCCGTCCGCCGAGGCGGCGACCGTGCCGGATAATCCGATCTTGCGCCAAGCGTTTGAGATGTTTGGCTCCAAAATGGACGACACGTATCCGGACGAGGGCGAATACGACCCGTACAGCGATGAGATCATCGAGGATCCGCGGCGTCGGGGCCGACGGCGCGCCGCGCTCCGCAAAAAGATCGAATCGGGAAAGCTCGATGCGCGCATGGTCGAGATCGAGGTGGAAGAAGCCCAAAACCCGTTCGTTCAAGTCTTCTCGCCGCAGGGCCTCGAAGAGATGGGACTCGATATGAGCCAGCCGGGCGGCGGGCCGTTCGGGAGTCGGCATGCGCGGCGGAAGGTGACGGTGGCGGAGGCGCGCGAAGTGCTGGTCCAAGAGGAAGCGCGCAAAATGCTCGACCGCAGCAGCCTTCATCGCGAGGCGATCATCCGCACCGAGCAGACCGGCATCGTCTTTTTGGACGAGTTGGATAAGGTGGCGGGAAAGAGCGGCGGCTCTGGCCCCGACGTTTCGCGCGAAGGTGTGCAAAGGGATTTGTTGCCGATCATCGAGGGCAGCACGGTGGCGAGCAAGTTCGGCCCGGTGCGCACCGACCATATCCTCTTCATCGCCGCCGGCGCCTTCCACATCAGCAAGCCGAGCGATCTGATCCCCGAGCTTCAGGGCCGCATGCCGATCCGGGTGGAGCTGGAGGGGCTGACCGAGGCCGACTTCCGCCGCATTCTGCGCGAGCCGAAAAACGCCCTGACCAAGCAGTACATTTCGCTCCTGGCGGTCGAAGGCGTCGCGCTTTCCTTCACCGAAGATGCGCTCGATGAAATCGCCCGCCTTGCCGCCGAGGTCAATTCCAAAACCGAGAATATCGGAGCTCGCCGCCTTCATACAATGATGGAGAAGCTGCTGGAAGAGCTGCTTTTCGACGCCCCCGAAAAGGCCCCGAAGAAGATTCGACTTGACGCCAAACAGGTCCGCGAACGCCTGGCCGGTTTGGTCGAGGATGTGGATCTGAGCCGGTACATTTTGTGATTCCAGCCCCAACGGGGCGCAAGGCGATAGCGAAGGGCAACGCCCTGGAAACCTGGTCGCCAACCTCCTCTCTCTTCTCCTCCTCCTTCCCTAGCCCCAACGGGGCGCAAGGCGATAGCGAAGGGCAACGCCCTGGAAACCCGACGATCCTTTTCTCACCTGTCGCCCCGCAGGTGCCCCACACAGGCCGGATGATCGTGCCGGTTTGTCCGGGTTAATGGGAGACGCATGAGGCCTTCGCCCATTCTTCCTCCACCAACGCGTACCCCGTGCTCCTTCCCCCCGCCGCATCCGTCTTCAGAATCCCCTTAAGGACCAGGTCCCCCAAATCCCTCGTCGCGGTGGCATCTGAACAACTCGTGAGCCCGGCGTACTTTTGGTTCGTCATTCGGCCCTCCCAGCCCAAAAGCATCCTCGAAACCGCTTTCCGCTGCCGTTCGTTCAGCGAGACGTCCTTGTGCCGTTGCCAAAACCGCGACCGCTGCATCACCTGGGTGATCGTTTCCGTGGCGCCGGAAAGGGCTCTTGAAAAGCAAGAGAGGAACCACTCAAGCCATTCCGTACAGTCGCCATGCCCCTTTTGCGTCCTTTCCAGCACTTGGTAATAGGCCTCGCGATGGTGGTGAATCTCGGCGGACACGCTATAGGGCCGGTGGGTTTTCTGGTCGGCCCTTGCCAGCATCAGGTCCATGATGTTCCTTCCGATTCGGCCATTGCCGTCGTCCATCGGATGGAGCGTCTCGAACCAAAGATGGGCGATACCCGCTTTGAGGACTAAGCTGCGTTCGTTGTCCGCCTCGAACCATTCGAGGAATCGATCCATTTCCTGGGGGAGTCTTTCTGCGGCGGGCGCCTCAAAATGGACGATTTCTCGCCCCTTCGATTGGGAAGCCACGACCATCGGCCCTTTCGCGTCGTCTCTCCAACTTGCGACCCTCACGGGTCCGTATATGTTGCGTCCGGTCGGGAAGAGCGCGGCATGCCAATTGAAGATGCGCTCTGCCGTGAGAGGATCGGCGTACCGTTGAGCCGCGTCGAGCGCCATTTCCACCAGCCCGTCGATGTAGTGGTCCGGGCCCACCAGCCCGGCCGTTTCCAACCCAAGCCGGCGGGCGACCGAGTTCTTGACCGTCTCCCGATCGAGTCGTTCGCCTTCGATGGCGCTTGATTTGACCAGTTCTTCGGTGATCGCGTGGATAGCGTGTTCCTGCAGGCTTTCGAATCCGATCGCTTCGAGCATGCCAAAAAGGCGCCCTCGCTGGGTGTTCACCTGCTCAAGAGGGGCAAGCAGCGATGTGGCGGTGTAAGTGGAGTGCGGCCAGCTTTCGAGTTCGTGGATGGAGGTGGGCATGGGCCTTGAGGCGAATATACCTCATAATCGCCTCACATATTGAGGCGATTAATTTACGTATTCGCCTCATGTCCTGAGGCGAATACCCATCTTAATCGCCTCAACCGCCCCCAAATGCAGGGCTTCCGGTTGACGTTTCTCCTTCCCGATCGCTTCTTCTCGATGACCTTCCTTCTTTCCCTCTCGGTGGTCCTCTGTGTCTTCTCTGGTGAATCCACTCCTTAACTCACGTGCTCCCCTGCTCCCATCCCCTCTTTCCTGCCCACTGCCAACTGCCAACCGCCAGCCCGTCCCTAGCCACTTGTGGCAAACGGGCTAGCAAGTGCGTGTGACGACACAAAGGTGACAAGAACTCCCATGAACGACCACCAAGAACCCGATGAACCCACCTTCCGCGGCATCAAACACGTCGACCCCTACGGCCGCTTCAGCCTTGGCCGCCGCCGCGCCTTCACCTCCTACGCGGTCGAAGAAAACCTCGATGGCGTCCTCACCCTCACCCCCGTCATCATCTTCGAAAAGAAACGCTACGAAAGGTGGTGCCGACAGACCAACCGCGTCCCGGCTCCCGGCGAAGGCCCCATTGTCCGGATTCCAACGGAGCGCTTCTGACGCAAAAAAGAGGTCGACCTCGGACACGGCGAACTGCCGCCGGCGGTGAGCCCGGTCCGTGCGCGACCATACTTCCCCTCATGCACCTCGACTTCCTCGATGGCCGATTCGACGGGGGCGAACCCACCTCCGTCCGAACCGTCCAGCACCTGCGCGAAATCAGGGAGACGCCGCCCGAACCGGATGACGATCGTATCGTCTACCGCACCTACGGCCTTCCCGGCCATGATCGG
>CAYONY010000292.1:0-3743 GCA_964405415.1 uncultured Fimbriimonadaceae bacterium | reverse complement strand
CTGCTCCCGGGGGGGTGGGGGGCCCCCGGCGGGGGGGGGGTGGAGACGTTCTCAACTCACCCGATGATGGGAATTCGGCGGATGAGGAAGCCAAGGGTGTTGGAAAGCGGCGGCGAGGTCCCTTCGACGTCCCAATCTTCCAATCTCCCACCCCCACCCCCGACCCTCCCCCGCCCCAAGCAGGGGAGGGGGGCGCCATCTCAAAGCCCTGCGTCAATCCTCGGGCCAGGCCTGAGCATGCCGGCCCGCCAGCACCGGGGTTCGAGGGACCAGGTCCGCCGGACACCCAAGCCCCGGCTCGCCAAACTCCGGGGGAATCGCGCGCCTTCGCAAGCGCTTCACCAGCCAGCCGATCGCTTCGACAACCAAGAGCATCGGCAGCAACGCCAAGCCGGCCAGGATCGCCTCCGCGATGCCCCAGCCGTTCGTCCTGATCGAAGCGAAACCCCGGTTCATTGCCTACATTCTACGGCAGAAAATTGGGCCGCCTCGAAGGATCGGAGCGGCCCGGGGGGTCTTGGGTGGTGAGAGACTAAAGACTCTTCGCGGCCGATTCGGAAACTTGGGCCAAATCTTTCAACGCCGCTTTGGTGTTTTGGCGCAGTCGGCCCGCCATCGTGGACGTCGAGTCGCGTAGGCTTTTTGCCCGCTCGCGAAGATTCTGGGCAAGTCGTTGGCGCGTCGGCGCAAACCGTTTCGAGAATAGGAAATAGGCGCCGGCGCCCGCGCCGGCGACCGCGAGTCCAGTCACGACTTTCTGCTTGGTGGTCATATCGTTCACCTCGGTGGAATGGGCCGCAGCCCCTTCGATCGCGAAGGCGGCTGAGCCTCTACACTTGTCCAACGCCCGGGCGCGGCCCGCCGTTCGCCGGCTGGAACCTCGGGCCTAGCGCGGCACGTCTTAAGTCCTGGGACGCACGTCCTTGCGGGCGGGGAGGGATCGGACCATGCTGCGCTATCTGTTCGTTTCGATGGCCCTCGCGATCGGGTTCGCCGGGGCCGACCAAAAGGGGCCGTCCACGGTAACGCTCGACCTGCCCGGCACGACGGTGCGGCAGGCGCTCGCCCGAATCTCCCAAGTGTCCGGCGTCGCCCTGAGCGTTTCCGGGCCGATCGCGGACGATATTCTCGTTCTGAGCCTCAACGAGATGCCACTGGACCAGGTCCGCGCCCGGATCGCCACCGCCACCCTCGCCCAGTGGCAGCCGATGGGCGAGGGTTTTCGCCTCGTACGGACGGCGAAAGAGATCGGGGCCTTTCGGGAGGAAGAGAAAGCGAAGCTGACCCCCGCGATCGAGCGGGCAATCGGTTTGGCCCGCCAGATGAAGGCCGCCGCCGGACCGATTACGGAAGAACGCGTCTTGTCGGCCCTTCGACAGGGGAACGGCGAACTCGAAATAGAATCCCACGAGCCGTACTTAGAATTCAGCTTTGAGGGGAGGATGCGGCGCAACCGCGAGATGCTCGCCAACTCGCCCGGGGCCCGGCTGCTCGTGGAAGTTCTCGCGGAAATTGGGGCTCCGCGGCTGGCGGAGATTTGCGCGACCCAACCGAAGACCACGTTGGCCACCCAACCGACGCCGCTCCAGCACGCGCTGACCTTTCCCGACCGACTTTGGGACGCCTTCCTGCTCGAGCAGAATGCAGCCGCGGCGGCGGCCCGGACCTTTCAGGAGGCCGAAAACCGGGACTCGGAAGAGGGCAACGTGACGCTCAATATGCGTTGGCGCTATCGGCGTAACGGCCTCTTCGAATCGGAATCCATCCGCGCGTTTCCGGCCAAGGTGATTGTCCAAGTGGAAGGTTGGGGCGGGCCGTCCGGCACCCTGCGCATAGACTACAAGTATTTCGACGAAAAGGGCGCGATTCTGCTTCAGGACAACTTCCAGCTTCCGCTTTCGCCCGAGCCGATGCCCGACCCGGAGACGCCCGCCGCCAAGGAACCGCCTTTGGAAGTTTCGAGGCTGGCGCTCGAATTGTGGACGCGGCCGCGCTACGTTTCCGAAGGCGAGGCCCCGCTGCCTCCGCTTTCAGCCGAACTTCGCCGTAAGGCTTTCTATCCGGAACAATATGAGTTGCTCGGCCTGCACCCTTCCGAAGTGCTGATCGCGGCTGCCAAACGATGGGGCAAAGACCTCGTCGCCGTGCTTCCCGACGACGCCTTTGTTTATTTCGGGGGAAGCGACGAGCCGCCGACCCCGCGCGTCGTGCGGGCCGAGCTTAACGGCTTTTGCCACGTGTTTGACGATGCCGGGGCGGTGGTGGCCCGTCCGGACGACCCGATCGAAACGACCAAGGCGCGGGCGGACCGCCGCGGTTTGGGCCGCCTGATCCGGGCGGCTGCGCAAACCGGCCGGGTCACGGTTGCGGATGCGGGCGCCTATGCGTTTGCCTGTCGCGAAGACGATGGGGGCGCCGGATACGCGGTGCTCGACCTGCTGCTTCAGAAAGAATTCAACATCCTCTACTCGGATTGGGCGTGCCTTCGTTTTTACGGTTCGCTCTCGCCGCTTCAGCTCGCGACGCTGCAGGCCGGGGGCAAGCTACCCATCGCCAGCCTGACCCCGGATCAAACGGCGGGCCTCATCGAAGGGTTTCTCGAGAGGGACGCCGCAGAATTCCAGCAGCGCGACGATGAAGACGAAACCGAACCAGCCGAGGGCGACGAATCTCGACCCGAACCGGAAGAGCCTCCCGACATCCTCTTCGAGCCCACCGAGTTTCTCGTTCGGGGTCTCGATCCCGCCGGATGGCTGACGCTCAAGACGTCCATCGAGGACACCATCGGGATCGAAACCAAGAGCGAAGACGGCCGGATGGGCACGACGACTTCGATTGAGGGGTTTGCCCAGATGCTTTTTCGCGCCCGCCACCCCCAACTGGAAAAGGAGCAGTTCGATGGCTTCGACCGGGCTTACACTGAGCGAACGCTCGGGACCATCTTCCTCTTCCACTTGGGCGCGCCTCGGCTCTTGCGGGAGAGCCTGGACGAAACGCTTCAGGGCCCGAATTTCACGGCGAAAAAGTTGCCGCCCGAGCTACAGGCTCAGATCGACAAGCTGTTGAGCAAATACGAAGACCAGCTCAAAAAGGGGACGTACGGCGAGCCGCCGCCCGACCCGCCCTCTCAGCCGCGTCGTTGAGGTAAGTTCGAAACCGGCCTCGGACCTGGATCATGAGCAAGCTGGTTCTTCTGATCGAAGACGACGTCGACGACGAGCGGCTCACCTTGCGCACGCTTCGCAAGAACAACATCGACAACGAGGTCGTGGTCGCTTGCGACGGGCAAGAGGCGATCGATTTTCTTTTCAAGCTGGGCAAGTTCGAGAACTCCGGCCACGAAAACCCCTCCCTGATCCTGCTCGATCTCAAGCTTCCCAAACTCAGCGGCCTCGAAGTGCTTCGTCAAATTCGGGCGCGTGAAACGACGCGCTTTATCCCGGTGGTGGTGCTCACTGCCAGCTCCGACCCTCAGCAGATCGACGAGGCGTACCAGGCGGGGGCGAACAGCTTTGTGCGCAAGCCGGACGATGCGGCGGGCTATTCCGAAGCGGTTCTGAATATTTCGCTCTATTGGCTTACGCTGAACGAGTGCGACCCCGTCCGGCGCTAAAGGGTCCCGGATTCATTGCATCCGACCCCTAGGGGATGCCATAATGAAGCTTCCGCGGGGGTGTAGCTCAGTGGTTTAGAGCGCCGGCCTGTCACGCCGGAGGTCGCGGGTTCAAGTCCCGTCATCCTCG
>CAYONY010000291.1:2142-3783 GCA_964405415.1 uncultured Fimbriimonadaceae bacterium | reverse complement strand
GCCTCGACGATTGGGCGCCGCCGACCCCGCGCAGCTTTGTGCGCGAGTGGGCGAGCGCCGCGCGGCCGCTGATGAAGGCGCCCGGCAGCGTGATGACGTTTGAGCTTTGCGGCCCGGAGAATGCCGATGGGCTCGCTTCTCTCCCGCAAGACCTGCTCGTGGCGGTGGCGATGGGGGTGGGGAAGGGCTCGGCGCTTCAGATGGCTTCCCGCGAACGCCACGGCTGGAGCTATCGGCAAGAAGGCTTTTTGCAGCCCACTCCAAGCGGCGTGCGCTTGCGGCTGATTCTGGCCAAGCGCGCTTCGGATGACCCCACCGCCTTCCTCACGCAGCTTCGGGAAGCGCTTCAAGCCGAGGTCAAAGGCTGGACGGAGGCGGACCGCTCGCGCACGGTGGGCCTGCTTCGGTCGTGGCTCGAGGATGGGATCGGTGTCGCGCCGATTCGGCTCTTGCCCGAAGGCCGGGCGGTGGCTTCGCTGGAGGAGCGCACGCACTTGCGCGCCTGGTGGCGGATGAAGTTCGGCACCGAACTGAACGAGGGAGACTTAATCCGTCAGGTCGAGGCGGTCAAGCTTGACGAGTTGAAGGTGGCGGCGATGGAAATGTTGGAAAAGGCCGGCGGGCGGTTTCTCATTTCCTCCGGATAGCCTCGCTAGCTTCTCCATTCGTACTGGATCGGCCGGCGCAAACTCGGACGTCCGGGGCCCGATCGTCACCCGAACCGTCCAATCGGCCTGCCGCGAAAGGTCCGTCGTCGGGCCGATTCGGAGTTCATATTCTTCAACCGAAATTTGCTTTAGGGCGACGCCTGCCAAGCGCACCTCGATCTGGCACCGCTCGGCCGTTTCCGCGCCGGCTCCTCCAAATTTGAGCTTGACGAGAAGGCGTTCCGGAACCGCAAAGGGCCGGTTCTCCATGGGAACGAATCCGGAACGCACGTCAAAGATGCGGTAGACCCCTTCTCGAAAACTGCGCAGCATCTGAAGAAAGTCGAAGTGGTCCCAGTATTCGGAACTCTGGGCCAGCAAGAGGCGCCCGCATGCCTGCGTCCTCAAATTGATCGCAAGCAGCTCGTTGAAGGAACGGCCCTCGAACAGCTCAGCAATGCCCTGTTTTGCCGCAACCTTGGCGGCCTCGAGCGCGAGGCCTTTCAAAAGCCCCTTCGTCAGGTCGCCCGCGGCCGCTCCCCAGGTCTTGGCCACCGTACGCCGCGCATAATCCTGGCTCAGTCGCGTCACTCGGCCCTCCAACGCGGCCCTTTCGATGTACGCATTGCACTCGGAGAGAGGCATCCCGGTTTTCAGAAACTGCTCCAAACGCAAGAGCCAGTGCGGGTTCGCGCGGGTATTCAAATCTCGATTGCCCGTGTAAGCGGCCGCCAAGGCATCGAGAAGGAAGTTCTTGAAGGCTTGATCGGCGTCTTTGATCGCTTCCTGCTGCCAATTGCTAACCATGTTGACCTTCAGGGCGGTGCTCACGGCAGCCTCGGTGCTCATCGACTTCACCCCCTCCTGCAGCAAGTTGCCGCCCAACGTCCGGGCATCCTGCACGGCCGCCGCCGAGAGTCTGGGATCCAATACAATCCCCTCTGCCGAAGCATAGGCCAGATAGTTCGGATCCTGGATCACGCCATCGCGGAAG
>CAYONY010000291.1:0-2132 GCA_964405415.1 uncultured Fimbriimonadaceae bacterium | reverse complement strand
CCTCGACCCCTTTGGCTGCCAATGCGGCGACCAAACCCACGGGACCGCCCTCGGCAAAGGCTTGGGCAAACTCGCCCAGCGAAAAGGCGATCTCGGTTCCGGCTTGCAGAACGGTCGAGACCCAAATGTTGCGCGTGTAGCGATCTCCTGCCGCTTTCGCTTCTTTCTTGAGGTTGTCGAATTCGGCTCGACGGGCCATGCGGCTGCGATTGAGGCGTTCAACGCGAATCGCGGCTTCGTCGATGAGAAAATTGAGGTCACGCTGGTTTTCGGGCGTAAACGCAAGTTGGCTCAGAAAGGCGCGCTGACTTGTCTCGAGACTCACTTCCGTGAGCACGGGCAGGGTCGGCTCATGATAAAACGAGGCCCGTATCTGAGCCGCCTCGCGTTCCGCCTTCTTCGCGTCGACAAGGTTGCTGATCAACTCGATCTGGCGAAGTTTGACAAGGACGTCACTTTCGGCGTTCAAAAGCTTGATGCGAGTCCGGTCTTCGTCCGCCATGGCCTCTATGACCCTTTGCTTGGCCTGGCCGCGCGCCCGGTCCACCCCCAATGCCTTGTCGAGGCGAACCAACGTCTTCTCATTCCGGACTAGGTCGTTCTTCAGGGTTTGAGCTTCCGCAAGCAGTCGCGAGCGCTCCTTCTGGGCCGTCGCGACGCCCTTCAGTTCGTCGAGCCTGCTTGCGATGACGTCGAGCCGTTCGTCGGCCTTCTTGATCTTTGTCGCCAGACTTCGGGCTTCCGCGTTGCGAAGCGCATGGCCCGCCGTGGACAGAGCCCGCCTCCGGTCCTCCAACCGCTTTGTGGCGGCCAAGGCGGAGACGGTCAGCGTCTTTTCAATCGATTGGAGGCGCTGCAAAACGGGCTTTTGCTCATCGACGCTTCTCGAGATGTTCGCGAGTTCTTGGCCGATCCGGTCGACCTTCAGTTGAAGCCCCTTCCATGTCGCCTGGGCTTCCGCAAAGTCGCCGTACTCAACCTGGACGTCCTGAATGCGCCCGACGACCCGCGTGAACCGGAACGGCCGGCTGCGAACCTCAAACTTTTCGAATTGGGGAGGATCGCGCTTCCAATGGACGATCGGCACTTCGAATGGGCCCTCCAAAACCGACCCGCCCTGAAGGATGCGAAGGCTGGCCCCCCACGTTCGCACGGGAACGAGCCGCTGAACCTCGGGAGGCAAGGTGGGGAAGTCGGTTCCTCGGGAGAGAACGCTCAATTCGATCCGTCCCGCCTCGACCTTGCCAAGGTAATCCGAGTTTCCGCCCGGAAGTCGTAGAACCACCGTGCCGGAGTCCGTCACGAGAAGCATCAGGTTCTGGTCGATCGCCGGAAACGTTTGAAGGTCCGTCGCTTGGTAGGCCTCGGATTGGCATCGATACAGCCCGCTCAGCGAGGCCGGGAAACCAGGTTCCTGCGCCGCATCGGGCAAAGGAGCGGACGCGGCCACCGCCAAAGCGAAAAGAACCGACGCCATAGCGAATCATAAGGGAAACGAACGCCCGTGGTCAAGACGAACCTAGGTACAAAAAGTTAAAGAAATTTGGACCAACTTTAGATTTCAGTTGGGCCGTGGTCGCTCTTTCGCCGCATTATCGTTTCGCGAGCTTATCCGCCGGGTCCGCTGTGAGAAACGTAACCAGGCAAGCGCCTCAGCCGCCGACTTTTTACCGAGGTTCGGCCACCTCCATCCCATCGTGCCGTTACGCCGCTTCGATTCGGCCGAGAGCTGCAAACTCCCGCTAAGCCCCCGCGACAGGGGCAGACTCAACCTCGACGACTCTAGACGAAGGCCCTTGCGAGAACCTTCGCCCTCCCTCCTGTCCGTAGACGAGGGAAAAAGGCTGCTTTCACACGATAGGGGCCGCTCTTTCGCTTGGTGGAAAGTAGGGGATTTGAACCCCCGACTCTCTGATTCTTAGTCAGATGCTCTACCAACTGAGCTAACTTTCAGCTTTGCCCGAACGACGTGCGCGGCCAGGCGTTCCGTGCCTTGTTAGACACCGAATGCGCCACGCCATCCTGCCCTTCCCCGTTCCGCGGGTACCAGACGGCCAGTGCGGACGACGTCCTCTGCTCAAAAAGCAAAGGCCGGATCCCGAACGGCTGGAGCCGAGCGCTACCGACGGACC
>CAYONY010000290.1:0-3790 GCA_964405415.1 uncultured Fimbriimonadaceae bacterium | reverse complement strand
TCAGAAGTCCTTTTTGCCACAGATGACCCTGGATACCTTTTGATGATTGATACGTTTGCATTTGTCGCGGAACGCGTGCCGAATGCGCCGATCTTCAAGCCCCTGCCAAACTTCGATGTATTTGTTAAGAAGCCTTTCATCGATTGCGTTATCCAGAACGGACTGACGAACGCAATTCTGCGAGACCCTGCGGTCGATCCCCTGCCCTTGATCCATCAAGGAATCGACACAAACGTAGTCCCTGAACTACCTAAGTGATCGGGGACCAACGTTTTCGCACCCGACGGCCTGGCCGCGCGGCACCAGGGGGGAGCCTGGATCCATTACACGTTCGACCAACAGGGCAATGTGAGCCAGCGGCAAAGCTATTTCTTCGCCGGCAGCCCCCAGTGCTTCAAGAGGAACGTCAAATAGATCGCATGGCGGTCCCGATTGTTCATATCGCCGCCCATGCCATGGCCGCCGGTCGGGTCGATCGCCAACTCCACCAGCTGCCCCTTGCCCATTTGCAGCAGTTCGCGGTAGACCTTGATCGTGTCTTGATACAGGACGTTCGTATCTTCCACGCCATGCAGCAGCATGAGCGGCGATTTGAGATTGTTGGCCACCTTCGTCAGCGAGTACTTATCGAGATAGTTGGCATCGCCTTTGGGCGAATTTCCGATCACGCCGCCGGTGTACCACGTGTTGTAGTTCTGCCATTCGGTCGGCCCCGCGCCCGCAATGCCCAACGTGAAGACATCCGGAGCGGTGTAAAGGCACATTTGGGTCTGCCATCCGCCAAAGGACCATCCGTTGATCGCCACTTTCGACGCATCGACGCCCCAGTTCTCCACCAGGTATTTGACCCCATCGGAGAGGTCCTCCACCTGGGCGACCCCCGGCTTTTCCCAGTTGGCTTTGCCAAACGCCGCCCCATAGCCGCTCTGGCCGCGCGGATCGATGGTGACCGTCACGTAGCCAAGCACGTAGCTGAGATACATATTGAACAGATAGGCGGTGGAATTGAAGGCGCCGTTTTGCACGGAATGGCTCTCGCCAAGCGGGCCGCCATAAACGTAAATCATCAGCGGGCGCTTATCGGTCTTCTTGTGCCCGGGCGGCAAAAACATAAAGCCATGGATGGTCTGGCCATTGCGATTGGCATAGGTAAAGAGCTGGGGTTTGAGCTTGATGTTGCGGAAGAAGCCTTTGGAATCGTGAGAGTCGGTGATTTGCTTTTGACTTCCGCTATCGACCAAAAAAAGCTCGGGCATTTGGCTCCATGAGCTGAAGCTCGCGGTGAACTTGTCCTGTCGGTGGCTGATCTTGGGGCTCGCGTACCAGCCTTCTTCGCCGGTCAAGCGCTTCATTTCGCCGGTTTGAAAATCGACCCGATAGAGGTCTTGCCGGCTCACGTGCTCCTTGGTCGCCCGGACGAAGAGCGATTTGCCGTCTTTGGCCATTTCGATCGGATAGCACTCGAAGTTGCCCTGGGTGAGCTGGCGCGCACCCCCGACGATCGGATCGAGCACGTGGGCATGGCGGAACCCGCTGGTATCGAGCAGCAGAACGATCTGCTTGCCATCCGGGGTGAAGAAGGGGCTGGCGAGGCCGGGCGTCGCGTGTTCGCCGTCGCTGGTGGTCTTATAAACGTCGTTGACTTTTTTGGCCTTCATATCGGCGACGTGGACGATGAGCTCCTTCTTGTCCCGCTTCCAGCTGGCAAAAACGAACCGGCTGGAATCGGGTGACCACGGCTCCTCATTCAGGCTGAATTGCTGATACTCTTCGCCGCCGGGGAATTTCCAGATCTCGAGCGGTTTGCCATCGCCTTTGGCATCCTCGGCGATGTTGAACAGGTACATCGTCTGCTCGCCGCTGAAGTCGTCATCGGCGACGCCGCGCGTGGTTTTGCGCGCCTCGGCAAAGCGGTCGCGATAGACGATGTAATCGACCTGGCGGCCCGGCGCGCCCGGTTTGCTGCCAAAGAGCACCATCCGCTCGCCGTCGGGGGAAAGCGAATAGCCGCCGAAGGTGACGCCGGCCGGCATGTCGGGATTGAGCTGCTCGACCATCGCGCTATTCCATTTCACGCGGTAGACGCCGGTACCGCGGCGGAAGGTGTAACCCGAATCATCGGGAAGCCACTCCACCTGGTTCTCCGGTTCGCGCGTCTTGGTCAGGCGGGTGGGCTTGAGGTCGCCGGGTTTCCAGCGAAACACGTCGCCTTTGACCACGAAGAGCAGCTCATTCGACTTGTGCGCCCACTCATATTCGTTGACTCCCCCATAGCTCGGCAAGGGCTCTTTGCGCTTTTCCTGCTCGATGCGCCGCCGCTGAACCTCTTCGCGATACTCACGGTCGCCCATCTTCAACCGCTTGTCTTCGTCTTCTTTGTCCTTTTTGTAGCGTTCAATCGCCTTGGCGGTTTCGGCGTCGATTTCGGCGAACATCTCGATGCTCGTGACCCGGCTCGAGCGGCCCGATTGGGTGTCGTACAGCCAAAGATCGCTGCCCCCCATCGTGTCGTAGGGGTTCCAAAGGTAGGTGATGTAGCGATCGTCTTGCGAGAATTCGACCCCCGGCGCATTTCGGCCCGAGTAGCTCTTGCGCGGGAAGAGATCGTCGAATTTGAGGTCCGACGAAAGGGAGTTGGGGTCATAGATCGACTGGCCGACCGCGCCCAAGGCGAGCGTGGCGAAGGCAGCGGTGAATAGGGTCTGGCGAAGATGCATGGATGGACCTCGGATACGTTGGCAACCGTTGGATAAGTTACTCGTTTTTCGGCGGTGAAGGTATGGCGTCTTGCTCGCGAGGCTTGGAATCCTTGGAGTCCGTGCCAAGCCGCCCAAAATTGGGAAGGTGATCGCGTGGGGAGGGCGTAAACTGAGGCCGATGGCACGGGTTTCCGAACTGCTTGAGAAACTGGAATATGGCCCCGCGCCGGAATCGGCCGAACTCGCCCACCAATGGCTGGATGGGCACGCGCGCCGTTTTGGGCTCTTTTATGGCGGCCAATTCCACGAGCCGAAATCCGGCCGGCGATTCGAAACGCTGAATCCGGCGACCGCAAAGCCGATCGCCGAGGTGGCCCAAGCCGATGCGCACGATGTCGATGCCGCCGTCCAAGCGGCGCGGTCGGCTTTTGCGACGTGGAGCCGAATGTCGGGATTCGAGCGGGCTAAGCGGCTCTATGCGTTGGCGCGGCAGATCCAAAAACACGCTCGGCTCTTTGCGGTTTTGGAAACCCTTGATAACGGCAAGCCGATTCGCGAGACCCGGGACCTCGATATTCCCTTGGTGGTTCGGCACTTCTACCATCATGCCGGCTGGGCCCAACTCATGGAGTCCGAGATGGGCGGATACCAGCCGTTGGGAGTTTGCGGGCAGATCATTCCGTGGAATTTCCCCCTCCTCATGCTCGCCTGGAAGATCGCCCCGGCGCTTGCGATGGGGAATACGGTGGTGCTCAAGCCGGCCGAATTCACCCCGTTGACCGCGCTGCTTTTTGCCGAGATCTGTCAGGCGGCGGAGATCCCGCCCGGCGTGGTGAACATTCTCACCGGCGACGGAGAGACGGGCCGCGCGTTGGTGGATCACTCGGGGGTGGACAAGATCGCCTTCACCGGCTCGACCGAAGTGGGGCGCCTGATCCGAAAGGCGACCGCGGGAACGGGAAAGAAACTCTCGCTCGAATTGGGCGGCAAGTCGCCCTTCGTGGTGTTTGACGATGCCGACCTCGATAGCGCGGTGGAAGGGATCGTCGACGCGATCTGGTTCAACCAGGGCCAAGTGTGTTGTGCCGGAT
>CAYONY010000289.1:0-3801 GCA_964405415.1 uncultured Fimbriimonadaceae bacterium | reverse complement strand
TTGGCGCGACGTTCGTCGCCCGCAGCTTCTCCGGCGACAAAGACCAGCTCGTCCCCATCCTCAAAGCCGGCCTGACCCATAAGGGCTTTGCGTTTGTCGATGTCATCTCGCCCTGCGTCACCTTCAACGACCACGAAGGCTCCACCAAAAGTTACGCCTACACCCGCGAGCACCAAGTGGAAGTGGTGGAAGCCGATTTCGTGCTCCCCCGCGCTGCGATCCAAACCACCTACGAACCCGGCTCGCGCCAACGCGTCACGCTTCACGACGGCAGCATCGTCACCCTTCGCAAGGTGAAGGAAGACTACGACGCGACGGATCGCGACCGCGCGTACGCCTACATTCGCGAGCTTCAAGAAAAGAACGAAGTCGCGACCGGGCTTTTGTACGTATCCGGAGACTCGAAGGACATGCACGCCCAGCTTGGAACTCAAAGCGGCGCACTCATTGACGTGCCCTTCGAGAAGCTATGCCCAGGCAGCGCGGAGTTGGAGAAGTTGCAGTCGCGGTTTCGATAGAGGGCATACCCGTGCGCTTGCCCATACGGATATAGGTCCTTCCTGAATTTCAATCCACGAGGGTTGCCCTTTGCTAGCCCAGGGTCGCGACGAAGTCGCTACCCTGGGTCGCCATCCACCCAACCTCCATCAACCCCGAACGGGGTTGCCTCAAGCCCACCTCGGCACCAGAATCATCAACTCCCCGATCTTCTCGTAGCCAAGGAGCGGATACAGCTGTGCCCCTGCCGGACTCGCCAACAGCACGCTCGTCTTAACCCCTAACGCTGCATCGTCCAGCAGCATGCTCGCCATCAACGCCGACCCCAGCCCCCGACGCCGATGGGCGGCAGCGACAAATAGATTCGAAACCCACGCCGAATCCCCAACCGAAACGCTGCGCACCCACCCCGCCACTCCGGCCCCGCTCAGCGCCACATAGGGCCGCACTGCCGGGTTCGAGTCGGCCAGATGCTCCAGCAGAACTTGGCGCGATCGGGCGGCTTTGGCCAGCCGATCCGCCATCTCCAGTGTCCTCACGCGCTCGACCCGGTACGCATCCGGAAACGGCCCAAAATCTGTGCGCTTCAACCCCGCCAATTCCCGTACGAAAAACCGTTCCCGCGCCATAAGGGAGTACCCCAAAGCCTTGTAGGCGCTGAGCAGCGGGCCTTCTTCTTCATCCAAGGTTCGCAGGGCGCAAACGAAGAATCGCCCCCGCGTGTGGGCCCGCGCAATCCGGTCGACGTCTGCCGGCGCTTCCCGCCAAGCCACCCATTCCTCCTTTCGATAGTCGCCCCGACGCCGAGGCGCATCGCGAAAGGTCCAAACGCCTTCGACCCGCTCCGCCAAACAGGGGTGGGTGAAGCTCCGCATCAAGGCCATCGCCCGGACAAAGACCTCGAGGGCGGCTTCGAACTCCACGGTCTCAATCCTTCCGATAAAGCCACCGAAGCGCGTCGGCCAGCGTCGCGCGGCCCTGCCGGTCGGAGTGGAACCCCAGGCCCCATACCGATTTCACGTCGTAGCCCATGAACCGAAGCGACGCCTCCATCGCCCGGTTTGCCAGAGGCCAGCTCCCGTGGACGTTGTCCAAATCGTTCTCCCCTTCCTGGAGAAACACCCGGATGGGCTTTTTAAGGGTTTTCCGGACCAACGCTGGATAGTTGTGCCCGCCTTCGCGAAGGGTCGCTCCAGCGGCGATATTCGTGAAACTGCCGATCCAGCTCAACACCAGACCAAACTTGTCCGGACGCTCCCAGGCCGCGGTAAACGCGCAGATGCCCCCCGAGCTGAGCCCGAAAACCCCCCGTCGCATCGGATCCTGAGTGATCTTGTACTTGGCTTCGACCGGCGGCAGCAGCTCCTCAAGCAAAAACCGAACGTAGGCATCGCCAAGCGAGTCGTATTCGCGCGAACGGTCCCATTTTCCATCCGGAAACGTGCCCGGCGTGACAAAAACCACCACGGTCTGAGGGATCTCTTTTTTGGCGATCAGATGGTCGAAATAGACGGGAACGTAACCGGTGGACCATTGCCCGTCCTGCACCACCATCAGGTTTGACTCAACACCAGCATCGAACCCGGCCGGCGTATAGATCCACCAATCATGCTTTGTGCCGCCGAAAACCTGGCTGGTCACCGGAGCCTGCTTCTCCAAATTCCCTTTGGGCACCTTCGGATCGGCCTTGGATTCCGGCGGCATCGTGTACGCCTCAAACTCTCGGACTGCCCCGATCGCCCGACCGTCGACCTCGTAAGTCCACCGAAATGCTTCGGCCTCACGCGCCGTGAACGCCCCCACAAAGAGGCCCGTCTCGTCGATCCGCGTCAATTCGAATCGCCGGCCCGGCGGGATCGAGGCCACCGCCGCTCGGGTCGCTTTGGGCGCCCGAATCGCCCAGGCTCCAACCAAGTCTTCAATCCGTACCCCGGCGCCGGTCTCGAGGTCGCGCTCCCCAAACCAACGCGCCAATTCCGGCGCTGCGATCGGCTCCTTCCGGGCCAGCGCGGCCTGCAGAGACGCCGGACTCCAGCTCTGCCCGGAGACGCCTGCAAAAGCCAGTCCCGCCAGCACCATACCGATCATCCTTTCGCCTCCTCGTTTGCTTTGGCCAATGCGTCTCCGGCCGCCCGCTTGATCCGCCCTCGAAAGTCGGCGATTTTCGCCGCTTTCTCAAACACGTCCCGATGGGCCTTGGCGTCCCATTTGGCTAGCGTTTGGATGGCCGCGACGACCACCGCTATCGGGGACCGTTCGTCGATGCGAGCTCGAAGCCGAGCGATCGTGGCCGGCTCCGGAGGAAGTTGCCCAAGCGCCCCTATCGCCGCCGTTTGACGGTCAAAGTTGGGGTGGCCCAGCTCCTCCAGCCAAAAGCTTCGTAGCGCGGGCTCAGCCAAGGCCGCCAAGCCGCTCATATTTCGAAACACCGGCTGCCGCCCGTCCAGATCCGCGCGAAGCTGGGACGTGATCAGCGCCAGCAGCTCCGCCGAGGGCTTGCCTAATCCCAAAAGCATGTCGAGCGCCCGTTGGCGGTCGGCGGGGTGGGGCGCGTCAAGCAAGATGAACCTCAGCTCTTCGGGTTTCCAATGGAGCTCGGGAATCTCGCGCAGGAAGACATGTCCGGGATCGAGCAGAACGGCATGGACCGGGCTCTCGGACCGAATTTCGAAGGTTTCCTCGGCTTTGCGAAGCCGGATGGGCTGCCTCATCATGCCGGTCGGCGAGAGACCCTCACGAACGTAGCCGACTTCAGTGAAAACATCATAAATCGGGGTTCCGTCTTTCGTATCCTGTATCTGCTTGACGGTGAGGAGGATTCGCCCCGGGCCCATCGCCGCGCCGTCCGGTTTCCACTCCCACGTGTAATCCAGCACCGGGTGGCCCGGCTTTTCGATCCACTGGGACCAAAACGGCTCCATTTCGATGCCGGTGAATTCGGTCAACGCCCGGCGAAGCTGGGCGCTCTCCACCGCGGTGTGCTTCCAGGTCTTAAGATAGTGTCCAAGCCCGCCCCAAAACGCCTCCTCGCCGATCAGGTTGCGAAGCGTATGCAGCACCGCCGCGCCCTTGGGATAGGAGTGGGCGTCGAGCATCGACCCCGCGTCCGGATAGAACTTGGTCGAAATCGGGCGCTTGTATTGCCGGGCCTCCCCGAAGTAGTTCCGCATGTCGTCTTCGATCTGCCATTGGTAGGCGGTGTCGCCCTGGCTGTGTTCAAAGTAGGCGGCTTGCATGAAAGTGGCAAAGCTTTCGTTCAGCCAGACGTCGCCCCAATCCTTGCAGTTGACCAAGTCGCCAAAC
>CAYONY010000288.1:0-3804 GCA_964405415.1 uncultured Fimbriimonadaceae bacterium | reverse complement strand
GGAATTGGCAGGTTCAGAGACTTTGGAACCTCGACAAATTCCTCCATAAGCTGGCCACGGTGATGGCCACCTCGGCCAAGCTCAAAGCCGACCTCGTGGTGCTGCCCGAGCTCTTCGTCCTCGAATGCCTTTCGTTTTCTCCCGCCAAGTCGGATCGGCAGGTGCCCGAACATCTGTCGGATTATTTCGTACCCATCGTCGAGCACTTGAAACGACACGCCGCCCACCACCGCCTCACCATCGTCGGCGGTTCGCTGTTTTTGCGGTCCGACCGGGGTTTTGAAAATGTCTGTCCCATCGTCTTTCCCGATCGGCCGGCCCACCTCGTCGCCAAGAATCGGCTCACCACGTACGAGAAGGCGGTGTGGGATCTCGTTCCGGGCGACAAGCTGGCCCTTTTTGCCGATCCGGGATTCGGGGTCGCGATCTGCTACGACAGCGAGTTTCCCGAGGCCGGACGTGCGCTCGCCGAAGCCGGAGCCAAGCTCATTTGTGTACCCGCCTTCACCGAGACGGCGATGGGCTTCCACCGGGTCCGCGGCAGTTGCCACGCCCGGTCCATCGAGAATCAGGTCTTTGTCGCCCACGCCTCGTTGGTCGGCTCCCTGCGACGCGAGCCTGTACCCTCCACCTTCGGCTCGTCGGCGATCTTGGCGCCTCCCGGGGGTCGATTCCCCGGGAAAGGCGTGCTGCATGAAAGTCATGCCAACCGGTTCGGCGTCGCTGCCGCCGTACTCGATTTCGACCTCTTGGAGCAAAGCCGTCGGGAAGGCGACGTGCGGAATTGGGAAGATCGCGAGCCTAAGGAGTGGCGCGTGGAGCAACACTAGGCAATCCTTGTGAATTGTCATCCTGAGCGGAGCGAAGGATCTCCGCACTTGCGTGCCCATAGGATAGTGTCATCCTGAGCGGAGCGAAGGATCTCCGCATCCACTGCCCGCGAGGGTACGGAGATTCTTCGTCGTTCCTCCTCAGAATGACAATTCCCACGTTCTTGCCTCATAGCCGCGCCGTCAAAAACCCGCTCGTTTTCGGGTCGGTCTTCCCACGCAGAAACCTCCCGAAATCGTCGAAGACCGCCAGTCTCGATCTTCCGAGTTGGGCTGGACGGCGGGTCTGTCCCAATCCGATGAGGCATTGTCCGCCGCTAGGCAATTCCAGAACCGCCAACGCGCCCCCTTTGTTGAGGTCGATGATCGTGCCGTCGTATTCGAGCTGGTTGCCTCGCACCCGAAAACCCGCCTGATCGCAGAGCGTTCGCAGCACCGGCAGCGTATCGGGCGACCCGACCAAGAACACGTTGTCCAAACTCGCCGGCAGCTCGGTGATTGCCGCGCCAGAAGGCACGTTCTTCAGCCAGCCGGTCCGCCCCGGATCGACGAACCGCTTCGACCGCCGCAACGCCGAGGCCAACTCGGTCGGCCGCTCGTTGTCCCGCTTGGGCCGCAAGATTCGACGGTAAGGGTCGAGCGAGACCAGCGCCGGCTTGGCCGCCGTCGGAATTCGGAACGACGCGCGCTTGCCGTTTGGTTCGAAGCGGATCGACGTGAAGGATCGTTTGCCGTCCGGATATTGGAGCATCGCTTCGCAAAGCAGGCGATACGGCTCGGATCGAAACGCCACATCCCCCACCACCGCGCCGCCCTCCCAGCGCACATTTTCAATGTCGAAGTCGACGAACCCGGGCCGATGCACCCATTCGTCGAAGAACGTCGTCATGTCCCGTCCGGAAGCGGCCTTGACCGCCTTCTCGAAGTCCTCCCACTCGCCGGGCTCCCCCTTGGGATGGTTCGCCAGCCAATGGCGCAGCGACTTGATCATCGATTCGGTGCCCAATTCGAACTCGAGCATTTGGAGTACGTCGGCGCCGCGTCCGTAACCGAGGCTCGAACTGGGGGGGCCGATGAAAACCCCGGACTTGCTCATCGGCGCCGCCGCGTAGCCAGGACCCGGATCGGCATCCTGAATGAACGCCAACCGCTTTTCCGCCCGGTTGCCGGTCGGGTTTTCCCGGTGATAAAGACCTCCGCTGTAATTGGCAAAGCTCTCATTCCAGAGCGAATTGAGATAGGTGTTGTTGATGAGCCCGCCCCACCACGTATGAGCGGGCTCGTGGGTGTCTTCATCGGGCAGCCAACCCGAACCATAGGTGGCAAACGAATAGGCTTCGAGCGCGCCGCCGCCGTATTGCGGGCTGTCCACCGCGCCCCAGAAGCTAAACGGATATTTGGCAAAGGTCTTTTCGTAGAAATCGAGCACCGGCGCCGACAGCTCCGCTTGCAGCTTCATCTGCTCCGGCGTCATCGAGAGACTCCAAATGATGAACTTGCGGCCTCCAACCTCGGTCGACAACGTCGAGTAAGGCGCCGCAGAGAGCGACCAATAGGTCACCGGAACGTCCATTCGCCACGTCATCGTGCGGCCCTCGGGCCCCTCGATATCTTTGGCCAATTCGCCTTGCGCCACCGCCATCCAGTTTTTGGGCACATGCACCGTCGCCTCGTAGGTGGCGGGCATCCGGCCGATCATCGGATACCAATAGTCGTTCGTCAGAAGCGCCTCACGGCTTGTGATGCTTCCCGCATAGCGCGGCAGATCCACCACGCCGCTGTAGCTCATCGAAAGCGTGAACTCTGGCTCGTTGGGGGCTTGGATGGCGACAATCCCGCCGGCTTGGGCAAACGGCAGCGTCCGCTCGCCCTGTTGGTGCAGCTTCGAAACCCGGTAGTGAGGCGAGAGCCGTAGGAGCAAGGCCCCGCCTGGCTTTGCCCGCTGAATCCGAACCGAGGAATGGAGCATCGCCCGTTTATTCGGGATGTCGAAGTGAATGTCCATCGTCTGATGGCGGATGCGAAAGCCCCCGGTCTCGGTTTCCGGAATATATCGCGTGAGTTTGCTGCCATCGAAGGCGAACAGGAACTCGCCGTAGTCTTCGCTGGTGATCTTCGTGCTGAAAACGATGAATTGCCCGCCCCCAGGCGCCCGCAGCTCCAGGGCCGACCAGCCGAACCTCCCGGTATCGTACGGCCCGTTCGATTTCAAAAAGAAGAACGGCTTGCTCAGCGCGGCCACTTCCGGACCCGCGAACGCCATCATGCCGTCCGCATTGCGCGTTTTGGCAAGGGCATCGATCTCGGCCACCGCTTCGAACGAGGCGGCTTCTCGAGTGAGAATCAGCGCGGCAAGGGCGATCAGCATACGGCCTAATGTACCGATTTCGACGTCCGACAAGTGCCGGAGTTGCGTCGAGGCATGGGTCCGAATGCGCCGGAGTATGAACTCGTGCTCCGCCGAATTGGATCCCTTCGCGGGCCCTTTGGCGGCCAACCGGCGTCAAGGCTGGCGCAACCGCGCCAGGTGCTCGTGGTCGGTCCAATCCAAACGCACCGGCGTAATCGAAACGAAACCATCCGAAACCGCTTGCACATCCGTCTCGGGCTGCTCACGGTCCATCACCACCACCCCGCCCTGCCAAAAGTAGCTCTTGCCCCAGGGGTCCTTTCGCTCGACCACTCGGTCTTCATAGACCCGCTGTCCCATCCCAACGAACCGGTGGCCCCGCAGTTCTTCATAAGCGATCGCGGGGATATTCACATTCAAGAAAGTGAGGGGTTTTCGGGGAAGTTCCATAAGCATCGCCAAATTCTCGGCCAGCCATCGTTCGCCGGTTTCGTAATGAAACGGGGCTCCCGAAACGAACACCGCCATGCTCACCGCGATGCTGAAGATCCCATTGATCTCCCCTTCCATTGCCCCCGCCACGGTTCCGGAGTAGGTCACGTCGAAGCCGAGGTTCGGGCCGTT
>CAYONY010000287.1:0-3829 GCA_964405415.1 uncultured Fimbriimonadaceae bacterium | reverse complement strand
GGATGGGCTTGGTACGCATCGGCTGGAAGCCGATGATACTAAGATTCCGCGCTCTCGTACTTGTCCTTCAGCGCATTCACCACCGCCGGGTCGGCCAGCGTCGTCGTATCCCCCAACGCCCGCCCCTCCGCGACGTCGCGCAACAGACGCCGCATGATCTTGCCGCTTCGCGTCTTGGGCAGCTCGGCGCTGATGAACAAGTCGTCCGGACGCGCAATCGGCCCGATCTTTTTGGCAACGTGGGATTTCAGCTCGTCGACCAGCCCGGAGGAGCCCTCGTAGCCCGCCCGCAAGAGGACAAACGCGGCGATTGCCTGGCCTTTCAGTTCATGGGATTTACCGATCACCGCCGCTTCCGCCACCGCGGGGTGGTCCACCAGAGCCGATTCCACCTCCATCGTGCTGATGTTGTGGCCCGCAACCAGCATCACGTCGTCGACTCGCCCCAGCAGCCAGAAGTAGCCGTCGCCATCGACCTTGGCGCCATCGCCGGTGAAGTACACCCCGGGGAAGCGCGACCAATAGACGTCGACGAACCGTTGCGGATTGCCGTATATCCCGCGCGTCATCCCCGGCCAAGGATGGGTGAGCACGAGGTAGCCGCCCACCGTTTCACCGGCCTTTCGTCGCGCCGTCAAGTCTTCTCCGCGATCGCTGTAAATGGCCGCCCGAATCCCTGGAAAAGGCTGGGTGGCGGAGCCTGGTTTGGTGGCCGTCAAGCCGGGAAGAGGCGTAATGAGCATATGTCCGGTCTCGGTCTGCCACCACGTATCCACGACCGGACAGCGGCCGCCCCCGATCGTCTCGCGATACCAAATCCAGGCTTCGGGGTTGATCGGCTCGCCGACGCTGCCCAGCAGCCGAAGCGACGAAAGGTCGCACCGGGCGGGGAATTCGTCGCCCCATTTCATGAACGCGCGGATCGCGGTCGGCGCCGTATAGAGGATCGTGACGCGGTGCTTTTCGATGAGACGCCAAAAGCGGTCCTTGTCGGGAGTATCCGGGGCGCCCTCGTACATGACGACGGTAGCCCCATTGGCGAGCGGGCCGTAAACGACGTAGCTGTGGCCGGTGACCCACCCGCAGTCGGCGGTGCACCAAAACACGTCGTCCTCACGGTGGTCGAAAACCCACGCGTACGTGGCCAAGGCGCCGGTGAGATAGCCTCCGGTCGTGTGGACGATGCCCTTCGGCTTGCCCGTGGACCCGCTCGTATAAAGAATATACAAGAGGTCCTCGCTGTCCATCGGTTCGCAGGGGCACGCCTCGCTCTGCTCCGGCACGAGGTCGTGCCACCAAACATCGCGGTTTGGCTCCCAGCCACCTCGGTCGTAGGTCGGGTCCGAACCGGTCCTTTCCAAAACGAGGACCTTTTCGACGGATGGACAGCCCATCGCTAGGGCATCGTCCACCGCGCGCTTTAGCGGCACGACGCCACCCCGCCGCCAACCGCCATCGGCGGTGACGACCAATTTGGCCTGGGCATCGTTGATCCGATCGAACAGCGATTCGGCGCTGAATCCTCCAAAAACGACCGAGTGAGGCGCGCCGATCCGCGCGCAGGCAAGCATCGTAATGGCCAGCTCCGGAACCATCGGCATGTAGATGCACACCCGGTCGCCCTTGCCGACGCCGAGGGCCTTGAGCGCGTTAGCGGTTTTGGAAACTTCGCCAAGGAGGTCGCGATAGGTGAGCTTCCTTACGTCGCCGGGCTCGCCCTCCCAAAGTATCGCGATCTTGTCGCTTCGAGTTGCCAAGTGCCGATCGAGACAATTGTAAGAGGCGTTCAGCTTGCCGCCGAGGAACCACTTCGCGTAGGGCGGCCGCCAATCCAGAGCCTTCGTCCATGGCTCAAACCAATCGAGTTCCTTGGCCCACCCTTCCCAGAATCCGATCGGATCCGAGTTTGCTCGCTCCCACACTTCGGGATCGTTGGCCCGTGCGCGAGCGGCAAACTCGGCCGGCGGCGCAAAGGATCGTTCTTCGTTGAGCAGAGTCTGAATGGTCTCGGACATTGTGCCGAGTTTACTGTCACCTCAAACGAGGGGCCAGACCAAACCGATCATTTGCCGGGACATAGGCTAAACTCCGCGCGGGCCATGATCCTGCACGTTGGATTCGACCAATTCGGGGCGACCGTTCGCCGGCTCTTGGAGACGAAAGAGGTCTATATTCGGGCTCAGGGAGGGGCGGTCGCTGTTTCAGCGAGCCATCCGAACCGCTGCTACGTCGTCGGAAGCCTGATTCGCGAGCCGCTCGAAACCGTTCGCGCCAAACTTTCGGCCGACGGCTTCGAAGTCTTCGACGGCGAGTGGACCGATGCCGGCGAATCGCCCAGCGACCGGCTGGGTGAACGTCAAACCTACCTTGCGGCGGTGGCTTACACGAGCCGCGAAAAGATGCCTGGCCTTTGGGTCGATGCCTATCCCGCGCCGCCCGCTCCCGCCATCGTGTTGAAGACCTTCTATGACGAGCTATCTGCGAATGGCGAGATCGGCGAGGTGAATTTCGAAGAGTTCGTTCGGCTCGCCAACCCCAACGTGGTCATCGTCGGGCCGAACGAAATCCAGGGCTTCCTCAACGAAAAGGAAGCCTGCTGATCACTTTTCCGGCGGGGAGAACCCTTTGACGTCGAAGGACGGCTCCGGCTTGGCCGATTCGTATTGGGCAACCGTGGGTTGGCCGTTCATCGAAAGCGATTTGATCCGGAACGCCACTTTCACGCCTTCGACCGCGCGGTAATCCTCGTAGTCGACAAAGGTGGGGGCGCTTCCCAGCGAGCTTCGGGTGTAGACGCCGACCCGGCCCAACAGACCGGTCGCCTCGTCGAAATAAAACTCCTCGGTGACCCCGGCCATGGTGCCCCTGATCACGACGGTCGACCGGTCGCCTAACTTTTCCTGGCCACCGATCGTGAGACGGGCGCGCCCTTCAAACGCGGCCGGAAGCCGGTAAGTGCGCCCCATTCGGGCCATGCCCACCGCATCGTCGCCCCAAAGCTTGGTCGTCGTCGTGCCGTCGGAAGTCCACGCCGTCGTGCCGTCCCACCCCATTTTTAGGCCATCGAGGTCCGCAACGAACTTGCCCTCCGGACTTTGAACGACCTCAAAAGGCGTCGCCGCGGCATTGCCTTCCTTTAGGGTGCCTTTCAGCCGCAGGATCGGACCGCCGCCTCCCGCCGCGTCCAGATGCTTCTTGACAAAGTCGGCCGGCGTCAGCTCCGTGCGAAAGCGCGTGTGCTGGTTCGAAAGCCCGCCAATAACGGGGACCGCGACCGGATGGGTCAGCCCGTTGTGGCAGCTGTTGCATGTCACTTCGAGCCGGTTGTTGAAGTACTTCTCGTTGATCTCCCGTTGCAGGTCGATCATCTTCCGGGTGATCTCCTTGTTGGGAACATCTTTGGCGTAATCGGCCTCATCGTGGCAATAGGCGCAGTTCACTTTCAGCGCTGCGTTCATAAATCGCATCGCGGGCATCAGGTCTTTGGCGGGGACGCCTTTGAAGCTGATGATGTTCTTGTACACCTTCTCCGCCGGCTCCTCGCCCTGAGAAAACGAGAGCGATCCGGCCAGAATCAGGGTCAGCGAAGCGAGGGCGAGCAAGGTCTTCTTCAACGGGGTCCTCCGGAGCTTTCCATTATCCATGGCTAGGGCTTGCGCATGCGCGCGCATTTCTCCCACATCGTGACGAAGCTGAACGCGGAGCTCATGAGCGGGTTCAGGTCTTTATCGCTTAGGCCGACGTTCTTCAAGTCCTGGATAAAGTCGGCCAGCAGGCCGTAGTGGGCGACGCCGTCGATGTTGATGTCGAAGTCGCGACGGCCCGCCGT
>CAYONY010000286.1:0-3858 GCA_964405415.1 uncultured Fimbriimonadaceae bacterium | reverse complement strand
ACCGGGGGGCCAGAGGTGAGTAACGGTCAACACTTCGCGATGGGACCTAGGGGACAGATGGGACGCATGAGTTCCACGTGACTCATGCGTCCCATCGATCAACTCGATTGCCGCAAGACTAGTCGCCCATCCAGTGGACTTTGTCGTCGCCGAGCAGGCATTGGATGTAGTTGAGTTGGCCGTCGTGGTACCAGATGTGGCTGACCGCGATCTGGGCGAGGCCAAAGAGCGGCGCCGGCATTTGCCAGGGTGGGGTAACGACGGTGGTCAAGCGCTCGATCGAGGCCGCGTTCAGGGCGGCTTCGAAGCCCTCGACGGCTTGGGTGAAGGTCGCGATGGCGGCGTCGCGCGTGGCGATCTGGGCGCCCAGGTCCTTCATGTAGTCTTCGGTGGCGTCCCCGTGCTCATCCTTGATGGCGGCGGTGGTCCAGAAGAGCAGGTTGATGGTGTCGGCCATGATTTCGTTGGCGGGCCGAGTGCAGCCGCCGAAGGTGGCGGTCCATTTATCTTCGGGGATGGCTTTGATGTCAGCGATGGTCATGCCGGTGAGGCCTTTCAGCCAGCCGGTCAGGTACTCACGGGCGTCGATGCCCTGCATAGTGGTGCTCATGGGAAATGTTCCCTCCTTCTGGGGAGGAGTTTGGCACAGCGCCATCGCCCTCCCCAACCCCTCTCTCACTTTCGCGATGCAAAAACGAGGGAGGGGCCTAGTACCCTCTCCCCCAACCTCCTCTCCCTTTTCACTTCGTGAAAAAGGCGAGGGGGCTCAGAGGGTCCCTCGCAGCGCCTGTTCGCGCTCGATCGATTCGAATAGCGCTTTAAAATTGCCTTTGCCGAAGCTTTTGGCGCCCTTGCGGTGGATGATTTCGTAAAACAGGGTCGGGCGATCGGTGATCGGCTTGGTGAAGATCTGGAGCAAGTAGCCCTCGTCGTCCCGGTCCACGAGTATCCCGAGTTCGGCAAGGACGTCGATGTCTTCGTCAATCTTGCCGACCCGATCGGGAAGCATGTCGTAGTAGGTTTTCGGCACGGGGAGGAATTGGATGCCTCGCGCCTGGAGGCGAGAGACGGTGTAGACGATGTCGTCGGTCCGCATCGCCACGTGTTGGCACCCCGGGCCGCCGAAGAACTCGAGATACTCATCGATCTGGCTCTTCTTTTTGCCCGGAGCGGGCTCATTGATTGGGAATTTGACGCGGCCATCGCCGCTGGCCATGACTTTGGACATGAGGGCGGTGTAATCGGTCGAGATGTCCTTGTCGTCAAAGCTGATGAGGTTCTTGAAGCCGAGGACGTCCTCGTACCATTTGACCCAAACATTCATTTGGCCGAGTTCGACGTTGCCGACGCAGTGGTCGACCTCGATGAGCCCGATGGGGTCGCCAGGACGATTGACCTCTTTCATTTTGGGAAGAAATTTGCCTTTGAACTTATCGCGATTGATGAAGGTGTGAAGCGTGTCGCCGTAGGTCTTGATGCTGGCGATGCGGACGTTGCCGTTGTCGTCTTCAAGCGAATAGGGCTCGCGGGCGGAGACGGCGCCGCGCGAGACCGCGGTCTTCCATGACCAATCGACATCGTCGACCTCAAAGGCGATGTCTTGGACGAAATCGCCATGGACCGCCAAGCTCTCGGCGATCGGGTGGCCCGGGCGCACGGGAGCGGTGAACAGCAGGCGGATATCGTTTTGTTCGAGCAGGTAGTCGACTTCGTGCTTGAGACCGGTTTCGAGGCCGTGATAGCCGGTGATGTGGAAACCAAAGGTGTGCTGATAGAAATAGGCCGATTGGCGGGCGTTGCCGACGTAATGGCGGACGTGGTCGACGCGGCGGATCGGGAAGGTGTCTTGCTCCATGGCGGTTGCTCCTGTCTCTATTGTAGATCGTCAGGTTCGCGCGATCCAAGCGATGGCACGAGAGTTGCTACAATAGACGTCCCATGGGGACTCCATTCGGTTTTCGATTGGGCGGCAGTTTCCTTTTGGCCACGATGGCCGCGCTAAGCCTTGGGCAAGGCGACCTTCGCGCCGATTCGGCGTTTATCGCCAACGGCGAGGGCCGGCCCGCGACGGCGTCGGTGGGCGAGCCCTTTTATGTTGGGGTCAACGTGACGGTCACCGGCCGCATCCGGGACAGCTACCGTTTCCGGATTGAAACCCCCTATGGCAAGTTCGACTCGCCGCGCTTGAGCTACGGCGTGAATGCGCCGGGATCGTACTGGGTGTGCTGGGGACCGGTTCCTTCGTTGATCGACGGACCGATCGAAGTCAGGGCGACCCTCGACCCGGAACGCCGGGTCAGCGAGTCGAACGAAAACAACAATTCGGCCTCGATCACGGTAAACGCGACCCCTCCCGCCACGCCGATTGAGGCCTTTGACCGGCGTACGCTTTGGGGGCGGTACGGCCTCGACGTTTCGTGGACACGAACCAGCGCAACGCCGAGTTCGGTGACGTTTTGGGTTCCGGTGCCAGCTTCGACCGACTTTCAGCGAGTGGGCTCCGCTCCTACCGATCTCATTCAGTTGGTGAGCGAACGATTCGGCCAGCCGATCGGCGTGCGAACGTTGACGCCCGGAAATCGGGACGCATTGCGGCAAGAGGCCACGACGGCGACGCTTGCCTTTTCGTCGCGCATCAATCGAAACCGGCTGATCGAGTTGGGCCGCTCGTGGGCGCCCGACATGGAGGAATGGCTTCAGCCCGAGGCGCTGGTGGAAGTCAACCGTCGCGAGATTCGAAGCTGGGCGTCAAGCGTTCTTGCCCGGGTTTCCCCGGCCGCTTCGACCGTTGAGCGGGCCGAAGCCCTCTATCGTTCGATCTTGGAACGCTGCAGCTACACCTATCGGCCGGGGCTTTCGGCCAGTGCGCTGACGATGGCGCGAACGCGAAGGGGCGATTGCGGCGGGCTGAGTTCCCTTTTCGTTGCCCTTTGCCGCGCCTCGGAGATTCCCGCCCGGGCCGTCGGTGGCTTTTCGCTGGGGACGAATCAATGGCACGTGTGGGCCGAGTTCTATGTGGCCGGCGGCGGCTGGGTGCCGGTGGACCCGGCTTTCGCGGAAAACCGCTTGCCCGCCGGCTCGGGTTACCCGATCTACTTTGGGGTGATTCCGGAGTTGAACGAGCGAATGGCGACGATGGTGGGCTTCGATCGTGCGGCGGGGGGCCGCAGCTTGCCGATGCTACAATCGCCGGCGGTTTTCTGGGAAGGCAACGGCGTGCGGCTGGGGCAAGCCACCCCCTATTGCGAACTCACGCTCCCGTGATCGCAATTCGAAGACAGGCGAAGCGCTCCGGACGTCTTAAGAGGTATCGGGAGACGTTTCCATGCCGCACATCCACCTGCTCACGAGCGCGAATCTGGTCGAGAACGTCGACTTGCCCGATATCCTCCGCCGACTCGTCGCTGAGCTGAGCGTGCAGGATTCGGTGGAATCGTCGGCGGTGAAGGCTTACCATTCGCTCTTTCACACTTGGGCGATGGGCGAAGGGGCGCCAGCGGGGTTTGCCCATTGCCGGGTGTATTTGCTGACGGGGCGGACGCCCGAGCTTCGAGGCCGGATCGCCGAAGCGATGTTCGCCCAAATGCGGCAGGTCTTTCAGGATTCCTTGGCGCACGGCGAAGTGGGCGTGACGGTGGAAATACGGGAGATGGATCGGGAGACGTATCGGAAGGGCAGCTAGCTTGTGGGTTGTGAGTTGAGGCGGGAGCACTTCCTCACTTCGCCACCTCACCCCGGTTCGCGAAGCCCGCCGTTCCACTCCCGGGAGGGGGCTCGGAGACCTCCACCTCCCAACCCCCTTCACCTTGAAAGGAGGAGGGGGCCCTTCCCTTACGTCTTCCTCCCCTTCCCGTTCAG
>CAYONY010000285.1:0-3858 GCA_964405415.1 uncultured Fimbriimonadaceae bacterium | reverse complement strand
AGCTTGCTCGGCGCGCCACTCCACCCAACTCGAAGTCTGGGACCCCGTCCGGAGGCCCAATTCCAAATGTCCGCGATCCAGGGGCATCGACCGCCGGCTATCCTCGTCGATCCCTGCGGGATCATCCCCTCCCCCGACGCCGGAGGCGTCCCAGACCGCTAGCCGGAGGTCAAAGACCCCAGGGCCCAGGACCACCCCGACCATTCGGGGCCAGCCGGCGTCCTCGCGGTTCCGCAAAGTTCCGTGCGAGGATTCTGGCCCTTCGGGCCATTCGCAAATCTAGATTCCAGAACCAACCCTTTGGGAACCCCGGCCGGAAACACTCCAATCGGTCCAAACCCCGCCGACAATTCCCCTGAATGGCCTCCCCGCGCTGCTCCTTCATCGTCCCCATCCACAACGGTCTGGACTACCTCCGGCCCATGCTGGACTCGCTGCGCGCCCACACCGACCTCGGCCCAAACGAACTGATCCTCTCCGACGACGCATCCGGACCTGCCACCCGGGAGTTCCTGCGCGTCCAAATCGACGCCAAGTGCCGCCTAAACGAAACCAACCGGGGCTTCGCCGCCGCCTGTAATGCGGGCGCCGCGGTAGCCCAAGGCGATTACCTCGTCTTCCTGAACTCCGATCTCGAATTCCGTCCCGGCTGGCTGGAACCCCTCGTCTCCGCGGCAAAAGACCCCGCCGTCGCCGCGGTGGGCGCCCGGCTGCTCTATCCGGATGGCACGATCCAACATGGCGGCGTCTTTTTGCGCGAAGACCAATTGGACCGCATGCCCCTCATCGCTTCGCATGATCGCGTCGGGGAGCCGGGCGACGATCCCGAGGCCAATCGCCGCCAATCCTTGCTCGCTGTCACCGCCGCCGCATTGCTTGTCCGCCGCGAGGCCTTCGAGGCGGTTGGCGGCTTCGACGAAGGCTATTTCAACGGCTACGAGGACGTCGATCTCTGCCTGAAGCTGCGCGGGCGCGGCCTCGCCGTCGTTTACGAACCGGCATGCGTCCTGATCCACCACGAATCAAAAAGCGGCGCCGGACGCTTTGCCGCCAGCAAGGCCAATCAGCGCCGATTCTTGGAAAAATGGAACGGCCGCGTCCGACCTGAAGTGAGGGTCGATCCCTATCTCAACGTCGAGCCGCATCCGGATGCCCGGCCCGAAGCGCCGTTCTACGACCAGCCGTGCCCGGTCGCGGTCCCCCGCGTTCGCATCGTCGTGACGGCGAGCCGCAACGTCGCTGCCCTCGCCGCGACTCTTGAGTCCATCTTTGCGGCTCGAATTGGCCTCGGCGATCGCGTCGTTGCCCTGCTCGACCCATCCGACGTCGACGCGATGCGTTACGCTCGCCTTTGTGAAGGATTCGACGACGCCTTCGAGTGGAGCGCTGATCCGGCGGCGGCGGTCGGCGACGAGCCCTATGTCGCCGTTCTCGAACCTGGAACGCTGGCCACCCAAGGCTGGCTTGCCCGGCTGACCCGCCATCTGGAGTCCACCGAGGCCGACTTCGTCGGTCCTCTGTTGACCGGCGTCTCCGGGCCCCAAGATGCCTTGGGCTACTTGGCTCCCGGCTCGAGCGGCCAAATCCACCCCAACGAGCTGAACCACCTTTTCGCCCGAAACTTTCCCGGCGCGGGAATCGCGGCGTCCCAATTGGCCCTCTACGGCTTTCTGGCCCGCCGCGAGGCCTACGCGCAATCCCAAAGGCCCGTCGGCGCCTGCCGCATCGCTCAAGACGTGTTCGTCCATCGCGAAATGCGCTTTGTCGGCGAGCGAACGCCGGCTCTGGCCGCCTGATGCTTAAGAAGGTACGTCGAGCCCTGGCTTCGATTTCGATCCCGGCTGCACCTTCAGCGCTTCCGCCGGCTTCGCCTTGGGCGGCTTGGCTCGTGAGGGCGCTCGATCCCCTTCGGCCATACGGCTTTCGCCTTCCGGCTTGCGCGTTCCCCCTTCAAACGCGTTTGTGCGGACGTAGACCGGCCGCGGCAGCCGCGCCAACATCTGGCTGACCCGGACAAATCGAAAGCCCCGCGCTTTGAGCCCGGCCAGAATGTCTGGCAGCGCCCGAATCGTATCCGGATGCGCGTGCAGCAAGATCACGCTCCCCGCTTGGGTGCGTTTGAGCACTTTCTCCGTGATCGCCGCCGGATCTTGGGCCTTGAAGTCCTGCGCCGCTGAATTCCAGTGCACCGTCACGTAGCCCAAATCTTGCGCCGTCCGGATCACCACCGCGTCGTACCGCATCCCGGGCGGCCGAAAGAGGTTCATTCCGACTCCCGCCGCCTTCTCGACCGCGTGGCCGCACTTGGCGATTTCCTCTTTGATCTGGTCGGCGGTTAGCCCATCGAGGCGAGGATGGGTGAACGAGTGGTTCCCCACTTCGTGGCCCTCGTCGATCATCCGCCGGACCAGCGCCGGATGCTCCTCAACTTTTTGCCCCACCACAAAAAAGGTCGCTTTCACTGATTCTCGGCCCAAAAGGTCCAGGATGGGGCGGATGTTCTCCGGCTTGGGTCCGTCGTCGAAGGTGAGCGCGACCTCCTTAAGATCGATGTTGCCATGCACCAGGATGTCGTCGGGCAGGTCGTAGGTTTGAGGGTTCCACTTCGCGTTGAGCTTGCGATAAGCCCACCAACCCGCCCCAAGCGCCACCGCCGAAAGCAGCGCTCCCGCCACAAAGATCGCCGGCTTGGTCATCGCCCCCTCCTGGGACCGGAAGAAGCGCTAGGCGCGGCCAGAAGCCGATCGCGCATCTCACGAACCGTCACAAACCGAAATCCCCGAGCGCGAATCTCGTCAATCACCCGGGCCAAAACGTCGGCGGTGGCGGGAATGTCGTGAAGAAGCACGAGGCTGCCGTTTTCAACCTGATCGGCGATCCGACGCTCGATCAGCTTCGAATCGGCGTGCGGGTGTTCGACGGAAATGAAATCTTTGGCCGCATCGCTCCAGCCCACCATGGTGTAGCCGTCTTTTCGGATGACCTCGAGCACCCGCTGATCGAAGCGCATCCCCGGCGGACGGAAGAACTCGAACCCTTCCCTTCCGGTGGCGCGTTCGAGGTTGACCGCGCAATTGCGAATCTCGCTTTCGATTTGGTCGGAACGAAGTTGGGTCAATCGGAGATGATCCTGCGTGTGGTTGCCCACGACATGGCCCTCCGCGAGCATGCGGCGAACGAGCTCGGGATGCTCTTTGACCCGGCTTCCCACCAAAAAGAACGTGGCCTTGACCCCCTTTTGAGCCAAAACATCCAGAATCCGGGAAGCCGATTCAGGGTGGGGACCATCGTCAAAGGTCAGCGCGACTTCGGCGCGCGACCGGTCTCCGTGCCGGAGATAGTTGCGGGAGGGATCGTAGTCCGCCGTGCCTTTCAGCCGATCGTTCCAAAATTCCACGCTCAGCGCATTGCGCAAGCCATGCGCTTCGCGGCGCGCCCACACGACGCCCAGCACGGCGACCAGGGCGACGCCCAAGAAAAGGGTGCGGCGGCCGGCGTGCCTCATTCCTTCGAATTCAACGGAATCCGCGTCGGGTCCTGTTCCCGAATCAGGCTTTTCGCTCGGCGTTCTGCATCTGGCCGCCGTAACGACGCATGAATTTCTCGACGCGGCCGGCGGTGTCGACCAGTTTCTTCTGGCCGGTGTAGAACGGGTGGCTGAAGGCGCTGATCTCGCAATTCACGACGTAGTGGGTGACCCCGTCGATCTCGCGAGTCTGGTTCGTCTTCAAGGTGGAGACGCCGGTCCACTCATGCTCGCCGTCGACGAACAGCACCGGATAGGTTTTAGGATGAATCTCGGCCTTCATTGCAGAACCCATATTATGGCACATCCCCGCCCAACACCTCCCACCTCCC
>CAYONY010000284.1:2384-3862 GCA_964405415.1 uncultured Fimbriimonadaceae bacterium | reverse complement strand
AACCTAATCGCCGAGCAGACCCAGTACGGCACCAAGAGGCTGCTCGAAGGCAGCTCGGGCATCCTTTCCAACGACACCGCCGTCGATGACATCTCAAGCATCTACATGGGCGGCACGTTCGGCGGGCTCAGCGTCGCCAGCGGTTCGATCACGATGGCCAAGGTCACGCAAGGAACGCGAGCCAGCGTCACGCTCGGCAACACCTTTGCCAACGCCAACACGATCGTCACCGCCACCGGCTCGTTCGTCATCAACGGCTACAGCTTCACCAGCAATGGGACGGAAACGGTGCAGACGTTGGTCAACAAGATCAACTCGATGTCCTCGACCACCGGTGTCTCCGCCCAAGTCTCGGGTGCCGGTCCGGTGGGCATCGTGCTGAACCAGAACACCTACGGCAGCCAGCACAGCATCAGCTTCTTCGACCCGTCGAACATCCTGCACAACGCGGCGAGCGCCACCTCGTCGGGCGTCGATGCGGTCTTCAACGTGACGATCACCACCACCGCCGGCGTGACCACCGTGCCCTTCACCGGCGGCCGCGGCCCCAAAGAATCGGGCCTTCGATTGACCGACAACTTTGGAAACGCGATCCTCGTCTCTGAGAACGGAAACGCCGCCCTCACCGGCGCTGCCACCGTTGTCGGCCAGATCACGGCCGGATCGGTCCAATTCCAGATCGGCGCGAACACCGGCCAGAGCGTCCAGTTCTCCCTACCGACCGTTTTCGCTAATCGCCTTGGCACCAATGCCGTGGCGAACCGAACTCTGGCCGACCTCGATGTGACGACGCAGCAGGGCGCCCAAGAGGCGATGCGGATCATCGACGATGCGATCCAACAGTTGGCCCAGCTTCGCGGCGAACTCGGATCGTTCCAATCGAACTTCCTCGATTCAACCGTCCGCTCGCTCTCCATCGCTCAAGAGAACTTGACCTCGACCGAAAGCATGATCCGCGATGCGGACATGGCCAAAGAGATCACCGAGTTCACTCGGCTGCAGATTCTGAACCAGTCCGGCATGTCGGTTCTGGCTCAGGCGAACCAAATCCCCCAAGGGATCCTGCAGCTTCTTCAGAACTAACGCCACGCGGCCAAAACGACTTAACCACCTCCTCCTCTCCAGAGCCCCCGTTCCTCGCAGCGGGGGCTTCTTTTTGCCTCCCCCTCCTCCTTTCAAGGAGGAGGGGGCTGGGGGTGAGGGTTCGAAAAGCCCATCCCTTGAGGGAGGGGTTGGGGTGGGTGAATTCCTTTGGCCGACCCATGCCTTGGATGCAATCCTCGAGAAGGAGCGCGCGGCTTTAGCCCGCGCCCCGGTCCGCGGCCTTCAGGCCGCCCAGTTCAAAAACCTAAGAAAGGAGCGCGCGGCTTTAGCCCGCGCCCCGGTCCGCGGCCTTCAGGCCGCCCAGTTCAAAAACCTAAGAAAGGAGCGCGCGGCTTTAGCCCGCGCCCTGGTCCGCGGCCTTTAGGCCGCCCAGT
>CAYONY010000284.1:0-2284 GCA_964405415.1 uncultured Fimbriimonadaceae bacterium | reverse complement strand
AAGGAGCGCGCGGCTTTAGCCCGCGCCCTGGTCCGCGGCCTTTAGGCCGCCCAGTTCAGGAACCCAAAGAAGGAGCGCGCGGCTTTAGCCCGCGCCCTGGTCCGCGGCCTTTAGGCCGCGACCCCGCCCCGCGCAATCGGAATCATGTTCAGCACCGGCTCGCCACTCGCTTTATAGCGAAGCCCCATCGGCGCGTACTGGATGATGTACGCCTTTCGCATCCCTTGGCTCCGATTCGGGGCGCTCTTGTGCATCGTCATCGACCAGAAGCACACCACCGACCCCGCCGGAACCGGCACCGGGATCCCCTGGTCCGGATCGTCCGCCGAGTGCCCCGTCCAACCCAAATCCGTCCAAACATGCTCGCGCAGCCCATCCTTGTGCGAGCCCGGCAACACCGATATGCATCCGTTCTCCAATGTCGCGTCGTTCAGCGCCAGCCAAAGCGTCAGATAGGGCGCCGGGTCCACCTCGGTGTATTGGTCGTCCTGGTGCCAGGGAAAGAGCTTTTCCCCTTCCGGATGCTTGAAAACGGTCTGGTTCCAATAAAGGTCCACATCAGGTCCCAGGAAAGCGGTGGTGATCGCCACAAACTCCGGCCGCTTGACGAAGGCCCGTGCCACCGGGTCGTTTTCGGCCAGGTGCGAGTTGAACGTGATCTCGTTGGCCCGCGAGATGCCCGAATCGCCTTCCTTCTTCAGTTCGGCGTTGCGTTTGGCTTCTTCGGCCTCCAAGTGGGCCGCCATTTCGGCCATGTCGGCTTCGGAAAAGAGCCGCTCGAATACCGTGTAGCCGTTCGACGCCATTTCCGAGCGCCTCGACGCATCGACCAACGGGGCGGAACCGACGTGTGCCATGCGTCGATTGTTGCACGAACTCCCCAGAACTCCCATGCCGATTCGGCCGGTCTAGGCGTTGGGAAACATCCGCGGCGTCGCATGGGGGCTCGTCCGGGCCGATAGCTTGCCCAGGCCGACGCCTAGCGCGAAAGACACGGCTTCCATCAGTACGAGCATGAGCAGCCAACGCGGCCATTCGCTCCCGATCGATCCCATCGTCATTCGGAAGTAGAAGCCAAGCACCAGAGAGAACGTCACCGAGGAACCCATCGTCAGCCCAAGCCCGATCAGCCAATGACGCCGATTTCCGGAAAAAAGCACGCCCAAGGTTGCCGCCAAGCCGCACGCCACGAGCAAAAACCCCAAGTTCCCCCAGAACCGCACGGGCCAGGTCTCCAAAATTGTGCTTGAGATCGAATAGCCCTGGACCGCCAGAAAGGCGATGCACAAGAGCCGGGCCGGCAGGCTGAGTCCCGAAGTCGGCTTCGCCGGCGTCAGGCGGATGGCGCGCAAGGCTTCGTGAACGTAATGCGCCTCGATGCCCGCCTCTTCGGCCGCCCGCTCCAAGTCTTCAACCGTCGCCAGACCCGTCCTTCGCTGTTTCAACCGGGCCGCCAATTCGAGGATTCGCGACTCTTCCTCCGGGGTGAACCGCTCTTCCCCGTCAAAACGAAAGCGGTTGTCCATACCCCTATTATGCGACGAATTCACCCTCACATCCTCAAACCCACACATCCTCACACCCTCACGCTTCTCTCTCCCCGGGTAAACTGCATCCCGACATCCGGGCAGCCAGACCGGCCCCAAAAAACGATTTCAAAACCAGCTCATGCGAAAACCGCGCCCAAGGCGAACCGCGCGCGGACAAGGGACGAGCAGCCCCTCCGCCGCCAAAGTCGAATTCATCGTCAACTGCTCCAATCGCGAAACCCGCATCGCCCTGCTCGAAGACGGGGAGCTCATGGAGTACCGCGTCGAGCGGGAAGAGCGCGTCGTCGGCAGCATTTTCAAGGGCATCGTCCAAAACGTCCTGCCCGGAATGGATGCCGCGTTCGTCGATATCGGCCTCGAGCGCAATGCGTTCCTCTACGTCGCCGACATCCTTCCCGAAGAGGCCCAATCCGACAACACGCCCGCCGCCATGAAGCGGTCCGAGCTTCGCCGCCGCAAGATCAAAGACTTGCTCAAGCCCGGCCAGCAGCTGATGGTCCAGGTCACCAAAGGCCCCCGCGGCACCAAAGGCGCTCGCGTCAGCACCCGCATCGCCCTTCCCGGGCGCTACGTCGTGCTCATGCCCGAAAGCACCCACGTCGGGGTCAGCCGCAAAATTGACGACCGAAGCGAGCGCGAGCGCTTGCGCCGCGTCGGCGACAAGATCTGCCCCGAGGGCTTCGGCATGATCATGCGCACCGAGTGTGAAGGCCGCACCGAGGCTGAGCTCAAAG
>CAYONY010000283.1:0-3877 GCA_964405415.1 uncultured Fimbriimonadaceae bacterium | reverse complement strand
CATCCCCCATTCCCCGGTAAACCTTCGACCTTTTGACCCACTCTTCAAGATTCTTGAAACCGCGAACCTGCCCGCTCGGTATTCTTGAGAACACATGGCCGAAGAAAAGCTCCACCCCATCCCCCCGCGAGACCCCGTCACCGGGGGCGATCTGGTTATCACCGAGCTTTCCAATCCCGAGAGCGGCGTCACGATCCGGGGGCGCTTCGCCTTGCCGCGCTATTCGAAGCTCGATGCGGAGCAAGCTCGTTTTCTCGAGACCTTTCTGCGCTGCCGAGGCATGCTCAACAGCGTCGAGCGCGAAATGGGGATGAGCTACCCCACCGTCCGCGCCCGCCTCGACGCCTTGCTCGAAGCCCTTGACTTGGCGCCGATCCGCGAGGAAAACGGGCGCGCCAAGGACACCGTCGAAAAGCGCGCCGAGCGTCGCCAGAAGATTCTCGAACAGCTCGAACGGGGCGAAATCTCCCCCGCCGAAGCCAAAGCCAAGCTCCGTGGAGGACATTAATCCCTTGAAAGAAGAGATCCGCCGGATCATGACGCTCGTCCAGGAAGGCAAACTTTCGCCCGAAGATGCGGCCGAGCTGATCGATGCGTTCACCGCCTCCGAGACATCGGAATACGACGCCCCTCCTCCTCCTCCCGAAGATGCGGACGGACCGACTGGACCCGCGGCCGGCCATCCGAACGGCAAAGACCCGCTCAAGTCGTTCGTCGACTTCATGGAGGGCATCGGCAAGGAAGTGTCGCAATCGGTCGATTGGCAAAACGTGGCCAAACAAGTCCGCGCCGGAACTCAAAAAGGCTTTGAGCACCTCAAGACCGGCGTCGATCAGATTCGTCAGGGCAAGGTGAATTGGAGTTGGTTCGCCGCTTACGAAACGCGCGACGTGACCCTTCCCCTCAGCGTGGGCAAAGGTAAAACGCTTCGAATCGAGAATCCGGTCGGCGATGTCAAAGTCCTCGGCGGGCAGCCGCATGGCGCCGTCACCGCGACCGCCCGCATCCGCGGCATGGATGCCGACGAGGCCCACGAGAAAGCCGAGTCCTATACGATCATCATCGAGGAGAGCGACCACCAAGTCCTTATCCGTCAACCCGATGTGAGCGGGCTCAGCGTCGACCTTGAAGTCTCCTTGGATACCGCCTGCGCGGTTGAAGTCCGCACGTCATCCGGCAATACGAAGATCGAGGGAACCGCCGCCGGCGCTCGGGTGGATACCCAAAGCGGAAACGTCACGCTTCGCGGGCTGGATGGGCCGATCGAAGTCCACTCCCAAAGCGGCAACCTCGAACTTGCCGATTCCGCCACATCGTCGGCCACCGTCGAAATCAAATCGGGCAACATCGCGCTATCGGGTGTGACCGGAAACGTCGCCGCCCGGTCGGCCAGCGGAAACATCGCCATGAAACGCGGCGCGGGCCGCTCAATCTCGGTCGAATCGGTGACCGGCGATGTCGCGGTCGATCTACGCGAACCGGTTTCCGGGACCGTCAACATCCGTACCGTCAACGGCAACGCGGAAGTCGCAGTGGCCGATGGATCCGATTGCCGGGTCTCCCTTTCCACCCTCAAAGGCCACGTGGTATGCGACCTGGTGCTGGACGATGAGGCCAAGCAAGAGCAGCACGTCACCGGCCGCCTCGGCGAAGGCAACGGCACGCTCGACGTGAGCGCGGTCAACGGCAATATCGCGATGAAGCTGAGGGCTCAGGAAGTTTCGGCATAATCCCTCCATGGCCTACTGGCTCATGAAGTCCGAACCGGATACCTACGGTATCGACGACCTAAAGAAAGAGGGCACCGGCATGTGGGAGGGCTGCCGCAATTACCAGGTGCGCCTCTACCTGCGCGACCAAATGAAGCCGGGCGACCAGGCCTTTTTCTACCATTCCAACGCGAACCCCAACGGCATCGTCGGGACGATGGAAGTCGTCGGCGAGACCTACCCCGACCCCACCCAGTTCGATCCCAAAAGCAAGTACTTCGACCCCAAGAGCCCGAAGGACAACCCTCGCTGGTTCGTGCGGGACATGAAGTTTCTTCGCAAGTTCGCTCGGATCGTTCCCCTCGCCGAGATCAAGGCGCATCCGGTGCTCTCGGGCATGATGGTGGCCAAAAAGGGGTTGATGTTCAGCATCACGCCGGTCACCGAGGACGAATGGAATGCGGTAATGGCGCTTCCCGGGCTTTGAAACTTGGACGTTGAGAGTCGAAAGTTGAGAGTCCACGCCTAATCCGAAATCGTCAATCGTCAATTGAAAGTCTCCATCCTCATCCCCAGCTTCAACCACGCCCGGTTTCTCGAGGAGGCGCTGGCGTCGGTCCGTGCTCAAACCCATCCCGATTGGGAAGCGATTCTGGTCGATGACGGGAGCCTCGACGAAAGCGTTGCGATCGCCCGACGCCACGCCGTCGAAGATGCGCGCATCCAGGTCCACGTCAACCCATCGAACTTGGGGACCTACGGCGCTCAGCAGCGCGCGCTCACACGCGCCACCGGCCCGTTCGTTGCGATCCTCAACTCCGACGATGCCTGGGCGCCCGAGAAGCTCGCCATTCAGGTCAGCCAACTCGAAGCCCATCCGGAATGCGCCTTCGCTTATGCACGGGGCGCCTTGGTCGACGAGAACGGCATGCCCTATCGGACCCAGAACCAGCATGCCGACTGGCCTCTCGACCCCATCCAATCTCCCCTTCCTCGTCTTCTTGAGGAAAACCGCATCCTAGCGTCTTCCGTCCTTTTTCGGCGCGAGGGCCTCCGGTTCGATCCGACCCTGCGCTATTCGGGCGATTGGGTGGCTCTGCTCGCGGCTTCCCGTCGAGGGAAGGCTGCGTTCGCCGAAGCGTCTCTCTCGACGTGGCGTCAGCACCGCGAGAACACCTTTCAGCGGTCCAAGGGCCAAGTCCTCGAAGAATTTCGCGTGCGCCAATCCATTGAGCGCCACCGCATGGATTGGCTCGCCCTTGGGTTGCCCCAAGCCTCGGTCGAAGCGGGGCTCGACCGCAATCGGCTCCACCTTCAAGCGCTCGCGCTCCTCGCGGGCGACCGACGGTTGGCGCGCAAAATGCTAAGAGGTGTACGCTCCCTGAGCGCCCGAACCAAAGGGCTCCGACTGTTGGCGACGTACCTGCCGGCCGCCTGGATCCGCAAGCGCTTCGGCGATGGCCAAGCCCTCGGGCTGACCCCGGCCGACCTGGCCTGTACCCGTGCCCTCGACCTTGAATAGGCGTCTAAAACGGCAGGTCCTGAAATGTCGAGGGATCGGTGTCCGGATCAACGATCGGGTCCGTTCCCGAAATCATCAGTTGATCGCGCCAGGCCGGTTTGCCGGCTCGCCGGAACCAAGGCTCAGGCGATCGATTCTTCCGGCAGGCTCCAAGGGCAAAGCGAAGGAGCAGCTTCGATGCGGCCTTGTGCGCGAAGCGTTCGGCAACGCGAAAGGCTTCGGTCGCCGCCCCAAAATCGCCGGCGTCCGCCTTCATCCGCCCCAGAACCGTCAGCCGGTGCATTGAGAAATCCGCCCATTCCCGCCGCAGTTGATCCCGCCGCGGCTGATCGATCCCCAGGGCTTCACGGTTCCGCACGGCAAAGCGCGACGCCAAGCGATGCGCCCCATCGAGAATCGTCGGCAGCCGTGAGCTCGTCACCGAAGCCGCGTGACGCCGCCAAACCCCCAAGACCTCTTCCTGAAACCGCCATTCCCCCTGAAGCGACATCGCTAAAAACGTCGGGTAGTCGATCGTGCAGAGCCCCACCGGTTGCTGAAAGCCGCCCGCCGCCTCCAACGCCGCGCGCCGCATCATCACCGTCACCGGCCACGTGAACGTCAGCGTCATCGGCCGCAGCATGTGGAACCCCGCCGTCCCCACCGG
>CAYONY010000282.1:0-3895 GCA_964405415.1 uncultured Fimbriimonadaceae bacterium | reverse complement strand
AAGCAAAGAACACCAACGTTGCCCCGGCGAGTTCCTCCTTCTCTCTCGCCGGGGATTTTCTTTTCCGCCTTATGTTCCCGTACGTGAAATCGTGTACGCGGAAATGCCGCCTTGGCGTGCCCCGCGGTTTTCCCTAAAATCCGGCCATGGAATACCGAGCAAAAGTTCGGCGGACGCCGGGCGGGTTCGACGCGTGGACGCCGGAATTGGACGGCTGTGCGGCGCATGGCCGAACGGAGGCGGAAGCCCTGTCTCATCTTCGTCACGCGATCGAGGGGCGCCTTGACCTGGAGCGCATGCAGCCGGCGGATACCGGGGCGCTCGATCGATCCGTTTCCGTGGAACTTCCGGAGGCAAAGCTCGCCAAGTCTAGCCGCCTCGCCGCCATCGAACCGGCTCCGGCCTCTCCCGTTCCGCCGGTGCTCTCCTTCACCGTAGGCGCCACGCTCTTTGGAACCGGCCTGACCGGTATTTTCGCCTTCATCATGGTCGAGCCGACCACAAGCCCGGTTGTGTTTTTTGCCTCGGCGGTGCTGGCGGCAATGGGCGCCGGCGGAATCGTGATGGGGCTGATCACGATGGAAAGCCGTCGAAAAACGCTCTCTTAGCGCGGTTCGCTGACTTCGAGCTTCCGAAACTCGATCGGGCCGTGGTCGCCTTGAATGTAGAGCGGCCCCGGGCTCCCTTCGTTGGAATCCAGCGCGCCGCCGGTTATGCCGGGAATCGTCTGACGGTCGAGGATGCGCCGGCCATTGTAGACCACCGTGATTTTGCGTCCGACGAGCTCGATTTCGTAGCGTTGCCAATCGTCGGCCGCCTTCGCTGCGTTCTCCGAAGGAACGAGAAAGCCGTATACCGCGCCGGGGCCGTGCCGATGCGCTTCGTGGCCGAAGCCGTCCTCGATTTGAACTTCATAGCGACCGCGAAGATAGAGGCCGCTGTTGCTGCCTTTGGGATAGCGGAATTCCGCGACCAGCCGAAAGTCGGAGAACTGGCGAAGCGAGATCAGGTTGACGCCGTCGCCCTCATTGGCAAGGAGACCCTTACGGACCGACCAGTTGGTTCCGGGCCGATCGGTCTTCCAACCCTCGAGTGAGCGGCCGTCGAAGAGCGGCTTCGATGCGCCCCATCGGGGCCATTTCTCGGTTTTGAGGTCGGGAGCCTTCACGCCTTTCACGGCGCCCGCGAGGCGAGGCTCGCTCTTGAGTTCGCCGCTCAGCGTTCCGTTCTGCAACTTGGCTTCGAACTCCAAGTCGGCCTTTTCCCATTGGCGGGGAAGTCGAAAGCGGATCGAGTCGCCCTCGATCTTGAGCCCCTCGACGGGGCGGGCGCTGCCAAACGCGCCGACAAAGCGACCGACCACGAAGTACCCGGATGGCTCGATTTCCAGCCAAGCGGGCCGTGGCCCGTTGCGCGTCTGCAGCGTAAGGTCCCAGCGGCCGACGAAGGGCCAAGCTTCCCTTGGAAACTGATCCTGAACGGGCATCGCCACCAGGAACGGCGCGAGCAAAGAAATTGGCGACATGGGAACAGGTTATGACACCTGTTCCCCCAATCCTGCCCAATCGGGCGGCTGTTGTCAGCCGCCTAAAGAACCGAACGTGCCGTTGCCGGCCCCTCGGTCCTTAGGCTGCGGCTTTGGCGCCCTTGGGGCCACCTTTGACTTTGTCGCGCAAGAATTGCGCCCACTGCTGACGAGTTGGCGCGCATCGCTTCGACAGGAGGAAATAAGCGCCGGCGCCCGCGGCGGCCGCGATCAAACCGGCTTTGGCAATCTTTTTAGCTTCCATCGCTCCCGAATCATTCCGTCTTTAAGCTCGAGTTTCCCTGGGAATTCGACGGGAGTTCAGGGCCAATCGGAATCAGGCGTCAAGGGAGGGTGCATTCGAGCCAGGATCGGATGCGGTGAGCCCCAGATACTCCAAGGCTTCTTCAAGGCGATCGGTGACAATGCCGTGAGCCCCCCGATTCCGGGCCACCGTCTCGCCGATCCGCGATTCGGAAAGGAGGGGCGATCGGCCCAGCACGGCCACCTTGACGTACCGAACCGGGTTCTGGCGGGCGTAGGCTTCGGCGACGTGCCTTCCCATTTCGTAGCGGTCGGTGTCGGTCGGCACGCCGGTCAATTGCGTCCAATCGAGCAGCACGCGGTTCGTCTGATGTTTCGCGGCTTCTTCATATACCGCCGATCCCGCCGCTTTGGCATCGGCCAAGTTGAAATCCCCAACGCAGACGATCCGGATGTAATCCGTCTCGACTTCAACGGTCCACTTCATGCCCATAGGCTCCCCCCACTTCGGTCCGCTCGGGCCGCGAACACGACTAGGATACGACGGATTTGGGGAAAACGCGACCGATTCATTCGAACTTGGCGCCGATTCGAAGCCGGGCGTCAAGAAGGACGGTTTCTTCGACTTGGCGAATGGGGGCCGAACCGAACGCCAACGCGTCGGCCTTTTGGGGAGGCTTCCACGATGAACCAAGCATCCACCCGTGTCCTTTGCGGCGCCGCGCTACTGGGCGCGATCGCCCTTTTCATTCCCGCATCGCAGGGCCAAACGCCGGCGATCAAGGCGCCGCCCAGCGTCTCGGTGCCGAACACCGCGGACATCCCGATTTGCCGGTCCAACACCAGCGACAATGGCAACCAAGTCTCGGAAACGGGCACGCTCTACACCGTTCCGGCAGGCAAGCGGCTGGTGATCGAGACGATCTCGGCTCGCGTGGCCACCGCGTCCGGCCAGAGCGTGATTGGGAACATCGGCACCCGGATCGGCGGACAAAACGCCTCGACGAATCTGCTCTTCGTGTTTCAGGGCAACGATGGAACCCAGGCGAAATACGCGGCGACCCATTCGGTCCGGCTCTATGCGGAAGCTGGTTCCTCGGTGACGTTTACGACGGTGCGGACGGATAAGAACGCCGTCGGCAACAAGAACGTGAGCTTCACCGGATACTTGGAGCCCGCGGGCTAACCTCGGAATCGGCCGTCCGGATAGCCGGAAAGGAGGCCGAGGGCTTTCAGTTCATTGACCGCTTTGGCGGCCCAATGGTCTTTGGGGACGTCGCGAAATGCGGGCTTTGACTGGGCGGCTTGGATGCCGAGGGCCATGGAACTGAGGAGCAGGGCGGCCACGATTCGCTTCATGGCGCATTATGGGCCAAACCGGCAAGCCCTGCGTTCCGTCCTAGATTCAAAGGGTTCGCATGATCTTTTTTGCCGTATCCCTGGTCATGATGGGAGCCGCGGTCTACAACGACCGTTTGGAGCCACGCGATGCCTTTCTCTGGATCTTTGCGGTCGGGGTGCTTTGCTTCGTCTTTGTCCGCACCGGATGGTCGTTCTTCATCTTCTACGCGATTCTGATCTTTTTCAACGCCTACTGGATTTTGCGGGTCTTGGAGAGCGATCTTACGCTGCCGCCGTTGGCGGGTCGGTTCTGGAAGTGGTAAGCCTCCGGATCAGATTCTTACCCTTAGCTCAAACCCCTCTTTCAGAATCGTCGCATAGTCGTGGCCGCAATCGGCCAGCCAGACCACCACGAAAACGAGAGGCTCGTCTCCAACATTGGCGACGCGGTGGGCGTGGCGGCCGTCAACCAGGCACGTGGTTCCCGGTTCGAGCGGTTCGCTCCAAGCTTTGCCTTGGCGATCTCTTAGAATCAGTTTGCCCCGACCCCGCAACGTCAGCATCCATTCGCCTCGGTCCGGGTTCACGTGAAAATGGCCCCGGGTCATGAAGGCCTCGCCATGAACTTCTCCGGGCTCGATGACGGTGGAGGCGTAGAGCAAATCGGGGGACTCCCGATCATGGCCGGGAAGGCCGAAGGTGCGGTCGACGATACGATCGTCATCCGGATCGGGCGGCGACTCCCAGATTTCGCGCAGGTCCTGG
>CAYONY010000281.1:0-3898 GCA_964405415.1 uncultured Fimbriimonadaceae bacterium | reverse complement strand
ACCTCGAAGTCGATGCCGGGCCGCAAACCTTTGAGGTTCGCCGCGCCGGCACCGAGAACATCCTCTTCACCCAGAACGTCACGCTTGGAGGCGGAAAGCTCTATGCCGCCTACGTCTTGGGCGTTGAAGGTGGCGCCGGGCTCGCGGCGCCTCGCGTCGAGTTCGTCGAACTGCAAACGGACTAATCCTCGCCCGGCGCCGCCCCCCTGGCGCGGCGCGTGAAGGATTTCCGATAGCGGCCCGGGATATTCGTCGACCCTTCGGCTCAAGCGGCTAAAATCCGATCCGGTGTCAAGCCCCCACCCGAACGTCGCCCGAGCCGGCGGCATCATGATGCTCAGCCTGCTCCTCAGCCGCGTGCTCGGCTTGGTGCGCGATGCGGTGATGTCCGGCATGTTCGGCTCGGATAGCACGACCGACGCCTATCGCTTGGCGTTTTCGATTCCCGACCTCCTCTTCTTTCTTTTGGCGGGCGGGGCGCTGAGTTCGGCGTTCATCCCGGTATTCAGCGAATACCTGCACACCAAGCGCGAAGACGACGCGTGGAAGGTCTTCAGCGTGGTGACCACCGTAATGACCCTCTCGCTGGTGGTGCTGATCGCCGCTGCCTGGATCTTCGCCGAACCTCTGAGCCACGCCATCGCGCCTGGGAAACCGGACTCTCTGATCCCGTTGATCGCCCACATGAGTCGGATTTTGCTTCCGGCCCAACTTGCCTTCTTCATCGGCGGTCTGATGTTCGGAACGCTCTATGCTCGCCAGGTCTTTGCCGTACCCGGCCTGGGGCCCAACGTTTATAACTTGGGCATAATCTTCGGCGCGGTCGCGCTCTCCGGCCTCTTTACGCCGGGGGTGATCGGCATGAGTTGGGGCGCGCTGATCGGCGCCGTGATCGGCAACCTCGTAATTCCGTATTTCGCGATGCGGAAGCTGGAGTCTCGTTTCCACTTCTCGCTCGACGTTTCACACCCCGGGGTGAAGAAGGTTTTTCGGCTGATGCTGCCGGTGGTGCTGGGCTTATCCCTGCCGGGAGTCTATGCGCTCATTCTCCAGTGGTTCGGCTCGTTCTATCCCGAAGGCGTGAACACCTGGCTGGACTACGCGAACAAGCTGATGCTGGCCCCGGTCGGCATCTTCGGCCAATCGCTTGCGATCGGCGCGTTTCCGGCTCTCTCTCAATTCTTTGCCCAAGAGCGTATGGACCTTTTCAAAGCAACCTTGGCGAAAACGATGCGAACGGTGGTGTACATTTCGCTGCCGGTCACCGCGATCTTGTTGGCGCTCGGACCTCAAGTGGTGCAGGCCGTGTACCAACACGGCAAATTCGACGCCGAAGACGCCCGCAACGTGGCGGCGATGCTGGCCCTTTTCGGCTACGGCATTTTCGCCTGGTGCTTGCATCCGGTCCTGATGCGGGCCTTTTTCGCCATGCACAACACATGGCTGCCGATCCTAATGGGTACCGGAACCACCTTCGTCTTTGTTGGTCTTGTTGCGGCGCTGCGCGCGTCACCCTTGGGACCGTCTGCGCTTCCGCTGGCGAGTTCGATCAGTGCGGGCCTGCTCGTCATCGCCCTCACCCTGAGCCTCCGTTCCAAGATCGGGGCGTTCGGTATTGCGGGCATCGCCGCGACCTTTCTCAAAGCGGCCTTGGCGAGCGCCGTAATTGGCGGCCTGGTTTATGGCCTCGTTCCGCTTACCGCGGCGGTTGGCTGGGGGGCCGGCAAGGTCGGCGCGCTGATCTTGGTCGGCAGCGGCATTCTCCTTGGGGGCTGGGCCTATTACTTCCTCACCAAGCTCATGGGTATGCCGGAAACCCAATATCTGGCCCGAGCGCTCAATCGGAAAGGGGCGACGGAAGCCGAGGGCTAGCGATCGGAGTCGTCCCAAGTCACTTCAAATGTGCCGCGAAGGACGGCGCGGCGTCCGCGCACCTGCTCCTTGATGTTCTTGAGGCGGACGCGGATTCCGCAGACCTCGTCACTGGGTTCCTCGGTGAGCTGCAGGAGCCGCGAGGTCCGCTTGCATTGAACTTCGACACTGGGGCCCATCTCATCTCCGGCAAACCAAAGCCGAGCCCGCCCGCCCGCCACAAATGCGGTTGTGCCCATATTCATTTCGACGGTCTGCGGGCTTTTGGCAAAGTCGCCAAGCTTGTTGAACCAAGCAAAGAACGCGAGCGGGCCGATCCCCACAATGAAGAGGCCAAGCATTGTCCAAACCGTGACTCCATGCCCCGAAAAGCGCATCCCAAGGGTCTATTCCACAGATCGTCGTTGCCCTTGTGACCGCGTCAAAACCCGGTATCGCGACCGGGCGATTTCTGCTGTAGAATGCAAGCGGGTTTTCCTGAAATGGGGTTGCGGCCCGGGTCCGGCCGCACGAAGGAGTAGGTATGGTGACGCGTCGTTTCCGGTGGCTTTGCGCTGCCTCGTTGTTTTTGACCCTTCCGGCAGCCGCCCAACTCTCGGCCGATGTCCGAGCGGCTCAGGAAGATGCGATCAATCGCCTAAGCGGCATCCAGCCGGGCGTTCAGTTCCTTGGCAAAGGCGCCGGTCTTGAGCGCGTTTACGGCCCGCCCTTTGGGGGCGGCGCAACGCCCGAAGATGCCTTCTTGGCCTTTCGAGATGCGTATGCCGACGTTTTTGCGGTTGGCGATTCACGGTTGGTTTACAAAGGCGAGCAAAGCCTGATGTACGGCAAGTTTGTTACCGGGACCTTCCAGCAATTTCTGGGCGACATACCCGTCGATCGCGGCCAGGTCACCCTGCTTTCGCGCAGCCAAATCGGCAACCCGATTGTCCTGGCGGTGAACGGTATTCGCACCGTGCGGGGGCCGATCGCTCCGGCCACGATCAATGGAAAGACCGCCCACGCCAATCTCAAAAAACACCATCCGAGCCTCAAGGAGTTTGAAAAGCCCTCGCTCGTGATTTGGGTCGGCGAAGACCGGGCCCACCTGGCTTGGACGTTTATCGCCTCCAGCCCAACCTCCGCCACCGGCTGCACGACATGCGGCAGCCTGCCCGAGCGGGTCGAGGCGTTTGTCGACGCCCACACCGGCAAGGTCTTGGAGGAGCGCCAGGCGATTTGGTCGATCGATGTGAATGGGACCGTCACTGGCTGGGCCACTCCCGGCCTCAAACCGGACCAGGCCAACAACCCGGAGACGCAACAGTCGCTGCATAACCTTCGCATCGACATCACCGGCGGCAACTTCGCCTTTACCGCGCCCAACGGCGGCTACACGATCCCTCATGGCGGCACCGCTCCTGTGACGGTGAATGCGCCGCTCACCGGGCGTTGGGCCCGCGTCGTCAACCAAGCGGGGTCGACGATGAGCCTGAACCAGAACGTGACGCCTCCTGGGCCGGCCGACTTTCTCTTCAACCCGGCGCGCGACGAGTTTTCGACCTCCCAAGTGAATGGCTACATCTTCACCAACATGGTGCATGACTTCGCCAAGGCTCAAAACCCTGCCTATCCGGGCATCGATATTGTCATGCCGGTGAACGTGAACGTTAGCGGAAGCTGCAACGCGTTCTACAACGGCTCGTCGATCAACTTCTATCGCGCCGCCACTTCGGGCACGATGTGCCCCAACATGGCCTACAGCACGGTCGTTTGGCACGAGTACGGCCACCATTTGGTCAGCGCCGGCGGCACCAATCAAGGCGCTTACGGCGAGGGCATGGGCGACACCGTGTCGAATCTCCTGGGCGATACGCCTTGGACGGGTGAGGACTTCCGCGGCCAAGACACCGGACCGCTTCGCAACGCGATCAACTCCGCCAACACGCCGCGGCCCACGATCGGTCCGGGCGATCCCTCGGTCCTTGCCGCCAGCCGCATCTATCGCAATCCGTCCACGGATCTCGGCAGCCTCGCTGCGTACTAC
>CAYONY010000280.1:0-3901 GCA_964405415.1 uncultured Fimbriimonadaceae bacterium | reverse complement strand
TTAGGTTGTCGGAAGAGGAGTCGTTAAGACGACACGGTAGGAGTGCGGGGGATGGCGAATGTTGCCTGAGAATTGTTGCCCGTGGGGTGAGTTGGATGCGCTAGGAGGCCCCGATCACGTCCGCCCGCACGTACGGCCTCAGCGGCTCGGGCACCAGCACCGAACCGTCCTCCTGCTGGCACGCCTCCAGGATCGCGGCGAACAGCCGAGGACACGCGACGCCGCTGCCGTTCAGCACGTGCGCGAATTCCGGCTTTTCCCCTTGGCCGCGCTTGAAGCGGATATTGGCCCGGCGCGCCTGGAACGCTTCGAAATTCGAGCACGAAGAAACCTCGAGGTAACGGCCTACCCCGGGCGCCCAAATCTCGAGGTCGTAGCATTTTGCGTTGGAAAAGCTCATTTCGGGCGGGCACAGCAGAACAACGCGATAGTGAAGCCCTAAGGATTGAAGCACGCGTTCGGCATCGACGACCATCGATTCCAATTCGTCGTAGCTCGTTTCGGGCAACGTGAGCTTCACCAGCTCCACCTTGTCGAACTGGTGCACCCGTTGGACGCCCCGCGTATCCTTGCCGGCGGCTCCCGCTTCGCGCCGGAAGCAGCCCGAAAAGGCGGCGTGCTTGATCGGGAGCTGCCAGGCTTCCAATACTTCGTCTCGGTAGAGGTTTGTCACCGGCACTTCCGCGGTCGGGATCATATAGAGGTCGTCATCGACCTTGTAAAGGTCGTCCTCAAACTTGGGGAGTTGGCCGGTACCGACCAGGCTCGCCGCATTGACCATATACGGCGGATAGACATCCAGATAGTCCCCGTCGAGGGTGTGCAGGTCGATCATGTAATTGAAGAGGGAACGCTGAAGCCGCGCGCCCCAGCCGGTGTACACCACAAACCCGCTGCCGGAGATCTTGGCGGCGCGCTCGAGGTCGATCAGCTTCAGGCCCGCGGCGAGGTCCCAATGGGCTTTGGGCTCGAAATCGAACTTGGGTTTTTCCCCCCATTCCCGCACGACGACGTTGTCGGCTTCCGAATTTCCTTCGGGAACCGAACTATGCGGCGGGTTCGGGATTTGCAGCTCGAGATCGCGAAGACGGGCTTCGAGCGCTTTCTCCTGAACTTCATCGGCCGCGATGGCATCGCTCAGCGTTTTGGCTTCGGCTTTGGCGGCTTCGGCCTCTTCGCGCTTGCCTTGAGCCATGAATTGGCCGATCGACTTGCTCGCCCCATTGAGCTGGGCCCGCTGCTCGCCCAGGCGATGGGTGAGCGCACGAAAGTCGGCATCGACCCGCAGAAGCTCGTCGACCGGCGCATCGACCTTTTTTCGGGATGCGCCGAGCTTGACGAGGTCGGGGTTTTGGCGGATGAAGGCGCGGTCGAGCATGGGGGAATTGTACTTGGGCGCGCCGACGTTGGACCGATGGGACAGATGGGACGGATCGGACGGATTAGTCCGATGCCCTAGGGAAACCCGGCCTACAGCTCGACAATAGAACTTGGGAGGACACGTTTTCGGAGAGGGTTCAGCGAGGCGGGCGGCAGGCGCGTACGAGGCGAGTTCCGGGTCGAAAGGCCCGAACTTGGCCTTCGAACGCGCCTTTTCGCTTCCGGCGAACTTGCAATTCTTTTTGGAAGGGTGTACAATCCCAGTGATCGGATGCAGCGCAGGATGCGTGGCCGAGCTTAAACGAGGGCTTGGTTCTCATAGGGAACTTCAGGAAAGTTGTGAGGATCTAGTCCGCGGCGAGCTTCCGCCCCGTTTCCGGCACTGCCCAGTAAATCACAAGGAGTAGTGAACGGAATGAAACGAACGCTAACGTATGCGCTTAGCGCCGTTCTGGGTGGAGCGGTGATGACGCCGGCTCTGGCCCAGGAGAACTTCCCGGACGCTCAGGAAAACCATTGGGCTTTTGAAGCGCTTTCAAACATGAAGAAAGCGGGTCTGCTCGTCGGTTATCCTGACGGTCTTTTCCGGGGTGGCCGCCCGGCCAGCCGCTATGAGATGGCGGTTGCGCTTCACGCGGTCTATCAGCACCTCAAGAACCTCGCCGACGGCATGCAAGCCAAGATCACGGCTCTCGAGAGCAAGATCCCGGGCGGCAACACCGGCGGCAACGTCAACCTGGACAACTACGTCACCAAGGCGGAGCTTCAGCAGGTTCGCGATGCCCTGGCGGCCACCAATGCGGCGGTCAACGGCATGAAATCGTGGGGCGATGACATCGCCGCCATGAAGCGGATGGCGACCACGTTCGAGCGCGAGCTCGCTTCGATGGGCGTCGACGTCGAGGCCATGAAGAAAGGGATGGCGGACCTCGCCAACCGCGTCAAGGCCCTCGAGAACCGCAAGCTTCCGGTGGACATCCACGGTTCGATGACCTTCATCGGCCAAGCCGGCATCGCGGAAGACGAACACTTCGGGATCACCCGAGACGGCCGTCCGGTCGGCGTCAGCAAGGACGACGGCGGTCCCGCCGGCGGCACCAAGGACCTGAACATTTGGCACCAGGGCGGCTTTACGCTGACCACCACCAATGATTCGGGCCCCAAGGGCGAAGCCACGATCGTCATGGGCAACACCCTGGCGTCGTCGGGTTCGATCGACGGCTTCTTCGGCAGCACCGCATGGCTCCCCTCGCACCAGCTGCAGGGCATGGCCTATTCGGACAGCGAAGAGATGGACATCTGGTTCCACACGTTCAACGTCACGTTTGCGACGTCGATCTGGGGCCAGGATACGAAGATGAAAGTCGGCCGCGTCGGCTACCACGCGGGACCCTACACGTTCATGAAGCCGGAAACGAGCCCGGACGTGAAGCTTCCGTACTTCGACGGTCCGGACTGGATCTTCGACGGCTTCGTCGCCGGCCTGATGTTCGGCAATGTCAGCCTCGATGTCTTTGGCGGACGCCAGAGCGGTCGCCTTTCGAGCGACGGCACCGATCCGTGGTCGATGTGGGCGGGCAACTTTGGCCATCCCTTCGAGCCGGGCGGCGACACGGGCAACAACCCGAATCGCCCGCGCGGTACGGGCAGCAACATGAACGGCATTGAGATCGATCAGCACCTTGGCTTCAACGCCAACCTGCCGCTCGGCAAGGGCAAGCTGAACCTCAACTATCTGTTCCTGGATTCGAACAACACGTCGAACCTGGGCGGATCGCCGGTCGTGCTGGCCAACCGCGTCACCGTCTTCGGTGGATCGATCGACCTCCCGGTCGGTGGTTTCAATGTCAACGCGTTCTATTCGGCGACGAACCTGAACGAGGACAGCGACACCCAGGTCGACGAGGACAATGCAGCCTATGGCTTCAAAGCGTCCTATAAGCGCGGCGAGCGCTGGGGCGTGGATCTTGGCTGGCGTCACATCGACCCGCAGTTCTATGCTCCGGGTTATTGGGGCCGCGTCGGTATCTGGACGAACCCGGTGGACGTCGAAAGCTTCCACGTCGGCGGCTGGTTCAAGATCAGCGATCGGACCGGAATCTCTTTCAAGAAGGAGTTCTTCCGCGGCGCCGATGTCGATATGGGCGGCAGCATGGGCCTTTCGGAGGACGACGAGATCCGATCGTTCCGCTTGATGCTCAACCACAAGATCAGCGATAGCTGGACGATGTGGCTCGGCGGCGAGTGGGTCGAGTGGGATCTGGCCGATCGGTTCCTCTCCAGCGGCACGCAGGTCTTCGACGGCGGCTCGCCTCGCGAGCGCTGGTACGACCTGGGCTTCAAGTATTCGTTCAACGAGAACGCGTACTTCAGCTTCCTCTGGCAGATGAGCAACTACGACGGCAAGGGCGTCTTTGGCATGAATCCGTTCTCCGGTCTCGGAGACGACAAGGCCAAGGGCCACCGCAAGGTGCTCCAGCTCGGCGTCAAGTTCTAATCGAACCCTCGATCTGAACTTAAA
>CAYONY010000279.1:0-3910 GCA_964405415.1 uncultured Fimbriimonadaceae bacterium | reverse complement strand
GCCGACAGCTGGGCTCTAGTGGACAATACGGAAGAAGTTTCTGTCACAATAGAATGGAGTGAGCGCTATGAAGAAACCGATTGAATGCGCGAAGGATCCCGACCTGGCCAATTTGCCCCAGGCGATGCGGGATGCCGCCAAGCTCGCTCGCGAAGAGGCGGCGCGGCACGGCGAGCCGATCGTCGTGATGAGGGAAGGCAAGGTTGTAAAGATCCACCCCAAGCCCAAACCACGCAAGAAAGCCGCCTGATTGCGTTTACAAATTGTCGGCGGGTTGAGAAACCTATCTGCGTCGATCTGTGCGTATCTGCGGTTCCCTTCTTCCGGGAATCGAAACCGCAGATGGGCACCGATGCTCACCGATGGGAATGCGCCAATACAAGCTCAGAGAACCAATTTCGTGGTACCTCGACATCAGCTGACCGACAAACTGGGCTAAACCTCGGGCGTGAGGCGATTCTTCCGAATCCTTGCGATCTTCTTGCTCCATGTGGCCGTCGGGTCCGCGATCTTGGCCGCTGGAGGCTTTTGCCTTCTTTTTTGTTTTGCCTATGGAATCATGATGTTTTTTGGCGAAAGCAATTTCGGTCTGTCGGGACCGGTAGAAGGCTGGGTCGGACTCTTGTTGCTGCTGCTCGCGCCCTGCTTCTTGATCGGAACCGGAGTCCTCACATGGTGGCTGTTCCGGTCGGCCCGACCCCTTTATCGAGAGTAATGGACCGCATTTCAAATCAGGACCGATTCGAAACCAGCTCTGAAAACAAACCTTCCCTTCGACCCTCGACCTTCGAGCTTCGTCCTTTGCTCGGGAACCCCCACCCCCTGACCCCTCCCCCACTTTCTTCTTTGTCGAATCAAGGGGACTGGATTTCTTGGCCCCAGGACGCCCGGAACAATCGTCCTTACCATTGCTTCCTACTGCCGGGATGAGGGCTATGCTTCCCGACCCGCCGCGTGCGTCCGGGACAGAACAGCAAGGGGACAGACCGGGCATCGACGATCTCTTGCGCCAGCATCGGCCCACCATCGAGGGCTTTATCCGCCGCAAGGCGCGAACCAGAGAAGACGCGGAGGACCTGGTGCAGAACGTCGCGCTGAAAGCCGCCCGCTACTTCCCCGAATTTCGCCGCGACTGCCCGTTCTCCCAGTGGCTTCTCCGCATCGCGGTGAACGAGGTCAAGAACTACTACCGCCGCCTCGCCGGCGAGCGTTGGGACGCCTTTGACGACTTTGATTTGGAAAATGTCGCCGACCTGCAACAGTCTTCCCAGGTCGCGTGTCCAGACCAAGATACGGTTGAAAAGATCTATGTCGAACGCCTGCGCTATGCGATGGAAGCAGCGTGCGGCGCGGACGAGATCAACGTGATCACGATGGTTTACCAAGGCGAATCGTTCGAGGAGATTGCGGAACTGCTGGACCTCAAAGGCCCAACGGTCCGCAGCCATTTCCTTCGCGGACGCACCAAGCTCCTGGCCCATCTGATTGCCTTCGAACCGGATCTGGCGGGCGGCGACGCCGCGATCGAACGGGCCGCCGAAGCTGCCCATTTGGAAATGGACGCCGCTGAAATCGAGGCGCTCAAATTGCGCGATGCCCGGTCGTCCCATTTCCGAAACGCATGTCTAAAGTTGGCCCGGCACCTCGAACTGCCGGCTCTGCTCGTCGCCTTTCTCGGTATGGAGGCCCTTTGGAGCCGCTGACCCAAACCGAGCGCGACTGGGGCACGCGTTTGGCGCCACCTCGAGGCGAAGGGTGCCTCGATGCGGAAACGCTCTTGTCGATCGCCCAAAAAGGCCGCCAAGCGCCGCGCGCCGAGGCGGCTTTCGCCCACATCGCCGCCTGTCCGGGCTGCCGAACCCTCCTCAAAGAGCTTCGCGCCCTCGAAAAGGAGGCGCCCGCCCCGGCCAAACCCACATGGACCTGGATGCGCGGGCTGCCGTGGGTCGCCGGACTGGCCGCCGCGGCTCTCCTTCTCGTCGTCGCGTTCCAAGTCTTCGGACCCTCAAGCGGCCTCCGATCCTCGGCCGAGCCCATTGCCAAGAACAAGCCGGACCGAGCGACTTCCCCTCATTCGGAATCTCCCCGGCTCGACCCGACCCGCCTTCTCCCGGTTCCGGAACCCAAATCGACGAGCTCGCCCGAGTCCCGGCCGATCAAAGAGACGAAATCTCCCCGCCAGGGACGGAGTGCGAAACCCCGACGAGATGCGGTCCCGCCGGTTCCGATCGTCGATCGAAGCGTCGAGATGATGGATGCAAACGTCGGCTGGAGCCGCGACGAGCTTTCCGGAGAGGTGGTGGGCGGCAACCAGGCAACCGGTGAAGTGGTTGCGCCGAACCAGGTTCAAGGCGAAGTGGGCCGCGGCGGTCCCGAGCCTAGCCCGCAACAAAATTGAAACCCGCCGTGTCCCCCCGAATCAACGAGGTCAATCCATGAACGCCAAAACCCTTTTTGCTCTTTCGACAATCCTTGTCCACGCGATCCTGACCCCCCTTGCTTTGGGTTACGGTCTTGAAGTGCAGGCCGCCCAAGGCACCGTTACCGGCTATGTCACACCGAACGAGGTGAACGAAAAGGAGCCCTTCACCTTTGCGGCGCAAGGCTCCGTCGAAGGCGAGGTCGTCGACATCAAGACGGTGGAGGGCGAAGTGGTCGCCACGAAAAAGACCGACCGCCTGGGCCGCGTCTTCCTGGCCGCCGGGCTCGCGGCGGGAACCTACCTCCTGACCCATCGGGGCGGCGGCGGCAAACCTTCGCCGACCGTGCCGATCGAGATCAAGCCGGGCAATCTTCCCCTCGACTCCAACGCCAAGCTGGAAATCCCGAATCCAGCGCCGCTTTCAAACATGAAGGACGGACTTCGGCTGAGTGGAACCGGATTCCATCCGGACGCGGGCCAGATGGCGATCTCCGCCGGCTCGACCGACCTTCCGGTGCTCGCCGCCACCCCCCGAGAGCTCAAAACCGGGTCTTTGAGCGAGTTTGGTCCGGGATCATACGATCTCAAAGTCACCAATCGGGCGACGGGGCAAACCACAACTTGCGACGGCATGACCCTCTACGACGCGCGATCTCGACTGACCCGCGAGCGTGTGTCGAACAACGATGTGACGATGCTCGAGTTCTTGCTCACGCCCGATTATGTTCGGGGCAAAGTCAAGGTCCGCATCACGTCGGGACCGGTCCACTTCGGGGGCGGAGCGCAGGAGAAGGAAGTCGAAGTCGTGGGCGGCGTGCCCAAATCAATCCCCATTCTTGCCAATGCGACCGGGATGGGCAAGTTCACGATCGGATGGGAGCTGAACGGCGTGATGCTCGCCGATCCGGCAGGAGGACAGGACCCGAAAAAGAACCCCTGTAAGGCGACGGAGCATCAGCTGGAAGCGGGTGCTTGGCAGCGCGAACAGGTCGGGCGGAAGTGGGTGGCTTGGCGTCGCCTGCTTTGCCAAATCCACTTCGGCTGTTCGAAGGCCGCCGGCCATGGCGGGGCCCACGATTTCACCAAGAAGAAGCGCTGTGACGAGCGCGAGAAGTTCACTGATGCCAATACGAACGGGGTTTGGGATGAGAACGACGGCGCCTGGACCGACAAGAACTCCGACGGCAAAAAGGACCCCGGAGAATACAACGACGCCAACGGGGACGGCAACTATGATCCTCCCGAGAAGTTCGAAGACAAGAACAAAAACGGATCGTTTGACGGCGACAAATCCGAGACCAAAACCTTTGATTCGAAGGAAGAGCGCGACAAGTACATCAAAGACCACTCGTAAGGTCCTTGCAAATCCATAGGGCCGGGGGGGCCAACGGTCCCCCCCGCCCCGCCCCAACAAAATTTAGAACAAACATCCGGGACCCACCCCGACATCTTGCCCCCCGCCGACGGCCCCGTTTTCCCCGCCCGGGT
>CAYONY010000278.1:3215-3946 GCA_964405415.1 uncultured Fimbriimonadaceae bacterium | reverse complement strand
ACCAGGAAAACCCCTCCATCACCAATCGGTCGGCTCGAATGCAATGCGAACGTGAGTCACCCAATTCCGGGGAGCCGCCGTCTCAATTACCACGGTGACCCACTTCGGGTCCCTCGATCCTTTGCCACCCAATGCTTCCCTACGCGTTTCGCTTGGCCCGGGCTGGAGCCAGACGGACTTGCCCTCATCGCCTTCAAAGGCGACCCAATCTTCCTTCGCCGAACGGGCTGGAACGCGCATAAAGCCGAACGCAGGCAGCTCTCGCTCGGCAGCGGCAACGACGCTCGCAAAGTCCTGTTTCCACGAGTAGATTCGATACTCTTGCGCCCAACGCTCATGCGGAGGGTTCGCGAAGCAAATCTGAATCGGAGGCATCACTCCGGCGAGAACCGGATCGCGGCCGCCGAGAAAGCGATAGCGGTCGCTCGGCCAAAACTGAAGGACGCCCACGAGCCCCAGGGAAGCGCCGGCGATCAGGACGCCAAAGGCGACCATCCCGGTCTTGGCCATTCGTTTGAGCCGTGAGGCCATCGAATCCATTGTAGTCCCGAATTCGGCCGCGAGCCGATGCGGTACAAACCCTCCATGACCCGCAAAGCCGCCACCGTCGCGCAGTATCTTGCCGAACTGCCCGAGGATCGGCGATTGATCGTCGAAGCCCTCCGCTCGGCCATCTTGAAGAACCTGCCCGAAGGCAATAAGACCCGGATCGATACGCAGAATCATCTCGG
>CAYONY010000278.1:0-3205 GCA_964405415.1 uncultured Fimbriimonadaceae bacterium | reverse complement strand
AGGAAACCATGCAATACGGCGTCATCGGCTACAGCGTGCCCCACGCCATCTTTCCCGACGGCTACCATTGCGACCCCAAGCAGCCGCTGCCCTTTGCCGGAATCGGAAATCAAAAGAACTACGTGACGCTCAGCCTGATGACCGTCTATGGCAACGAAACGATCGCCGCCGAGTTCAAGAAGGCCTGGGCCGCCACCGGCAAGAAGCTCGACATGGGGGCGGCCTGCATCCGGATCACGAAGCTGGAGAATGTGCCGCTTGAGGTGGTCGGAAAGACCATCGCCTCGGTGCCGGTTGACAAGTTCGTCGCGGAGTATGTCGCGATGCGAGACGCAATGAAGAGCCGGAAGAAGTAGCCGCCGGGCTTTGCCCGCTCCAAATCCTGTACTTTGACCGTGCCGGCTCGAAGTTCCAAACCCCAACAATTCCATTGGAGTTTGGAGAAAATGAGCACCTTTGCGCTTCGAATCTCTATGTTTTTCGTCGCCCTCATCGCGATGGCTGCCCGCGCCCCGGCCCAAAGCCTCAGTGAGCCCCTGCTGACCGCCCTCGAATCGCTTCGCGCGGGAAAGGCGACCCCGGGCCAACGCGCCCTCCTTTTCCAAAACAACGCGCTCCTGAACAACGCCCGCCTCAACGGCTGGATGGCCGACGGCCATTACCAGGCCATGCAGCGCGATTTCGCCGGACTCAACGAGGGGTTTGCGCGACTGGCCGCCAAGATGGCGGGCGCCGAGCTAACGGTTCAGACCCCGACATCTGCAAGGTTCAGCCCCGGCACCGATTCCGACTACATCGCCAAGCTCACCGCCAAGAACGCGGTCGGCCAGATCGAGGCGATCCAGCAGAACTACAACAAGCTCGTCAACGCGTGGCGGCAAAAATGCCTGGTGCCCGAAGGCATGGCCTACAAGCCCTACCCGAATTGGCACCGGCGGCTCGACGTCGACTTCATGGCCGACCCCCACACGGTTTCCAACGAGCAATTCAAAGCGATCAAAGGGATCAACAACGGAGCCTACGGACGGCGCGAAGCTGCCGAGTACGAGCGGATCACCCGGATGAAAGACGGCCCTTCGGTCGGCGAATCTCACATTCGGGAATACGCGCTGGAGATGCAGGAGCAGATCGCCAAAAAGCGCGCCCAAATGGCTCGTTTTCAGGCCAACCCCTCCCTCCTGCACGATCGGGTCGAACGCGGCAAGCTCCAGCAGCTCATGGCGATGGAGCAAAAGTACGTCGAGCGGCTGGAAAGCGTGGCGACCCGGATTCGAAACCAGGAGCGGCTTCGCTATCCCGAGCCGTTTCGCCGGCCCGAAATCAAGGTGTCCTTGAAGGATGGGGTCTTTGCCTTCGAACAGCGCTCGACCTCCGCGGCGGCGCGAGGGGCCATCCGCGCGCCCGGCAGTTTCAACTCATCGGCGGTCGGCAGCGCGCTTACCCGGAACTCGGCGGCAAGGGCCATCCAAGACCTCGCCGACGCGATGGCGGAAGCCCATGCCCAGAATCCAAGAGCCTGGCCCAACGCGGCCAAGACCATCGCCGCGATCAGCTCCGAACTGTCTCCGGCGGAAAAGGGCCAGCTCATCGAACGGATGATTCGAAAGGAATCGCGCGGCGGCAAAACGATGGCGCGGGAGGTCGCGATTGAGATGCGACGCCCGGTGGCCGCCTCGCCTTCGGGATTTCAAAAGCTCGATGGCGCGCTGCGCAAAGCGTTCGGGGTCACCGAGAACCTATCAGAGATGGGAGAGACCCGGCAGAAGCTCAACCTGGCCGCCCACCGGGCGCTGAGCGGATTGGACAAATTGGGCAAAGTCGGCGTCGCGCTCGAGGTCCTCAACGCGGCGAAAGAGGGGCGCGAGTACGCCTTCCAAATTGCCAAAGCGATAGACCGCACGACCACCGACGCCGAAGCCACCGAGGCCTTCAAGCAGGCTCAAGCCGCCGCCTATCGGCTCGCCAAATCCGGCGGGATGGGCGCACTCTTCCTCAAAGTCCCGACCCTCGGCGCGATGTACGGCGCGGCGCGGCTGGGGCATGACGGCGCGCGGTGGCTCCTCGAAAACACGGAAACCGGCCAATTTATCGATCGAAGCGTTGCCGAGTGCTTCGACCGCGGCCTCGAACGGAGCACCGCCACCTACGACCAAGTCCTCGCCTATTTCGGCGGACAAAGCTCGGGCATGGTCCTTGCCGCGCAGCCGACCAAGCTCGAAGCCAGCTACCTTCAGGGCATCAAGGAGGGCCGGATCAAGCTCGCGGCCGGCTACACCTCGGTCCAGTTGATTTCGGCAGTACGCGCCGGAGATAAGGCGCTCGTCAACCGGATGCTTGCCAAAGCCACGCCGGCCGCCCGGCCCACCGACAACCAGGGCTACATGGCATGGGTCAACGACGTCGGCTGGATCCACGTGGGCACCGTCGAATCGTTCCGCGCCCGGTCCGAGCGGCGGTCCGAGATCTGGGGCGGGATGTCGTCCGAGCCCCAGGTCAAGAGCCCCCTTTTGGGCGGGCGGACGTTCGATAAGATCGACGATGCGATGTCCGCGCTGGCAGGGCAGATCGGGGGGAGCATCGTGAAGCGGTTCTCGTCGCTGGCTTCGCCGTGGCAATACTACGACGCGGGGGATAAGCACGTCGGGTTCGAAATCGTGCGCCATCCCGCGTTTAAGTCGGCGGTGGAATCGGCAGACCGACGAGCGGCGTCGCGAGGATAGGATCCGACCTTGGCTCCACATTCCGCCCCGTAGCCCACTAGCGAAAGGGCCAAATTCATGAACTTTCCTTCGCAAGCCGTACCGACAGGTAGACCAGTGCAGCGCCTACAACTATCGCTGCCAATGATCGAAGCCAGTAGAAACCGATGGTGGGGACCCAAATATAGATGAACCCCAGGCCAAATAGCGCGACTCCGAACAGTCCCATGACGAGTGCGAAGAGGTTCCTTGTAACGCTATATCGCCTCATCTTTGATGCCAATTCAGCCTTTGCCGCATGGGGTCGGGGCCCTAACAGTACCTCTCGGGATGGCGAGGGATGAGAGTGCCAAATAAGGTCGTTCGATGAATGGCAGTGGCATCCCACATTTATCTGCTTCAATTGTCCTGCCCACCAGCCGATCGAAGAGCCGGATGGGGAGGATGAGAAGCGGTCGGGCAGTAGCCAGTGTCCAATCCCAACGGGATTTCGTCGGATAGCCCAG
>CAYONY010000277.1:0-3962 GCA_964405415.1 uncultured Fimbriimonadaceae bacterium | reverse complement strand
GAAGCGAACGCAGCGTCCGCATTGGATACAGCGTTCGAGATCGAGCGTAACGTATCTGGAGAGGGGAAACGCCTTGGGCAGATGGCGCTTGAGCTCGACGAACCGGCTCGTCGAAGGGCCATAGAAAAGCGTGTTGTTTTGAAGCGGGCACTCGCCGCCTCGATCGCAGATCGGGCAGTCGAGCGGATGGTTGATCAGCAGGAACTCGAGGACGCCACGCCGATCTTTGTGGACAAGTTCGGAATCGGTATAGACCGCCATTCCGTCCGATGCCGGGAGGGTGCATCCGGCTTGCGGCTTGGGCATCATGCGGACGCTGCCGTCAGGCTGAGTGAAGCCGACTTCGACGAGGCACATCCGGCACATTCCCACCGGCTTCATGCGCGGGTGGTAGCAGAAGATGGGAATTTCAAGGCCGAGACGCTTGACCGATTCGACGATGAGCTCCCCTTTGGGAACGTCGAGCTCGATTTCGTTGATCTTGATGCGTACGGTTTCCGTGCTCGCGACGGCGGCCATGCGTGCTCCTTGCGGCGAATGAGCGCGTCCCTCCACGCGCCGGGCCTGTTTTACCGGATTTGAGGCGCTTGGCGCACCGGATCGCGGGGGACCCGAGGCCATCACTTGACGCCGCGTCGCGACTCACACATCAGCGCGGCTTGGACCGAATCCACATCGATTTCGATCGATTCCCTCCCGCCGCATTCCGTAGCCTCGCCGAAGTTGGCCAAGGCCTCCAGCCGAGGTGCGTCGCTTGGCGCCCGTCGAGGATCCACGAGTCCGGGAAGCAATCGGCAAAGCTCGTCGTCGATCCGCCAGAGCAACGGCCCGCGTTCATCGACGAGAAAGTCAAAAGCGGCGACCTCAAGCGGTAAGTTCATGGCCATCGCCTTCATCGCCTCCAAGTCGCCGTAACCCGCCGGTTCTCCGGACGGAAATGTCGCTTCGCCGATCCGAAGCAAGGTCGTCAAGCTATGGAATTCCCCCCTCATGGCCGTTCCGGCCGAGAGAGCCAGGAATCCTTCGGGAGAGCCCCCGGCCAACACCATTCGGTCGACGATCTCGGGGATTGCTTCCGGATCGTCGATCACGGGAGAATCCAATTGGAACTCCGGGGTTTGCTGGCGAAGGACGATCGGAAATCTTGGCTCCCTCAACTGGTCGGCCAGGCTCCATGTCGCCGCCGTTCGGTGGCCGTTTCTTTGCGCCAAAGCCATGAGGTCCGTCCAATGCGGAACCAAGCTCGGCCGGTTCACGATCCGAGCTTGCGGACATCGCCGAGCCACCGCAGCCTCCCAAAGCTGCGCCACCCTTCGCTGGACGGCCGAGAAGCACGAGACCGAGCAGAGCACGTGGGTCGCACCGAGATCAAACGCCGAGGCCAAGAGCTCGGCGTAAGGTTTGAGCCCGACCCGATCGCGCACTTGCGGATAGCGGGCCTCGAACGGGGGCCGCGCCAACCGGATTCGAAGGTCGGTGGAAACGAGAAAGACCATCGTTTAGTCCAGCTCCTCTCGATCCCAATCGGTCCAGGGGAAATCAAAGGAAAACGAGCCGCCTTCAGGCCCATCGTCCGCCATTCTTTCGAGTCCCTCCAAATAGCGGGAAACCCCGTTTTCGGCGTTGTAGTGGGCAAGCACCGGGGCGGCAAGGTGGGGGTTGTCGTTGATCTCCCAAACTTGAAGCTTCCCCCCGCACATCGAGTAGTCCATGCGGCCATACTCGACTCCGGCCAGTTCGAACACCGGGAGCAGAGCCTCCGCGTGGGGATTGTCGCAATAATAGCGATGGTTCTCCTCACGGGCTTCGGGAGTCCGAATTCGCTCTCCCTGGCTCTTTTCCCAACGCCGTTCGAGGATCAGGAACTGCCCGAATACGGCCGATCCAACCCGCATCGCACCGTACTTTCGGTAGATGCCATCGGGCTCCACCGTCTCGCGATACTGACAGACCAGCAGATCGCTGGGCGCGATGCCTTCCAACGCGCACGCGGCGAGGGCACGCCAAAGCTCGGTTCCGGAATGGAGCAACCCCGAACGAGGCCCCCCATGGTCGTTTTCTTTGCGGACAAAAACGGGAAACGGAAGCGACTCCGGCAACTCGTCGAGCCGCCAGGCTCGAAACTCATTGATTCCTCGATCGTGCAGTTCGACAAGGAGGTCATATCTGCCAAGCTGGCGACCGGGGTTGTTGAGAAGTCGCACATCGTCCCTTTGGGCCGCCAAAACGTCCCAAAGCCGGATGGCGATTGCCCGTTGCCGGGAGTTCATCCGATCCCGATCGGTGAAGACATAGACCCCTCGGGGCGCCTCTTTCCGCCCCAAAAATGCAGCGTAAGTGGTTTCCGAAAGGCGTCGCACGCTGCGGCGGCCAAAGTGCTTGGCGAAATGCTCCAGATGCCCGGCTCCCTCAGCAAGCGTCAGAAAATGCACCATGGCGCGCATGACCTCGCGGCCTATCCCGCCATGGGCCTCTGGATACGGTTCTGGTCGGCGAATTGAATCGCCTCCTCGTACCCGGCATCCGCGTGGCGCAGCACCCCCATCCCCGGGTCCGTCGTCAGCACGCGCTCCAGTCGTGCCTCCATCGCTGTGGTCCCATCGGCCACCACGACCATTCCGGCGTGTTGGGAATAGCCGATGCCGACTCCGCCGCCGTTATGGATCGAGACCCACGAAGCCCCCGCCGCCGTATTCACCAAGGCATTCAAAAACGCCCAGTCCGCAATCGCATCCGAACCGTCTTTCATCCCTTCGGTCTCCCGGTAAGGCGAAGCTACCGATCCGCAATCGAGGTGGTCACGCCCGATCACGATCGGCGCCTTGAGCTCACCCTTGCGGACGAGTTCGTTCATAGCCAGGCCGAACTCGGCGCGCTCCCCATAGCCCAGCCAGCATATGCGGCACGGCAGACCCTGGAATTTCACCCTCTCCTTCGCCAAAGCGATCCACCGGCTCAAGACGCGATCGTGGGGAAAAAGCTCCAATACTAATTCGTCGGTCCGCGCGATGTCGGCCGGATCGCCGGAGAGCGCCGCCCAACGAAACGGTCCGCGTCCCTCGCAAAACATCGGCCGGATATATTCGGGCACAAAACCGGGAATATCAAACGCGTTCGAAACCCCCGCCAAGACCGCCTGCGTCCGAATGTTGTTGCCGTAATCGAACGTGATCGACCCCATGGCTCGTAAGTCCAACATCGCCTGAACGTGAACGCCCATCGACGCGACGGCTCGGCGCTTGTATTCTTCGGGGTCCGACGCGCGCAGCCCAGCCGCCTCGGCCAACGAGATTCCTGCCGGAACATAGCCATTCAACGGATCGTGGGCGCTGGTCTGGTCTGTCAAGACCTCGGGAACGATGCCCCGACGCACCATCTCCGGGAGCACCTCCGCGCAGTTGCCCACCAGGCCGACCGAGATCGGCGGCCGACCCTCCAGCATTGCGAGCGCCTCATCGACAGACGAGGCCATTCGATCGCAATAGCCCGAGGCGATTCGCTTCTCGATTCGCGCCGGGTCGACGTCGATCCCGAGAAACGAAGCGCCGTTCATTGTCGCGGCCAACGGCTGAGCGCCGCCCATGCCGCCCATGCCGCCGCTGACGACAAGCTTCCCCTCCAGAGAGCCTCCGAAGTGCCTTTCGGCCGCCGCGGCGAACGTCTCGAACGTACCTTGAACGATTCCCTGGCTGCCGATATAGATCCACGATCCGGCGGTCATCTGGCCATACATCGTCAGCCCCATCGCCTCGAGCCGCGAAAACTCGTCAAAGTGGCTCCAATGCCCGACCAGGTTCGAATTTGCAATGAGAACGCGGGGGGCATAGTCATGCGTCCTGAGAACACCGACCGGCTTGCCCGATTGGATCAGCAGCGTTTCGTCGTTTTCGAGTCCCCGAAGGGCTCGGACGATGGCGTGGAAGCACGTCCAGTTCCGCGCCGCTTTGCCGGTTCCGCCGTAG
>CAYONY010000276.1:1602-3979 GCA_964405415.1 uncultured Fimbriimonadaceae bacterium | reverse complement strand
ATCGGCGCCGCCTCAATGCCCAGCAGGGTGGCGGCGTGGACCTTGGCGACCATGGCGACTTCAGTTCGGCTTCCGGCGGCGGGGCTCCTGCCGAAGGGGTTTGGCGCTTGGTCAGAATCATCCTTGGCTTTGCTTTGAAAGAACGCAAAGACGGCACCCGAGCGAACGCCTAGGCTAGCCCGCAAAGCTCGTAAGGGCTGCGATCCCGCCTTGCGACTTGGCGAGAAATCCTTTGCTAGGTACGCAAACCATTCAGTTCGCCAACGCCATCACGGACTTCGCCCGGCGCCACCCCCAGCCTAGCGCGCCCAACTCCGCCAGAGCCGCCGCCGAAAGCCCAAACGCGGCTACAAAGACCCCCGGCCAGCGCTGGCTCACGCCAAGCTGCAGCATCGCCAGCAGCACGCCGGTCGAGGCCAACACCGCCGCCAGTCGTGCCGAAGTGAAATGCTGCGCCGTCAACATGCCGCGCAGGTAGCCCTGGATCGCCCCCACAAAAGGTACGAGCATCGTGGCCAGATAAGCGGTCGAGGCCAGCCCCACAATTTCCGGCTTGGCCGAAAACACGCCGCCGAAAAGCAGCCGGTCGACGCCGAAGAACCAAAAGAGCGGAATCGTCAGCGACGCGAAAAGCCCCACCCCAATGCTGAACCGCGCGAGCTTTCGCGCGGTCGCCGCCCCACGGTAAAGCGCGATGATCGGCTCGGGAAGAGCAAACACGACGCATCGATGCAGGAACGCCATGCTCGTCGCCACTTGCCACGCCGCCATCGCCAGCACATTGTCCGGCGAATGGGCGATCGCCGCGCTCGTCAGCGGAAGCGAGAGCATAAAAGTCATCGTCGTCGCGGTCAAGGGGAGATGGAAACGAACCAATTTCGCCATCGTCAGCGGTTCCGACCCCGCCTCCGAATGGGCCGACAGGGCCTCTCGCACCGTTTCGCGACTCGCCCAATGGATGAAGAAGGCCTCGGCCATCACCGACGAGACCAGCGCAATCGCCGCGACCATCATCCCGCTCAAAGTCCCCATTTGAAACAGACCAAGGCTCATCGCGGCCATCGTCACCACGCGAACCCCGGTGCCCCAACCCACCAGGCGCGTCCGCCCGTGCCGAATCAGGACGCCCTGAAGGTAGCGACGCCAGCCGATAAATGGGCTCCAAGGGATCAAGATCGCCATCGGCAGCCGGGCCGCCTCCGCCACCGGGTCCGGAATCCCCAAGAGGGACTTCGTCACCAGGTCATAGAGCGGCGTAAGCGCGATCAGCGCATGGACGACGGCCGAAATCGCCATCACCCACCAGACAAACCGGCTGATCACCGCAAAATCGGGCCGGCTTCGGCTGAGCGTGGTGGACGTCGCCAAGAGGTCGATCACTGGACTCTCGATCCAAAGCGCCAATCCCATGATCATCTGAAGGGCGGCGGTGTGGATCGCCGCATCGGCTGACCGTGAAACGACGGTCGCGGTGATAGGAAGTTCGACCGCCATCAGCAGCCACGAAAGGGCCAGCGGCGCGTAAAAGCGGAGGATCTCACGGTAGGAGGGAGGGGGCGGCTCGGCGACGGGTGGTGCTTCGCCCTCGATCTCCATCGTCTTCGGCGGGATGTTACCGCCCTCTCTGCACAGCCAAACGCCACAATCAGGCTTCCGAGTCGGCGAACAGTCCCGCTGCCGCTGCCGCGGGGAGGGAGGGCGCCGTCGAACCATCGAGCGGCGGCAGCTCCTCGAGGGCTTTCAGATTGAACTGATGTAGAAACTGTTGGGTGGTTCCGTAAAGCAACGGCCGTCCCGGCGCCATCTTCCGGCCCTCTTCGCGAATCAGACGGCGTTCCAATAGGGCCCGCACCGAATAATCGCTCTGTACGCCGCGCACCGCCTCGATCTCCGCCATCGTGATCGGCTGGCGATAGGCCACCACCGCCAAAACTTCGAGCAAGCTGCGGCTGAGCCGCTGCCGCTGGGGCTTCAGGAAATTGGCAATCCGTTCGGCGTGTTCCGCGCGCGTGCAGAGCTGCCAGCCTCCGGCAATCTCCACCAGGTCGAGCGCCGTGCCCTCCAACCGTCCCTTCAACACCTCGAGGGCCTGCTCCGCCTGGCCCAAGTTGACTTCGCACGCGCGCGCCAACGCCTCGAGAGGAGCGGGAGCGTCCGAGGCGAACAGGAGAGCTTCGAGGGAGTCGACCAACGACATGCGAAATCGGATTGTGACCGATCTTGCCATCCCACTGAAAACGGGGAGCGTGCCCCGCAAAAGGAGCGCGTGCCTTCAGGCCGCGCCTTGGTCCGCGGGCTTCAGCCCGCCAAGAAAGGACAAGCCCCCGCAAAAGGAGCGCGTGCCTTCAGGCCGCGCCTTGGTCCGCGGGCTTCAGCC
>CAYONY010000276.1:0-1502 GCA_964405415.1 uncultured Fimbriimonadaceae bacterium | reverse complement strand
CGCCGGGCCAACTACTTCCCTTCCAAAATCGCGACTTTGACCACCATATCGCCGCGCTCGATCTTGTTCAGCACGTCCATACCCGCCACGACGCGGCCAAAAACGGTGTACTTCCCATCAAGAAACTTATACGGCGCCAGTAAAATATAGAACTGGCTGTCGCCGGTGTTCCGATCGCCGCCCTGAGTCGACAATCCGACCGCCCCCGCCTCGTTCTTGTAGCCGGACTCTTCGTAAGGAATCCGGGCGCCGCTTCCCCGCTGGCCGATGTCGGCCTTTTCGAGGTTACGGGCGTCCTTGGAGTCCGGATCGCCAAACGCGATGAGATACGGCCGAGGTTGGCGCACCACTCGGAAGAACCGCTGCCCATCATAAAAGCCCTGTCGGGCCAGACGAAGGATATGGGCGGTGGTTTTTGGCGCCTCTTTTGTATGGAGCTTGATATAAAGCGTGCCGCGCGCTTCAACTTCCACCCGAAGAACGGTCTCGCCAACTTGAGGCGTGTAGCCCTGCGCTTCTGGCCCCGCGGAAGGCCTAACGGCGGCACGAACCCCCATGGCGGCAACGAACGCGGCCGCGACGACAAAGGCCGTCGCTCCGAAGCCTCGCCAACCGATCATGGGAGTTCCTACGCGCATCTCTATAGTTTGAACGAATAACTCTCCGTGAAGAGTGCCTCGATCTTTTGCGGTGTTTTGGATGCGGTCGAATGGCCTTTCTTCGCAACCGATGGATCGACCGATCTCGTTCGCCCGGCGAAGCCAGGCGAACCTAGTCGCCCAAGACGCGGCCGTAGCCATCCAGCTTCGGACTGCCGGCGAGAATGAGAATGCCATCGATGAAGGACCAGAGGGCTCCCACGCCGAAGCAAAACACGAGGACAAGCTGCAGCACCCCATAGGCCGCGTAGCCGAGATAGATCCTCCCGATCCCGGGCAAGACGAGATTCAGGATCCCCGCCAACGTCCGGCTCCGATCGCTTCGCAAAGCGGGAAAATTGGCGCCATAAGTGGCCGGGTACGCATAGGCCGGACCGGGAGACTGGTAAGGCGAGGCGGGCATCGTCGCGATCGACGTCGGCGGGTTCGAGGCGATGGGCGGCGGAGGGGGCGCCACATATTGCGGGCTCGTAGCAAACGACCGGTTGAGTTCGGAAACCCCGCTGGCGAAAGACCACTCGGCCAGTCCGGTACGCCACACGTAAGTCTCGGGCGCAATCACGCCGCCTTGAATCAGTTCGTCCATCTGATCCAAGGTCAGCGGCCCGAGCTGGCCGTAATGCCCGATGTAGTACCAGTCCGACACGATGGGGGGTTCTCGAGAAGTAAACGCCAGTGTACGGCGATTCGGTTCATTTTTACCTTTTGAAGGGACCAAAGGACCTTACAAGTTTCCTCTCCTCACGTCTTCCCCTCTCCTCTTTCGCCTTTCACCCCTCACCTCACATCCTCACATCCTCACATCCTCACATCCTCACCCCCTCACCCCCTCACATCCTCACA
>CAYONY010000275.1:0-4000 GCA_964405415.1 uncultured Fimbriimonadaceae bacterium | reverse complement strand
CTGCCCTAACTACCGGGGGTGAATTCGCCGAAACTTCGAGTAACACTCTATGTTTGAACTCGCTGTTCGGCTTCTCTTGGCGGGAGGGCTCGTTTTTGCCTCCGGCATGTTCGGCTGGCAACCCTTTGACGCGGTGTGGATCACGGCGGCGGCGTTTGCCGGCGTCAGTCTGGGCGGCTATTGGCTCGAATGGACGCATCGGAAGAACGCGGGCTACGCGGGCCTGATCGCCGGACTCGATGCGGGGGCGATCGCCGCGTTGCTGGCGGCCTTCGGGTTCATTCCCCATTTCGGGTTTCTTGTTTTGGCGCCCTGTGCCTATGCCGCCGCCAAATACGGCTCGCTTCCCAGCGCGATGGCGCCGATGGCGGCCTTTGCGCTGCTGGGGGCCGATCAATGGGCGAACCGAGGGGCGCCGCCTACGCCAATCGTCTTTGGCCATGCGATGAGCGTGCTCGCAATCGGGCTGCTCTTGAACCATCGCCGGATCATCGTCTCGGTCGCCAAGCCGGTATTGCCCAACGGAGTTGAACCGCTCCAGACGGAAGAGCCCGAAGCCTACATGGAGCTTCGCGAGAGCTTCCGCAAGCTCAAGGATATGTATCAGAACCTCGAGCGCAAGAGCCGGCGCGACCGGTTTGCCGCGGACTTGCGGCTGGCGCTCGCGCCGGAAGGCGACCGGTTTCATAAACGGCTGGCTTCGCAACTGGCGAAGCTGAGCAACGCCCCGGGACTTTCGCTTTACACGATGGCGGAGCACGCGGGCGGCACCGTCCTGAGGGCAGTTGAGGGGTCGGTGGCGGAGCCGACGCGCCAAAGCGTGATGCAATTCAATCCTCAAGAGGCGATTGCTCGGATTCGAGAACAGAGTGAAAACGCCCTCCGGTCGTTGATCGAACCCTCGGATGCGGCGCTCGTGCGCAATGTGGTCATCACGCATGCGGGCAGAGTGGTGGGGCTCGTCGCGGTGCAAGGCGACTCGGCGGACAAGGTCGACGAGGCCGCCGAAGCGATCGAAGAGATTGCGCCGATTGTGGGCGAAGTGATGATGGAAGGCGTTGAGCGGGAGATCCAGCTCAACCGAATGCGCCGGGCCGAATTGCTCTATGAGCTGGCGAGCACCGAATCGGGCGCTTCCTCCCGCAATGGACTCGCGGCGCGGGTCGTGCGCGAGCTCGGGGCGATTGTGGATGTGGAGAACCTGGCGATCGGCTGGATCGACGGCCAAGAGCTTCTGCCGGCCGCAAGCCACGGAACATTTCCAAAAGTTTTCGACGGCATGAGCTTTGCCGAAGGTCCGGGCCTGGTGGGCTGGATGGGGATCGGCGCTCCGGAGATCGTGGCTCGCGACACGGCAGAGGATGCGCGATGCCGTCGCGCCGACTTGAGCAAGGTTCGCATACAGAGTTTGGCGATTTTTCCGATCGGATTTGGCGCGGACCCGGTTGGGGTTTTGGTGGCCTCTTCGCCGAGGTCGGGCGCGATCGACGGAACCCTGGCGGACGCGTTACGTCTGGCGAGCGCCGAGGTGTCCCAGTGTCTGGCCAGGCTCTCGACGGAAGGCCAACGCTCGGGCGGTTTGGCCTCCGCCGCCGAGATTCACGCGCTGATCCGGGAAGCGAGCGACGGGTGCCTGGTCTTTTTGGAGCCGCTTCGGAAAGAGGAATTGATCAAACGCAGCGGCGCGCCGGCCTTTGAGATCGCGCTGCGCCAGCTGGCGCATCGCATTCGTCCGACGCTCCCTCCGAACGGGGCGGTCTATCGACGAGCGGAAGGCGACTACGTGGTGTACTTGCCTGGAATCGAGGATTCGGTGGCTCGATCGTGGGCCAATCAGACGGCCGCGCTGGCCAATCTTATCGAGGTGCCGTTACTCGAAAACGGCCGGAAGGCGCCGCTCGCGTTGCGCGCGAAGGTGGCGCGAATGGGCGCGGAAAGCGAGCTGGAAGGCGAGCCGGTCGCGGCCTAATTCGCAAGGTCTAGCATTTTTGCGCGTTTGCAGATGGGCAATCGTTCGCTAACCTTAAAGCCGCGGGGAACGACCCTTCTCCGAGTCTTGGTGGGCGGCGCTATGTCAGGAGGCACGAACATGACCGAATCAAAGGCCGACGGCACGCCGAAAGCGGGCGGCAAAAAAGAGTCCGGCTTGACGCCCATCCAGATGATTGCGGCCGCCGCAAGCGATCTGGAGCACGATCGATTGGGCGACGCGATTGCCGCGATGCGAAAGCTCTTGGCCGATCACCCCAACCATCTGGGAGGTCTCGAAATCCTCGCCCGGGCCCATTGGCGGTCGGGCCACCACGAAGAGGCGCTGGACGCCTTGCGGCACCTGATCCGCCTGAACCCTTACGAGCCCGGCTACCAGTTCATGGCCGCGGGGGCGCACCAGGCGCTCGGGCACTACGCCGAGGCGATCCGCGCCTATGCCCGCTGCTTGGAATCAGGCGGCGAGGCGATGCGGGATTCCGCAACTCTGGCGATCCGCGAGCTTGAGGCTTGGCAGGAGTCGGTGATTGCCGACCTTCTCAAGAGCGATCGCGGCTTTCGGGCGGAGTACGGACGCGCGCCGATGGAGGCTTGCCGACGTCGAGGGTTTGAGTTTATGGAGGCGCCGGATGGCCCAAACGCGCCGCGTACCGCGGAATCGCCCCAGATCTCGGTTTGGGAACGGCCAAGCTGATCGGCGCTATCGGCAGAACGCGGTGTAGTAGGCGACGACCTTCTGGATGTACCGCTGGGTCTCTTTAAAGGGCGGAATGCCCTGGTATTTCCGGACCGACCCGCTGCCGGCATTGTAAGCGGCGAGCATCAACACCAAGGCGTGGAACTCGTCGCCGGTCTTCTTGCCATAGCGTTCGAGATGGCCGCGAACGGTGCGGACGGTGGCGTAGAGATTCTGGGTGGTGTCGTAGGCGTTGGTGAGGCCCATGCCCCGAGCGGTGCCCGGCATAAGCTGGCCCAGGCCCATCGCGCCGGACCGGCTGGTGGCGGACGGGTTGAAGCCGCTTTCCGCCATGACCATCGCCATGATAAGGCGGGCATCGACCCCGTACATGACGCTAAAGCCGATGATGCCCTGGGCGATCCGCCAAGCTTCGCCATCGCTAAGGCGACGATTGCGCTGCTTGATGAATCCGGCGTAATAGGCCACGGCTTCGCCGGCGGGCAAATTCCACTCTTTTCCCGACGTATGGGCGGGGCGGGATGGGGGAGTCTTGGGGGCTTTGGCCCGATTCGCGGCGGCAATGCGCTCGGCCTCTTTCCGTTCGATTTCCGCGATCTCGTAGTCTTCGGCAGCGCCGATGAGCCACGCGCGAAGCTCGCCCTCCTCCTCGTCCTTTTCGGCGCGGATCAGCAGTCGGGCAACGACATGGCCGTTGGTGAGCCAATCGGGGATCTCGGCGGCTTGCACGAAGATCGATTCGCCGTCGCCTCGGTCGACCATCAGCACGCGGCGGCCGTTGGCGGCGAAGGTGCCCTTGACGGTGCCCCGAATTTCGAGGGTTCGCTTGCCGACGAAGGCTTCGAGCGCCGGGATTCCGACGGCTTGACTGATGCCCTGTTGGCGGCGAATCTTGAGGTAATCGGGCAGGGATTGGCCATGGCCGAGAACGGCGATCAGCAGGGAGGCGGCCAGAACGAAGGATCGGAGGGTCATTTTCGGCGGCGAAGCGGGCCTGAATAGATGATCGGACGGCGGAGCCGCACCTTTAAGGACGGGTTTGAGAGCAAGAAGTTCGAAGGAGGCGGGCCCAGGCGGCACTCAGCCTCCGTTTCGGGCTTGGTGGCAAAAAAAATCTGGCGGAGAGATCGGGATTCGAACCCGAGAGGAGTTTTACACCCCTACCCACTTAGCAGGCGGGCGCTTTCGACCACTCAGCCATCTCTCCGCGGGAGGCCAGTATATCTTATCAGAGGGTCAGCAGGCAGCAGGCAGCAGGCAGCAGGCAGCAGGCAGCAGGCAGCAGGCAGCAAGCAGAACGCAGAACGCAGAAGG
>CAYONY010000274.1:0-4008 GCA_964405415.1 uncultured Fimbriimonadaceae bacterium | reverse complement strand
AGCCCAAAGGGTTTCGGTATTGCCCTCGGTGGTGATAGCCAATTTTACGAGCTTAGGCTCATCCACTGCTCTTCCCCGGAATCCCTGGCTCGGTGAGCAACGCCGGATCGAGCGCCTTCTGCAGCGTTGCCTCATCCAGCAGCCCCCGCTCGCGCACAACATCGGGAATCGTCTTCCCTTCTTTCAACGCCTGCTTGACCACGTCCGAAGCTTCCTTGTAGCCCACATAGGTGTTCAGCGCGGTCGCAAGCGAAGGCGAAATCTCGGCGTAGTGCCGACAACGCTCCTCGTTCGCGGTGATCCCCGCCACGGCTGCCTCCGCAAAAACCCGCGTCGCGTTGGTAAGAATCTGAAGGCTGAACCAGGCCGAAAAAGCCATGCCCGGCATCATCACGTTGAGTTCGAGCTGTCCGGCCTGGACGCAAAGGTCCATCGTATGGCATTGCCCGAGCACCTGGTAGAGCACGATGTTGTAGTTTTCGGCCACGCTCGGGTTGACCTTGCCGGGCATGATGCTGCTTCCGGGCTGAACGGGGGGCAGGACGATTTCGGCAAGTCCGGTCAGCGGGCCCGAGGTCAGGAGTCGGAGGTCGTTGGAGATTCTCGTCATCTCCAGGCAGAACATCCGCAAGCCCGCGGCAAGGGCAGAGACCGGGAGTTGGGATTGCATCTCCGAGACCATGTTTGAGGCGTTGCGGAACGCGAAGCCGGTCGCGCGGTTCAGGTTCTCGACGAGCTTGAACCGATACTGGGGATGGGTGTTAAGTCCGGTACCTGCCGCGCTTCCCCCGATGCCCAGTTCTTCGAGTTCCCGCGCCGCCTGCTCCAGCCAGTGGCGGCACTTTTTGACCGTGTCGGCGTAACCCGTAAACTCCTGCCCGAGCCGAATCGGCACCGCGTCTTGAAGGTGGGTTCGGCCCGACTTCAAGATTCCGTCGAATTCCTGCCCCTTCTTTCGCAGCGTCTGCTCGAGAAGGTCGACCGACGCCAGCAGCTCGTCGAGCATCAGCCGCGCCATCACCCGAATCGAGGTGGGGACCGTATCGTTCGTGCTTTGCCCGTAGTTCGGATGGTCGTTGGGGTTGACCCTTTCGTATTTCCCCAGCTGCCCGCCGAGGATCTCTTCGGCCCGGTTGGCGAGGACCTCATTGACGTTCATGTTGAAGCTGGTCCCGGCGCCCAAGTGGAAGACGTCGACGGGAAACTGGTTCCGAAGGTCGATTGACGATTGACGATTGACGATTGACGAATAGCGATAGGGACTTTGAGAAAGAATCTCCTCTGCCGCCTGAATAATCGCTTCGCCGACCTCCTTCTCCAAAAGCCCAAGCTCGGTATTGGCCTTCGCGGCCGCCATCTTGACCAGCACGAAAGCGTCGATGAAGCGGGCATGCTCGGTCAGGCCGGAGATCTGGAAAAGGTCTTGGGTGCGCTGGGCCTGGGATCCCCAGTAGGCGCCCTCGGGCACCTTCACTTCGCCGAGGGAATCTTTTTCAATGCGGAAGGACATGGGTTTGAGGTTACCGTCTGGAACGGGTTCTGTCCGATGCCAAACTCCCATGCTGGCGTCCATCGCGAAGGAATGGGGTGGAGTTGCTCGTCCCTTCGGCTGCCATTCCAGCTTCACGCAAAGTCTCGCAACGTTGCGCCACGAATCGGATCCAAAACTTGGCGGTTTTTGGGCTGCGGTTGTGACGTGGTGCGAAAGAGGGCTTCCTTGGCCTGCGGCAACCGAGAGACCGCTCCTTGTTCCGTATGGCGAACGGCATTCGGCTCGGTCATAATCCAAACCGTGTCCGACCTTACGGCCCGCATCGACGAACTCGCCGGCCTGATGGACGAGTTTCATCTGGCCGAAGGCGAGCGCACCGGCGAAGGCTGGCGCGTCGCCTTCAAGCGGCGCACGGCTCCGGCCGCCGCGCCGGCGGCCGTTCTTGCGGGCGAAGCGGCCGCCGCGGAACTCGAGGGCCACGGGCACGCCGATGAGCCGGTGCCGACGGCCGAAGCGGTGCCGGTGGTCACCCCGGTCAACAGTCCAATGACTGGGATCTACTACACCGCGCAGAGCCCAACCGCCGCGCCCTTCGTCAAGGAAGGCGACGTGGTGGAAGCCGGGCAAGTGGTGGGGCTGATCGAAGCCATGAAAGTGTTCAACGAGATCGTCTCTCCCATGAGTGGAACGGTGGCCCAGATCGTCGCCCAGAGCGGGCAATTGGTTCAGCCCGGCGAAGCGCTTCTCTTTATCCGCTAAAGGTATCGAACGATGTATGGAGTCTTCCTCTTCTTCGCGGTGGCCGGCGTCGCCGGCGGCGCGTGGCTGATGTCGCGCAAGGAAAAGAACCTCGTTCTGGCTTGGGCGTTTCTGGCTTTCTCTCTTCTCTCGATCACGATCGCTTTTGAACGGCCGGTCTGGGAGCGCTGGGCTTGTGGAGGGGCGTTGGCCCTGTTTTTGTTGATCGACCTGCTCATGCGCTCGGCGAAAAAGGCCGGACCCCCGAAGTGAGCCGTCGCTTCTTCACGAATTTCCATTGGGGCCTCGACAACATGCCCCAAGAGATGTTCGTCGAGGACGGCATCGTCGTCTTTCGTCAAACTCCCGAGCCGGGCTACATCGAGGACGCCGAGATCATTGATCTTGGAGGAAGCTGGGTCTTGCCCGCGTTTATCGACAGCCATTGCCACATCCTGCCGACCGGGCTCGATCTTGCCAAGCTCCACCTTGGTTCATGCGCCACGCCCGACGAGATTCTCGATGCGGTGCGGCAGCGCGACCGCGAACTACCGGACGGCGAATGGCTCTTGGCAGTCCATTACGATCAGACCAAGTTCGCGAACGGGCAGCACCTGACACGCTCCATGCTCGACGCCGTGGTCTCCGGCCGTCCCGTCGTTCTTCGCCATTCCAACGGCCATGCGGGCGTGGCCAACTCGGCGGCCCTCCACATGGCGAAGATCGATGAGAACGCGCCTGATCCGAAAGGCGGAACGTTCGTCCGCGATGCCTCGGGCGCCCTTACCGGTGTCCTTTTGGAAACCGCTTTGGAACGCGTGATGGATGCGGCGCCGACGCCCGATCGGGCCCAGATGCTCGAAGCGATCCTCGCGGCGGGCCGGGCCATGGCCGACCTGGGAATCGTGGCCGCGACCGACATGATGACCGGAGCGTTCAACCTCTCCGATGAGCTTTGGGCGTACCGAGGGGCGGCGAATGCGGGATCGATCGTCACGCGGCACTACGTCCAGTGGTCGGCGGTTTTCGGTCCGCGAGGGTCGGTTCTAACGCCCTTTGATGGCGAAAACGTCCGGATCGCCGGTATCAAGATCTTTGCCGATGGGGCCATCGGTTCCGCCACCGCGGCGATCCATGGGACGTTCCTGACCACCGGCGAAAGCGGCCAGCTCATCTATGCCCCGGATCGGCTCAAGGAGATGGTCCGCATTGCCGACGACGCGGGCTATCCGATCGCCATCCACTCGATCGGCGACCGATCGACCGACCTCGTTCTGGACGCTTATGAGGCGCTTCCCGACGCCAAACGCCATCGAATCGAGCATGCGATGATCCTGAGCGACGCTCAGATCGATCGCATCGCATGCCTGGGGTGCCGGGTCACGATGCAGCCCGAGTTCCTTCTACGTTTTGCCCATGCCTACCGCCGGCAGCTTGATGCCGCCACTTATCCGATGCTGAAGCGGTTCCGAAGTGTGCATCGCGCCGGAATCCCGATGGCGCTCAATTCCGATCGGCCGATTGTGCCCGGCGACCCCTGGGATGGCATTCGCACCGCCGCCCATCGGCCCGAGGGATTCGATCCGGCGGAAAATCTCGATCGGCGCGACGCCATTCGGGCCTATACCGAAGGGGCCGGCGAAGCCAACGGGGACCTGAGAATGGGGCGTTTGGAGCCGGGGAGCCCGGCTCACTTTTGCGTGTACGAAAACGACCCGGTGACCGAAGCCCGGCCCCGAATCTCCCAGAATTGGTTCGGCGGCGAACTTTGCCCCTCA
>CAYONY010000273.1:0-4012 GCA_964405415.1 uncultured Fimbriimonadaceae bacterium | reverse complement strand
AAAGACATTTGAAAGCGCGGCTTCGTCGCGCACTCCAAAGACGGCGTCGGGTCGAATCGGACGCTGAAAGACATTTGAAAGCGCGGCTTCGTCGCGCACTCCAAAGACTTCGTCCCGAGGGCCATATTTGGGCTATCCTAGGACCATGGCACGCTCTGAGTTCTCCCGTCGCGAGTTCCTCGCCACCACGGCCGCGGGCACGGCCGCGATGATGATCCCCACCCACGTCTTCGCCCAAGGCAAGGACCAGATCAAAGTCGGCGTCATCGGGTGCGGCGGCCGCGGCACCGATGCCTGCGTGAACGCGCTCAATGCTGACCCCGCTGTGACGATTTGGGCGATGGGCGACCTGTTTCAAGACCGCCTTGATGGCGCGCGCAACTATCTTCAGAAGACGTTCAACGACCGCGTCCAGGTGGAGGGCCGCCTTTTTCAGGGTTGGGAGAATTACGACAAGGTCGTTAAAGCCGGCCTGGACTACGTGATCCTGACCACTCCGCCCGCGTTTCGCCGATTCGGCTTGAAAGCGGCGATCGACGCCGGGCTGCACGTTTTCATGGAGAAACCGGTCGCCACCGATGCGCCGAGTGTGCGCTCGATCATGGAATCTTCGGATTTGGCGACGGCGAAGAAGCTCAATATCGTGGCGGGAACGCAGCGACGCCACGACCCGGCGTATCGCGAGTGCATCAAGCGGATCCAAGATGGTCAGATGGGCGAGGTCGTGGCCTGTTACGCCTATTGGAACCAGGGCGGCCTTTGGAGCGTGAAGAAAGAGCAGACCAGCTCGGACATGGAGTGGCAGCTTCGAAACTGGCTCTATTTCACGTGGATTTCCGGCGACATCATCGTCGAACAGCACATCCACAACCAGGACGTCTGCCATTGGGTGATGGGCAAGCATCCATCGAAAGCGATTTCGCTTGCCGGACGGCAGTCCCGCATCGACCCGCTTTACGGCCACATCTTCGACCACTTCGCGACCGAGTTCGAATACGAGGGCGGCGTGAAGATGATGTCGATGTGCCGCCAGATCGACGGCACCGCGTCCCGCGTTTCCGAGCGCATCGTCGGCACCAAAGGCAATTCCGATGCGAATTCGATCATTCGCGGCGAGAACGCCTGGCGGTGGGATGGTCCTCGTCCGAACCCCTATGTTGAGGAGCATAAGCACCTGATCGAATCGATCCGGGGCAAGGCGCCCTATATCAACGAGGGCCGCCAGGTCGCGGAGAGCACGCTCGGCGCGATCATGGGCCGCATGGCGGGCTACACGGGCAAGGAGATCACGTGGGAGCAGGCGTTGAACTCGCAAGAGAGCCTGTTGCCGGCGAAGTGGGAGTTTGGTCCGCTCGGGGTGCCGCCGGTGGCGATGCCGGGGCAGACGGAGTTCAAGTAGGGCAAGAGATTTTGTAAGTCTGATAGGACCAATTGGACTTATATGAATCCATGAAGAATCCTACGCGGAGAGAAGTTCTGAAGGCGGGGGCGCTCGGTTTGGCGCTCCCGCCTTTGTTCAACCCGAGCATCAAGCGCTCGGACAAGGGAATTGAGGAGGGAAAGAAGGTGCCGGCTAAGTTCAAGATGAAGTACGCGCCGCATTTCGGCATGTTTCGCCACCATGCCGGCAACGATCCGGTCGACCAAGTGAAGTTCGCCGCCGACGAGGGCTTTACGGCCTGGGAAGAGAACGGCATGAAGGGCTATTCGGTAGCCGATCAGGAGCGGATTGCCAAGGCGATGCAGCAGGTGGGCATCCAAATGGGGATCTTTGTGGCGACTTCGGTCGATTGGGGGACTCCGACACTTACGAACGGCCGCAAAGACAACCTCGACAAATTTTTGGCGGAGTGCAAAGAATCGGTCGAAGTCGCCAAACGGATGAATGCGAAGTGGATGACGGTGGTGCCGGGGGTGTGTGACCAGCGGCTGCATTGGGGCTACCAAACGGCCAATGTGATCGATGCCCTTCGTCGCGGGGCGGAGATCTTCGAGCCGCACGGGCTGGCGATGGTGATCGAAGTGCTCAATTTTCGCGACCATCCGAACCTGTTTCTCACCGACGTGGGCCAAGCGCACATGATCTGCCGCGCGGTGAACAGCCCGGCCTGCAAGATTCTCTACGATATGTATCACACGCAAATTCAGGAGGGGAACATCATCCCGAACATCGATCTGGCCTGGGGTGAGATCGGCTATTTCCAGATCGGGGACAATCCGGGCCGGAACGAGCCGACCAGCGGAGAGATGAACTACCGGAACATTTTCGCCCACATCCAGAAGAAGGGATTCACGGGGATTCTAGGTATGGAGCACGGCAACGCGAAGCCGGGGAAAGAGGGCGAGCGGGCGTTGATCGAGGCGTACCGGTCGTGTGACCCGGGGTAGGTCGCATCTCATGCCGCTAGCTGCTGCCATTTCTCTGGATAGAATGTTGCGAGCCGTGGAGAAGGTTCGCGCAAGGCTGCTCAAGTTGGCGTCCATCCTCGACCGCGAAGGAATCCCCTATGCGATCGCGGGGGGCAACGCGGTCGCCGCTTGGGTCTCGACCCTCGACGAAGCGGCCGTTCGCAACACCCGTGACGTCGACGTGATGGTGCAGCGCAGGGACTTTGACCGGCTTCGTGCGGTGATGGAAAAGGAAGGATTCTTCTATCGGCACGTCGCCGGGCTCGATGTCTTTCTCGATAAGCCCGATGGGAATGTGCGCGATTCGGTCCATCTGATCTTTGCCAACGAACGGGTCCGGGAAGGCGAGCCCGCGGCCAACCCCGACCTGTCTGCGTCAACCCAAGGCGCCGAATTCCGGGTCTTGAGCCTTGAGGCCCTCGTCCAAACGAAGTTGACCGCCTTTCGAGACAAGGATCGTACACACCTTCGCGACATGCTTGAGGTTGGCCTCATCGATGCGACTTGGATTGCCAAGCTGCCGACCCCCCTGGGCGACCGACTCCAACAACTGATCGACGACCCCAACGGCTAAGGGATGACGGTTACCGAATTCCCGGTGATCTGCACTTTCACCGCGCTTCGATTGTCGGTTTCATTGGTCTCCGTCAGCAAGTTCGTCGGATCGGCTTCGAGAATCACCCAATAGACGCCATCCGAGACGCCATCTATGACGATCCATTGCCCATAGAGCGACGAAACGTAGATGTCGTACCAGCCGGGCGAAATGCCCTGCTTGTTCTGGCCGCAAGACTGGTAGCGCCGGGAACCGGGCTGGTTCGTCCCGCTATACCCGGCGATCTTTGCCGTATCGAGCAAACAGAAGGAGACCTTGTTGGAGCTTGCGACCACCGTATTGGCGGCATCGTAGGGATCGACGCCGTTCACCGCTTGGGCGAGCTTGAAGCTGATGAGGTTTTCCCAATGCCAATGGTTGTGGACGTCGTGATACTCGAAGTCACCCGCCGGGATCGAGGTCACGTCGCCGTTGTTCCAAATGATCCGCTGGGTAGCGGGCACGGGAAGAGTTTGGTTGGCGCCTTGGATGTTGCCGAAGATCTCCATGGGGCCCTCGCCCCAGTTCTCCACGATGCTCGAAAGCCGGAGAATCTTCTGATTTGAGCCGCTGCCGATATCCTCGTTGGAAATGGCAAGGTCGGTGGCTTTGGCGGACCGCAAGTTCGGGATCATCTGAGCCGGAACGCCGTTGAAACCGCCGCCTCCTCCACCGCCGCCGCAACCGAGGGCGCCCAAGACCACGAACGAAACCCAAATCAATGCTTTCTTTCTCATGCCAAGGTGACCTAATTCGACGGGACCAAAACAGTATTGCCGAATAGGGGACGGTCTCGCCACCACGAAATTCATGGGCGGGCGGCCTCACTTTCTTTGATTTTGGCCTTCGCTCGAATTCGGGGAAGGGAGACGGGTAACGTAGCCCCCAACGTGCCTCGCCTCGAAGTCCGCGATATCGTGATGCAGTTTCCCGCCGTGCGGGCGCTCGATGGCGTCTCGATGAACTTTGAGGAAGGCGAAGTCCACGGGATCATCGGCGAGAACGGGG
>CAYONY010000272.1:0-4112 GCA_964405415.1 uncultured Fimbriimonadaceae bacterium | reverse complement strand
CGAGGGCGTAGATGAACTCCTCATCCATGGGGTGGGCTTCGTCGTCGCCCTTGGCCCGCTCGCCCAACTGCTGCTCAAAGCGCTCGCGCTGGTCGATCGGATCGTTGATCTCGGAAAACGCATTGCAGACTTCCCTTCCGCGGATGTAGCCTTCAAACCGCCGGGTCAGCCGCGGATTCTCCGGGTGTTTCTTGGCTAGCGGCGAGGTCTCGATCGGGTAGTTCACGATGAACGTGGGCTGGATGAGCGTGGGCTCGACGAAATGTTCGAGGAGCTTTTCGATCACCCCGCCGAGGTTATTTTCTTTGTGCCCTGGCAGCCCGACCCTGGTCATCGCGGCCTTGGCGATTTCGAGATCGGAGAGCTCTTCCTTCTTGATTCCTGAGTGGTCTTCGATGGCGGTGAGAAGGTCTACCCTTTGCCAAGCTTTCGAAAAATCATAAGTCGTATGGGACGTATATGACTTATCGTCCTTCGCAGAAGCATCGCCGTTGGGTATCTCAATCACCGTCGAGCCAAACACCGTCTCCGCCACGAACCGGAAAACTCCCTCCACCCTCTCCATCGTGTCTTCGAGGTTCGCGTAGGCCTCGTACCATTCCAGCAGCGTGAACTCCGGGTTATGCCGGTTCGAAACCCCCTCATTCCGAAACACCCGCCCAATCTCATAGACCTTTGGCAAATCCCCGCAGATCAACCGCTTCAGATAGAGCTCCAGCGAAATCCGCAGCTTGACGTCGATATCGTAGGCGTTATAGTGGGTCAGGAACGGCCGCGCTGCCGCGCCCCCCGCTTCCAGTTGCAGTAGGGGCGTTTCGACCTCCAAGAATCCGGCCTGGTCGAAGTACCGCCGCACCGCCGACGTGATCTGCGACCGCTTGATGAGCATGTCCCGCGCCTCCGGATTGCAGATGAGGTCAAGGTGGCGATGCCGGTAGCGCTGCTCAACGTCTTCCAGTTCGTACCAAGTCTTCCGCGAGACCACGTTGCCCGCGTCGTCTTTCTCCTCCAAAACCTTTCCGAAAGGAAGGGTCTGCAGGCACTTGTTGAGCGGCGTGAGCTTGGTGACATGGATCGAGCGTTCGCCGGTCCGGGTCACGAAAAGATAGCCCTCGACTCCCACATGGTCGCCGATGTCGAGCAGGTTGTAAAGCTCCCAACCCGTCTCGCCCAGATCGTCCTTCTTGAAATAGCCCTGGATCTTCCCGTCGCCGTCGGAAAGGTGGGCGAACCCGGCTTTGCCCATGAGCCGGTAGGAAACGATGCGCCCGGCAAACGTAACGTCCTCTCCCCGATAGCCTTCGGGAGGCTCGGCCGGCACTTTGGCCAAGAGCTCGGCAGCGGTCCCGGTTCGCTCGAATCGCTCGACCTTATAGGGGTCGTGGCCCAGCTCGCGCATGCGGGCCAGCTTGTCGAGGCGGATGTCGCGAAGGGAGCGCTCGTCGCTCATGGAGGGGAGATTGTACTTGAGGCGGACCCCCTCGCCTTTTTCGACGCAGGAGAAAAGGGAGAGGGGGTTGGGGGTGAGGGTTCGGGCCAATTCGGGCAAAGGTCCCGAATCCCGGCCGCGAGCGAAACCTTAGGCTCCCCGAACCCCCATCCCCAACCCTTCCCCCTGAGAGATCAGGGGGAAGGAGCCTTCCGGACCTACGCCCGCGCCTTCTTCGAAAGCCACCAGAACAACAGCACCGGCGGCAGCCAAACCGGGGAGAACACGAAGATGTAAATCATCAGGTTCCCCAGAAACTCGCCGACGTTCGAAAGTCCGTTCTGCGCCTTGGCCCACGTCTCGTCGAACCCGCTTTTCTCCGGCGTCTTCTTTTTGTCGACCGACTCTTTTTGCGTAAACGTGGCGCGGATCGTCGAGAGAGCGCTCTCGTTGGCGAGCGCCTTGCGCTGGGTTTCCAAACTCGCGATCTCCTGCCGCACGTTGCTCAGCCGATCCTTGATCTCCATGATCTCGCCGATCCGCCGGGCTCCGCGCAGCATCGTCACGTAGCTGTCCGCCTCGGCCCGGAGCACGCCCAGCCGGCCGACCGTGTCGGCATGTTCCGCCGTCACGTCGTTGGCGTTGCTCGTCTCCGAAAGCACTTCGCCCATGCCGCGAAGCGCCTTCATCGCGGTTTCGTACATGTCCGACTTCACCCGCAGCACGCAGCTTGAATGGGGGGTCTGGCCCTCCATCGACGTCAAGTTGCCGCCTTCCGAATAGCCGCCGAGCGATTTGGCGAGCGCCTCGGCCTCGGTCAGGGCCTCCTTGGCGTCCTCCACTTTCAGGCTGATGTCCGCGTTCTTGACCACCATGCGCCGGGTCGGGGCCACATTGGGAACCGGCGTATTCGTGTTGGCCCTGGCCGAGGTTTGAGGGGTGGATCGGCGCGACAATCGGCCGCCGCGTTCCCGGTCCGGCGTCGTCGTCGCGGCAGGGGCGTTGGCGGGCGATTCCCATTCCGCCGTCACCTCGCCCGAGAGCGCGCCGGAATCCATGAGGGTCCGTTCCTTACCCGCCGCTGGAGGCTTCGCCGCCGGAACATCGGAAGGAAAGCCTCCGGCTTGGTTCAAGCGGGTGTTCTCCTCAGGCTTGGCTTCGTCCAACGACGGGTTGGCCCGAGCATCGGCCCCCCCGCCGCCGACGCCGCCAAACCCCTCGGTGGAGGGCATCTTCGATGCGCCTGCCGCGACGTCCGCATTGCGAAACGTCGCCGCCTCTCCCGCCGCATCGCTCTTCGACTGCGCAAACACCGGGAACAGCACCGCCCCGACTCCCGCCAGCACCAGAAACAGCCCGCACGAATACGCCAGCCGCCCGCTCAGCCGCGAGGCATCCCACCAGGGCGCTTTGGGCCGGCGGATCTTATCGAGCACCGCTTCTTTGCCGACGACGGCCGGCTCGCTCGCCATCCGTTTGATTTCAAATCCCAATAGTTTCAACTCTTCGACCTCCTGCTTGATCGCGGGGTCGGACTCGACGGCCTGGCGCACTTCTTCCATCCGGGTTTCGGACAGTTCCCCGTCCACAAACGCCTTCAGATCTTCGCGAATCGGATTCATGCCATCACCTCTGAAGCGCCCAAAAGCGTCCGTCGCAAGCCCTGGAACGCGTGGTGGAGCCGGCTCTTGACCGTCCCCACCGGAATGCCCAAGACCTGGGCCGCCTCTTCATAGGTCAGCCCTTCGACCTCGTGCAGCAGCACCACTTCGCGATGTTCTGGGCTCAGGGCCTGCATCGCGGTGCGCAGCGCCTGGCGGTCGACCAAGCTCCCCTCCGGGTTGTGCGCGCTTTCGTTTTCCATCGTCCAATCCCAACTTTCGACTCGTCGCTTTCGGGAGGCGTGCCGGCAGTGGTTGTGGGCAATGCCGAGCAGCCAGGTTCGGAACGCCGCTTCGCCTCGGTACCGTTTGATCGTGTTTTGGGCGGTCAAAAAGGTCTCCTGGGCGGCGTCGGCGGCCGAATCGGGACCGATGCGCCGGGCGCAAAACCGGTAGACGGCGTCGTAGTGGACGTCGACGAGGCGAGCCATTGCTTCGCGGTTCCCGTATTGCGCTTGCGTTACATCCGCATCCATAGGCCGGAGTCGTTTCGAAGGGTGAGTGCCGGAAGAGGGGTGAAGGGTTCAATGGAAAGACGAAAAGGGAAAAACGAAGGTGGCAGGGGTAACGGCCTATCGAGATCTCGTCTTCTAGTCTAACGGATTGGTGGCCCAGACAAGAGCCATCCGCGCACGTGCCCGACACGACGGATGATCGTGCCGTTTTGTCCGGGTTCTCCGGGCGTCCCATCCCCAATCCCAAAGGGATTCCGTTACATAGCGAAGGGTTGGCCGTTCCGACGGCCTACCCTAGAACCGTCGACGCCACCACCCCATTTCCCCTATCCCAACGGGATTCCGTAACAAAGCGAAGGGTTGGATCGCTCCGGCGATCCAACCCTGGATAGGTCGCCGTCCCATTGTCCCAACCCCAACGGGGTTGCGTCAATCCCAAACGTACCGCTCATCCCATTCGATTCCGTGCTCGGTTAGCATTCGCCGAAACTCGTCTTGAAACGAAACTTTGCGATGGTGTTCCTCCTGGTTTCCTATGTACGCTCTTACACGCTCCAGGCTCGTCGG
>CAYONY010000271.1:0-4167 GCA_964405415.1 uncultured Fimbriimonadaceae bacterium | reverse complement strand
ACTTCCTTTGGCATCTGGACGTATTCGCGCATCGGCTCGGCGTTGGGTTCGGGAATGAGCGGCCCGGCGCCGGGAATGCTCATCGCTTCGCTCAGGTCCTCGGGCGAAAGCTTGAGCCCCAGTTCGGCCTCGAAAAGAAAGGCGAACATTTTCTCTCCCGTATAGACTCCCATGCCGCCGAACATGCGCCGCGCGCGCACATCGTAGCCTTCGGCGGCCTTCATGAGTTGCTCATACCGCAGCGGCCGATATACCATAGTCGTTCCTGAGCGCCCCTTCCATCGCGGCCGGTCCAAGGGCTGCGCGGTCCCAGATGGGCAAGTTCGTATTTTACCTCGTCTTTTCTCGGTGGAAGAGCCCTCGGGTGAATCGCGTCAAAAACACCTTCTGTTGAAAGCTCGGCGCATTTTTCAGCACGCTACGCGTATCCTGGGGCATGGCTTTTTCCGCAATTGGCATGAGCGCCTCGTTGGCCGCCTTGGCCCTGGCGCTCCCTCAGAGCGACGAGCTTCCGCGCAAGGCCACCTTTGGCGCCCAGCTTGCGCCGGTCCCGGCCGAACTTCGCCAGCAGGCGGGCCTCGCCGAAGGGGAAGGGCTCTTGCTTCCCAACGTCTTTCCCGACCAGACCGCCGGCCTCGCCGGGCTCAAAAACGGCGATGTGCTGGTGACGATCGAAGGCCGCGCGGTGCGCGGCAACGCGTCGGTGCTCCAAGCGGTCAACGCCAGCCCGGCCGGCAAGGTCATCGAGCTCGAATATCTTCGCGAGGGCAAGCGATCGAAGCTGAGCGTGAAGCTCGTCGAGCGACCCCGCGAAAAATCGGAGCACTACGACGTTGTCTACAGCCACGTGGTGAGTCTGGGCAAGCGCATGCGCGTGGTCACGACCAAGCCCAAGCGCGAAGGCCGGTTTCCGGTGATGGTGATGATCCAGGGTCTGGGGCCTTCGGTCATGGATACGCCGCTCACCGGCGCGGGCGCCTACAGCAAGATTCTCTATGCTTTCGCCACCGAGGGATGGGCGACCGTGCGCGTCGATAAGCCCGGCGTGGGCGACAGCGAAGGCGGACCCTATGACACCGTCGATTTCGATACGGAAATGGATATCTACCGCCAAGCGATTGCGGCGGCGAAGAAGATGCTGTTCGTCGATCCGGACAAGGTCTTCATCTTTGGGCACAGCATGGGCGGCGCGTTCGGCCCCATCGTCGCCTCGGAGACCAAGATTCGCGGAATTGCGGTTGCGGGAACGGTCGCCAAGACCTGGACCGAGTATTTCCAAGAAAACACCCGTCGGCAGGAGCTTCTTGCCGGCCGCACGCCGGAACAGGTCGATGAGACGCTGCGGAACCAAGCGGCCGCCATGGCCTGTCTGCTCGATTTGCGCATGAAACCGGATGAAGTGATCGCCAAGTTTCCCAAGCTTGCCGCCGCCGTCCGCGACCTCACGCCGGGCGGGCTCATGTACGGGCGTCCGGTCGACTTTTGGGCTCAGCTTTCGAACTACAACTATCCTGCCTATTGGGCCAAAGTCGATGCGAACGTGCTCGCGATTTGGGGGGCGTGCGAATTCATCACCACCGAAGAAGACCATCCTCTCATCGCCGAGGTCGTGAATCGGGCCCGCCCGGGCAAGGGCAAATACGTGCGACTTGAGAACTCCGACCATGGCTTCAAGAAAACGGAATCGATGGCCGATAGTTTCCGCCGGTGGGGCCAGGCGGGCGAATTCAACCCGAATGTGGTCGATGCATTGAAAGCATGGACCAAGGAAGTTCTCGGGGGATAGGAATTCGCGGCCTTCGCCACGGATAATGCACGCGTGGCCGGGAAGCTTTGGCGGGCGATAAAGGGGAAGCCGGCATGATCGCTTGGCGGCTCCAGATGTTCGGCGGCCTCAAGGCGAGCGCGGGGGACCACGTCGTCACCCATTTTCAGACCCGAAAGGCGGCGCTGCTGCTTGCGAAACTGGGCATGAATCTCGACCGGCCGTGCTCGCGGGATGAGCTGATCGAGACCCTCTGGCCCGACGAGTATCTCGATGCGGCCCGTGAGCGCTTTCGCCAGACGCTGTCCTCGCTCCGCAAGGCCCTAACGGTCGATGGCGAAGAACCTCCGCTCGAGACCGACCGTTTGACCGTTCGTCTGGACCCGCACCGGGTGGCTGGGGACGTGGATGAATTCGACCGCGGGCTTAAGGCGTCTCGGCGGGACTTGCCCTTGCCCGAGCGGCGGGCCCACCTGGAGCGTGCGCTCGAACTTTACGAAGGGCCGCTTCTTCAGGGTTACTCTGAGGAGTGGATCTTGGCGCTGCGGTCCACCTACGAGGAGGCGTTTGTGGAGGGCTTGGGCCGTCTGGCGACCCTTTTTGCGGAGTCGGGCGACGTCAACGGCGCGATCGCCCAGGCGCGGCGGGCGGTCGAGGCGGACCCTCTTCGCGAGGAGTCTCGCCACGTTTTGATCGGGCTCTTGGGCCGGGCTGGTCGAAGCAGCGAGGCGGTTCGCCAATTCAAGGAGTACGAGTCCTTGATCCTCAAGGATTTGGGGGCCAAGCCAAGCCGGGCGCTGGCGGCCCTGGTCGCCGAGGTCCAGGCCGGCGCCCTTGAGCAGGATCATGCCGTTCAAGTTCCTTCGGTCGCGGTGCCTTCCGTCGAAAAGGCACCCCCAAGCTTGCCCGACCCCGCCCCCTCACCGGGCCCATCGACTGCGGCATTCGCCTCGACGTTGGAAGCTCCCCTCACCCGCTTTTTTGGGCGGGAAGAGGAACTGTCCAGGTTGGAAGAATGGCTGAACGACGAGGGGACGGAAGGCGCGCGGTTGGTGACGCTAACCGGCCCCGGGGGATGCGGCAAGACCCGTTTGGCCCTGCAATTCGCCCGGTCGCAGATCGCCGCCGGCCAATGGCTGGTCGTTTTCGTGGCGTTGGTCGGCCTGGCCCAGGCGTCGTCGATCCCGGAAGCGATCCGCGAGAAGCTTGGATTTCAGACGGGAAGCGATGCCGACGCGTTTGAGGCGGTTCGCCACGCGGTGCGCGCCCGGCCCACCTTGATCGTGCTCGACAATTTCGAGCATTTGATCGGGGATGGCGCGCCCATCGTCGAGGCCCTTCTTCAGGGCTGCGAGACGCTTCGCATTCTGGCCACTTCGCGTCAGCGGTTGGGCATTTGGGCGGAATCCGAAGTGCCGGTGCCGCCTTTGCCCACGCCCCATCGCCCCGATACTCCCGAGGCGATTGGAAAATTCCCGTCGGTGCGGCTGTTCGTCGATCGGGTGAGAAAGGTGCGTCCTCAATTCGAAGTCGACGAGGCGAACGTGCACGCGGTCACCGCGCTCTGCGAGTTCCTCGATGGCATACCGCTGGCCCTGGAGTTGGCGGCGGCGCGGGCGGGGGTCCTTTCGCCGACCCAACTTTTGGCCGAACTTGAAGACCGCTTCGATTTTTTGGCCACCCGCCAAAAGGACGTGCCGGAACGCCACCGGACGTTGCGCGCGGCGATCGAGTGGAGCTACCTCAGCCTCGAGCCGGATCAGCAAGCGTTCTTTCGCAAACTCACCGTGTTTCGCGGAAGCTGGAGCCTGGAGGCGGCCCGAGCGATCACCGGCGAGCGGCGGGCCCTCGATTTTATCGAAGACCTGCGCGACAAATCATTGGTGGTACCGGTTCCGGCCGGCGAAGCGATCCGGTTTCGGATCCTGGAGACGCTTCGCAGCTATGGCGCGGAGACCCTGAGCGACCAGGAGCGCAAAGAGACCGCCCGCGCCCACGTGCGGTTCTATGCCGGACGCGCGGTGGAATTCCGGCAAGCCGCGGTCAGCGAAGGCTATTCGAAAGCGGTGCCACTGATGCTTTTGCGGCTGGACAACGTGCGGCAGGCGATCGAGACGGCGCTCGATCCAGCCGACCCAATGCCCGAAGAAGCGCTCGCGCTGGTTTCGGAGCTCACCCACTTTTGGGAGGCGGCCGGCATCCAGCGGGAGGGGCGAACTTTTGCGCTGCGCGCTTTGGCCTTGGAGGGCCCGCCGAGCGACCTCCGTCGCCGGACGATGGGCGCCGCCTCCGACCTTTCTTTGGGACTTGGGGAGCCGGAAGCCGGGCTGGAATGGGCGCGACGCGCGGTGGCGATGGCAGAGTCGCTGGGCGAGGAGCGCGGCATCGTGGGCAGCTTGGGC
>CAYONY010000270.1:0-4168 GCA_964405415.1 uncultured Fimbriimonadaceae bacterium | reverse complement strand
CAAGAGCCGGGGAGAAAAGGTCACGTTGCCGGTGATCGAGGCGGCTGAGCAAGCCATGGATGACGAGGAGGCTCGCGAGATTGCCCGCCATATTCGACGTTAACGTCTTACTTGCGGTCGTTCACGAAGACCATGAGTTTCACGAACCGGCCAAGGCTTGGTTCAACACTCTGAATGACGCGGATGCCGTGGTTTGTCGAGTCGCCCAACTCGGATTGCTTCGACTCCTGGGAAACAAGACTGCGATGGGGCGGTCCGTCTTGACGCCCCGAGAGTCAACTGCAATATGGCGTGCGCTGACTCAAGATCCTCGAATTGCGCTGGCCTTTGAAGAGCCGGCCGGCTTGGAACAATCCTTACTCTCCCTCGCTTCGGCCCGAACCTACCGAAGAGACCTCTGGACCGACGCCTATCTCGCTGCATTTGCGATGGCAAGCGGAATGGGAGTCGCGACCTTCGATCGCGGATTTCGAGATTTCAAGGGGTTGCCTGTCACATTGCTGCCTCTTGTCGAGCCCTGAGCAGGAGAACTCACGTTTGACACGCAGATCGAAGCTGAAAATTGGATTCGGTGTCGGCGTGTTGGCCGCGCTTGGCTTTCTTTGGGCGGTTCCTTTTTTCCAACGCTACGGCTTTGAGCTGAACGACTCCCAGACCGGCCTCCAGATGTACGTCCGCAATCCGGTCGAATCCGAATTCAAGGAGGGCTATCTGGAGAGGGATACGAGCCACCGCGTGGCGCGAGTGAACTTGCGCGATCCGAAATACATCCGCTTTGCCCTTTGCAATGGGACGGGAAAGAACCCCGGCGTTTTTGAAGTGTGGAGCGACGTCGAACAGCCTCACCTCTCCATTCGAAATTCAAAGGGCGTTTTGTCCGGCCCCAGAATTCGGCTCGAGCTATGTGCGAAGAAGATCGACCCGCTCAAAGGCGAGGTTTGGTTCATCAAGCAGAATCTGGGCCCGGTTCCTTAATTTGCCCAGGCGGCCGATATGGAGCGCGGACGGCTCGTCCGCTTGCGTCCGGAGCGGCTCGCTCCGGGCCTATTCGCCCTCGTCCCGCCGCATTTCACGAAGCCCTGAAGATCTCATCCAACTTTCTTCCATTTTTCAACGACTTCGTGTATAGTTATGTCTACCGAAATGGCGGCTCGCTCTAAGCAGGCCCCTGGGGAGGAAACCATTCGATGAAAACTTTGCTGACTTCTTTCGCCGCTCTCGCGATCTTGACTGCGCCGGGCTTCACGCGCCAAGCCCCACCGGCTCCGGTTCCGCCCAAGGAGCTTAAGGCCATTGCGTTCACCAAGGGCGACTGGACGGGCGATCTCAAGATGTACGAGCCGGGCTCAACGAAGACGTCGCCGATGAAGGCCAAGATCGATTCGGCGGATGCGATGAACGGGATGTACATCGAATCCCGATTCGATGCGGATATGGGTGGCATCCCGATGAAGGGCCTTCAACTGACCACCTACGATCCCGCCAAAAAGCAGTACGTGGCCTATTGGTTCGACAGCATGGCCCCTGGCGTTCTCGAGCTGCGAGGCACACTCAAGGGCGGCGTGCTGGTGTTGGTGAGCAAGGCGGTGCCGATGCCGGGAATGCCGGGCCGGCACGCCTTCCGGGCGACGAATACCCCCCGGGGCGCGAACCAGATGCTCTATCGCCTGGAGATGAACTCGGGCAAGGGATGGAGCAAGCTCTTCGATGGAATGATGATTCGGCAATAGCTTGGGGAGTTGGCGCCGACCCGTCGGCGCCAGCGCCCTATTTGGGAATCAAGGTCGGATTCTGCCAGGTGACGCCCAGCGCGTCCTCGTATTCGCGAATCTGAAGGTGGCCCGTTGTACTCGCCCCAGGCTTACTCTTGGCGGCCGCGGTGACCGAGATCTTGGCCCGGCTTCCCGCCGCCACGGCGAGCGAGGCCATGATCCGGAGGGTGGTCGGTTTGGATATCGACATCGTGCTCGCCGCCAAAGCGCCCTTCGGGTTGATTTTCATCGACAGGTCGAGGAATGGGTAGCTGGCAAAACCAGATGGGGATTGGATCACGCCAATCGCGGTGAAATAAGCTGCGTATGTCTTGCCTTTGAGCAGGGTGGCTTCGCCCGAGGCCGAACCGGCCCTAAGCAGCTGATGGAAGAGCGAGCGGTAGGGAAGGGGACCCTCGAGCTTGACCGACCCGGTGAAATCGGCCGTCGCCTTACTCGGGAGAAAAATCACGAGCTTGGTCGAATCCCAGCGCGCGGGGCCATCGGGGCGAAACACATCGCCAAACGTTCCGCTCCCCTCTGTGGCGCCCAGTTCAAACAGGAGCGCCTTTCCCGACTCGCTCACCTCCAATTGTTGTCGTGGCCGGGCAGTCGGCTCCGATAAGGAAACGGTGACGGGAGGCATCGCCACCCGCATGCCCTGGCCATCGAGCCCGTGCCCGGTCAAAGTCAATCGGAGAACCCCTCGCGGCATTCGCATGGGAACCGTGAGAACGGTTCCGGTTCCCGGCCCGCCCCGCTTGAGCTGGAACGAAAACTGGGATTGGCCCGTCGGAATGGCCATGGACGGACGGATCGTCACCGGAATCTGAGCCAAGGCAAGCACGCAAAGATAAGTCGTCATGGGGCGCCTCTCTCCGATTGGACGGTCCGCCCGTCGTCCCGGTTCGGTACGACAATTTGCTTCGAATGCCGTCGAATCGTTCGGAGTCGATGAGGGTTCCGGTAGCATAATGGGCGAAAGGTCCACCGCCATGGCTTTGCGGGTTCGAAAAGCAGTTAAGTTGCTTCTCTTTGGGGTCGCCGGCCTCTTTCTGACGGTCCTCGGCTTTGTGGCCGCGCTCCGTTGGCCGCGAGACGAGGGGTACCCGTTTTTGGCCGGGCTGCGTCCGGTTTCGGTGGGAATCTCGAGCGCCTCCAGCGGACCTCGATACACCATCGCCCATTACGAACCGGATCGCGAAATCGAGGACGTTCTCCGGGAGGCGAACCGCTATTTCGGGGGAACTACGGGCTGGACCGGCGAAGAGGATTGGAAGCCGTATTTGTGTCGCGAGACCGGTTGGACGCGGACCTACCCCGGGCACATACGAGGGTACGACTATCAAAAGGGTTCCGAAGAAGTCACGGTCATGTTTTGGTACAAGCAGCAACACGACGAACGCAAGGCCGTCGAGCCCGCCACCATCGTCATCTCCCGCCCCGCAACCTGGGTCGACGAATGGCGGGAACGGCTCGGCTGGCTCTGACTTCTTTGGACCGGCAAATGCCGCCTCCGCAACGGCGCTTCTGGGTTGAGCAAAACGCAAAAAGCCCCACCACGAATTTCGCGGCGGGGCTTCGACGGGAAGGGTAAGAATCAGACGCGCCAGAGGACGAATGCCAGATCGACCGGTCCGCCGGGGGGGCAGGGATCGATCAACGGCTGACGGAAGGCTCCCGTCACGGCCTGCTGACAGGCGGGAGCGAACCGGATCGGCTTGCTCGCGCTCCACATAAAGTTCGTCTGGTCGACCTTGATGCTCTCCTTGTCGGCTTCTGAAACCTGGAGCCAATAGTGCTGGCCCTGCTTCTGATAAAAGTACGGCTGCGGGAACTTGAAGGTGAGCTTGTAAACCCGGGTCTGGCGGCAATCGACACCCACCGGCTCGGCGGCCGCCGGCGTCACGCACTGGCTCCAGAGCACCGGCGCGGCCATATCCGGCTTGTTCGTCGCCGGGTTGTGCTTGCGCACCGCGATCCAGAACTTGCGCTTCCACTGCTCCGGGTTTTGGGTCGAGCCCCAAACCTCGATGCGGGTGATCGGCGAATTCACGCGGGCGATCCAATCGTCGAGGGCAACCGCTTTGTGCGGACGCGGAATCTCGCAAGAGACGACGGTGGAATCGAACGAGCCCCACGGCATCTTCCAGGGCTGGGCGTGCAGCGGAGTCGCCGCCGCGGTGGGCGCTTGGGGCGTGGGGGCGCCGGGATTGATCTTGCCGGGCGCGACCGTCTGATGCAGGGTGGCGCCGGCGATGACGACGAGGGCGGCGGTGAGGCCGACCGTACTGGCAGTTTTCACGTTAAGAACCTCCTCTTGGGCCGCAGAGCCGGCCCCCGGTTGTTTAGCGGTTCGTTTCGAGCCGGGATAAACCCGAACGCTCCTCTCCAGGGTACCGGTTTTTCTGCGTGCT
>CAYONY010000269.1:0-4211 GCA_964405415.1 uncultured Fimbriimonadaceae bacterium | reverse complement strand
CGGCGAGGTCGTACTGAATCCACTCTGACGTGCCCTTTTTCGGCCACCAATGGAAAAACGGCACCCCGTGGTCGTTGCTCGACTTGGGCTCCAATTGATCGGTCATCGCCGGCTCGCGCTGGCCTCCCGACGTGGTGACTTTGCTGGTAAGGGCGATCGTCTTGGCCGGGGCCGGCCACGCCGCCTTCGGATCCGTAGCCAGCCAAACCGCCATCTGCCCCTGTCCTCGGTGGGCCCAGGCGTAATAGGGAATCAAAGTCAGATCGGCGGCGCTACCGGCCACGATCTGGCCGTCCTCCTGGCGTGCGGCGGTCCGGCTGGAGGTGGTGAGAACCTCCAGACCGCCGAGCTCGTCTCGCCACGCGGGTCGGAGTTTGCTTTTGCCATCGACGACCTGATCGAGCACCGTGCGATCGGCCTGATCGGCGAACTCCGCGCAATACACGATCGGGCCCCGCTGGACCGCCGCTCGACCCACGTTATCGTCCACTTTCGGATGGCTGCGGATCCAGAGCGCGTCCATCGGCAGGACCAATTCGACGAAGTCGCCGGTCTTCCACTTGCGATCTAACGTGACGTAGCCATTGGCCAACTTCGAGCCGGCGGATTTGCCGTTTACGCGAACCTGGAGCCCCTTGGCGGCGGTCGACGTGTAGAGGTCGCCCGGCCAAACTTCGCCCCGCGCCCAACCCGGGATGCGCAGCCTAAGGGCAAACCCAGCTTCGCGGTCGGTTTCGATTTTGATCCGGACGGCGCCTTCCCATGGGAAACGGGTGGCTTGCGTTAGGTGGACGGTGGCAGCGCCAACCTTCGCGGTCGCCGAGCTGTCCCCATAGAGGTTCACGAAGAGCCCCTTTTCATCCTGAGCATAGAAGTACCACGGCAGCGTCGCGATCAATCGGGCCACGTTGGGCGGGCAACACGCGCACCCGAACCAGCCCGGACGCTTCTCCCCGCTGATCGACTGGAGCGGATTGGGATAGAAAAAGCACTTGCCATCGAGCCCGTAGCCGCTGAGAAACGCGTTGTAAAGTCCGCGCTCAAGCACGTCGACGAACTTCCCTTCGCCGGTCGCCATAAAGAGCCGTTGGTTCCAGAACACGTTAGCGATCGTGGCGCAGGTTTCGGCGTAGCCATTCAGGTTCGGAAGGTTGTATTCGCCCGAAAAGCCCTCATTCGATCCGGACGAGCCGATGCCGCCGGTCAAGTAGGTCTTGGAGCGAACCACATCGTTCCACAGCCGTTTTGAAGCCTCCACATAGCGTGCGTCGCCCACCTGGCTGCCCACATCGACCATCCCGGCGTACATGTAGGCCGCGCGTACCGAATGGCCTACCGCGTGGTCTTGTTCGAGCACCGGGGCATGATCTTGGTTGTATTCGCCCCAGTTGTCCTGGCCGCGCATGCCGCGAACGTCCAGGAACCACTTGGCCTGATCGAGGTACTTGCGCTCGCCGGTGGCCTGATAAAGGCGAACCAACCCGATCTCAACCTCTTGATGGCCGGGGGGCTGGCGAATGCCTTGGTCGTTGAAAACGGTGATTAAGAGGTCGGCGGCTTTGCGGCTAACGTCGAGCAGCTTGCGTTTGCCGGTGGCTTCCCAATAGGCCACCGCCCCCTCAAACATATGGCCGAGGTTGTACGTCTCGTGCTCGTGCATCTGGCGGTCCCACTTTTTCTGGGGCCGATCGGTAAAGCGGCTCGCGGAAACTTGGGTGCAGAGGTAGCCATCCGGCTCCTGGGCCTTTTCGATTAGGTCGATCCAAGCGTCGATCTTGGCTTCGAGCTTGGCGTCGCGCCCGTTCGCCAAGATATAGCCCGCGGCTTCGATGACCTTGTACACATCGGAATCGTTGAAGATATAGCCCGGCTCGCGCTTGCCTTTGCCGACCGCGGCCTCGAAATTGGCGACCCGGTTGGTTTTTTCACATTCGGCGATCTCATGCCAGATCGTGACGCGGCGATTCGTCTCCATCCGCGGCGCCCAGAAGGCGTCGGCGAGCTTTACCGAGGTCAAGGGCAACGGTTGAATGGGCGTTTTCGGCCCGTAGGGCATGTCGAACTCGGGTTGCATAAGGTTCCAGGCCAGAATGAGCGTAGGGAGCATGGTTGGGGCCTCGGAAGGGATGCTACCTAAGCCTCGGCATACGTCTCAAACGGATCCGGCATTTCCACATAGCGATGCCGATCCATCGCCACCCCGTTCCAATCGAACACGTAAAACCGGGGACCCTTGCGTCGGAGGACATCATGAACCAACTTCGACCGGCCCAAGGCCCGCGTGTTGCGGGGTGGCTCCGTCATGGCGTCCACGATGTCCACCTCATCCAGCATCCGGCGCGTCTGCCCCATTTCTTGAAGCGCGTGGAAAAGACTCTTGGCGGGATCGATGTTGTGATATTCAAGATCGATGGAATGCAGCGACTCGTCGCGCCAATCGAGCCCCTCGGCGGCGATATATTCCTCCACGATGCGGCGTTTGGCCACCCAGTCGATGCGGTCACCCAACGCCATCGGGTCCCGCTCCAGGCCATCGAGGATGGCTTCCCATTCGCGGAGAACCCAATCCGTCTGCTCGCTTTCACCCCGATATTCCTGGGCCAATCGGAGATAGGCCCGCTGGAGATCGATCGCCCCAAGCGTCTGGCCGTCGATCAACTTCACGATCCACCGGAAGCTCTCATCCCGACTGACTTCTCGGAGCGCGACGATCGGCTGGGAGAGCGTCATCTCCGCGGGCACGAGCCGGTCTTCCAACAGGCGCAGCACGAGGGCGGTCGTCCCGACCTTCAGCGCATACGCAAACTCGTTTTGGTTCGCCTCGCCGAAAAGCAGATGCAGCCGGGTCATCCCGTCGTGGCTGTAAAAGTGCTCCCACTTTGGGTTGATGATCGCTCGGTTAAAGCGCACTCGGCTGGCAATTGTTTTGAGAATATGATCGGCCCGCTGGCTGAGCTGAAAATCGACCCCGACATCGGGAATGACGCCATAGACCTGGCTGACCCAAATGTAGTCCACCGGATTGTCCATGACATCTTGGTAGGTGGGCCGCATGCCGGCCGTGGTCAAGACATGGCCGCCGACGCGACCCACGCCCGAGAAGATCTGGCGGGTCACTAAGAACGGATAGAGCTGGTTCACCGCTTCATTGAGCAGATCGCCGTCGCTCTGGACCAAATAGTTTTCGTGACAGCCGAAGGTGTGGCCGCCAAAGTGGTCGACGCTGTTGTTGTAGACACTCACCGCGTCGTCCAAGCCCAGCTCGTTGATCGCGCGCACGATAATGCGCTGTCCGGCGCGGTCGTTGGCGACGAGGTCCTTCAGCGAGCGGCATTCGGCGGTGGCGTACTCCAAGTGCGAGCCGACGGCGTCGATGTAAAAGCGGGCGCCATTGGTGAGGAACCCTCCGCATTGAGCCGGCTCAAAGACGTCGTCCCGCGAATGAAGGTCGATCGCGCCGAGCTTGAGTTCATAAAAGACGTAGTCTTTGAGGGCCTCAACAACGCCTTCGGAACTGCCCAGGTTTTCATCCGCAACGAGGCACCCAAATTCGGTTTCAAGGCCGAAAATGCGGTCGGTGCGCGGACGGGACATATCCGTACTATACGTCCAGAGAATGCAAAAGCCCCCGCTCGCCCCATCGTTCGTTGACGATCGGGGGCTCCGCGCGGCACTAGAAGATGCCGGCGACTTCTGGGGCCAAGAACAGCAGCAAGGGAGGCGGCGTGCGCAGAGGCACGAGAGTCCCGACGCGGTTGACGCCGGCGCGATCCTCAAACTCAGCGCCCGTCAGTTCATAGCGATACTTGATGGACGGGAAGACGAACGACACCTCTTCCAGAGGAGGCATCTGCGACGTGGCCGGAGTGAGGGTATCCAGAATGAAGAGCCGTTGCGAACTGATTCGTCCGCCTTTGAACTCGACCGTGAAAAAGTGCTGGGTCGTCCCATCGGCCCCCGGCCGATAGAACCGAAACACCGCGTCGATCACTTCGTTGTTGACCAGCGACTTAGCCAGCAGCGGGCTCGACTTGTCGATGCGCTTGCGGATCAGAATGGGTTCGTATTGGCGACGGCCGGTGGCCATACCGGAGGCGGCTTCGCGAGCCGTGGCGACCTTTTGCTCATACGAAAGGCATTGGATCGAGTTCTGACGGCCCAGCGAAGTGATCGGACTTTCGCCTTGAACGTCGACGCCATTGGCCTTAAGA
>CAYONY010000268.1:0-4234 GCA_964405415.1 uncultured Fimbriimonadaceae bacterium | reverse complement strand
GTTCGCCGGATCATTTGCGCTTCCCCCGTGAGGGTCGGTCGAACGCCAAAAAGCCGCGGAGCTTGCCGAGCACCATGAATTGGGTCACCGGCCGCTTGCCGATGAGGGTCTTGCTGGCGGAAACCACTTTCATCGCTTCAAACCGTGGGTCCTTGGCGACGCGCTCGGAGAGCTTGGCGACGTCCGCATCGGTGAGCGCCAATCCGCTCAGTGAGATCGGCGCGCCGCGGGCGATCGTGAGATTGGTGAACCACGAATCCGCCGAAGCGGCATGAGAAAGCACATTGAGGACATCGGAGATCGTTTGGCCCGGATGGAACGCCACCTCGAGGATGCGGCGCGATTGGTCGAGCCGGGCTAATTGGGCTTTGGCTTCCGATTCTCGGGCATGGGCACGACGGACCGCCGCCGAGGTTCCCGCCGAGGGGCCGGATTTGGGCGGAATCCGCGTCGAATAGGCGTAGGCGCCAAGGGCTACGGCGGCAATCGCGGCGGCCAGGGCGCGCACGGCTTTGGATTTTTCGGCATCCGCCCGTTCCGTTGCCACGGCTTCCGGAAGCTCCATTGAGAACAAATGCCGATCGATCGCGGCGACATCGGCCAGCGCCGCCAGAGGGTCTTTGGGGCTGGCGATTTCGGCACGCAAACCGTCGACGCCGGTGGAAAGGGTGGGCACGGCCGGCGTTCCGGCCATCTTGAAGGTTCGCTCGATCTCGTCGAGCAAGGCATCTGATGTGGCCGGGGTGGGAATCGAACGGCTGTAAGCCAGTTCGCCTTCGACAATGAGGTCGAGGGCGACGGTGTCGCCGCTCGCCTCGACGGAAATCGCATTCGAAAGTCCCCGCTCTTTGGCGGCGAGCCAAGCGCCGAACGCCAGGGGAAGTACGGCATGCACACGAAGGCCGGAAGCGTTGGCTTCGCCATAAAGTTGGCGGAGCGACTCGGTCTTGACCGCCCCGACGGCGGCGATCCGGCCTCCTTCCGTCGCATCGCCTCCCAATCGGAAACCCAGGACGCATTCGCCGGTGGCGATGGGGAAAAGACTGGCGGCCTGAAGGGCGACGATTTTTTCAACCTCGGCGCGGCCCGTTTTGGGAACGATAAGCCGACGGGCAAACGCGCTTCGGGCATTGACGGCAAAGACGGCGCGGCGCCCGCGGCTCCCTTCGGCAAGGGCGTCCGAAAGCTTCGCGCCTTCGGCAATGCGTCCCGTCAACGGGTCGTAGACCCGAACGCGTTTGGGCGACCAGTCGACGACTAGGGCGCGGTGCCCGCTTCCGGCCATCCCGACCCCCCTCGTTTCGAATCCATTCGTGTTTGCATTGATAGATCTAGCGCCAGGTTCGCCACGGACACCCCAAGGCGATCCGTGAACCCGGCGGATCGCCTACAGCGAGGCCGAAGCCTCCGTCCCTTCTTCGATGTCGCTCTGGCAGACGCGCAAGACCTCTTCCGGGGTCGTTTTGCCTTCCAGAACCGAGCGACGGCCGTCCTCAAGCAGCGTTCGCATGCCGAGGTTGTCCGTCGCGTAGCGTTTGATTGAGCTGGCCGAAGCCCGCTCGGTCGTCATGCGTCGCACCGCTTCGTCGATGACGAGCAGTTCAAAGATGCCGGTTCTCCCCTTGAAACCCGTACCTAAACACTTTTCGCAGCCCTGCCCCCGCATCAGCGTGCGGCCGCGCAGATCGTTCGGGGTGATGCTGAGCGCCTTCAGCATCGTTTCCGACTCGACCGTCGGTTTGGCGCAGTTCGCGCAGTTCCGCCGAAGGAGCCGCTGGCCCAGCACCGCGATAATCGAGCTGGCCGCCAAAAACGGCTCAACCCCCATGTCGAGCAATCGGGTGATTGCGCCCGGCGCATCGTTCGTGTGCAGCGTCGAGAGCACCATATGACCCGTGAGCGCCGCGTGGATCGCAATCTCCGCGGTTTCCTCATCGCGGATTTCGCCCACCATCAAGATGTCCGGGTCCTGGCGGACCAGGCTCCTCAGCCCGTTGGCGAAGCTAAGGCCGATGTGGGGCCGCACTTGGATTTGGCCGACGCCAAAGAGCTGATATTCGATCGGGTCTTCGATTGTGAGGATGTTGGTTTTTGGCGAGTTCACTTCGAGCAGCGCGCCGTAAAGAGTGGTCGACTTGCCGCTGCCGGTGGGTCCGGTGGAAAGGATCATGCCGTGCGGCTGCTTGATGAGCTGCTGGAAGCTGTGGAGGACGTCCGGCGCCATTCCGACCGCATCGAGGCCGCGCAAGGCATTGCTCTTGTCGAGGATGCGCATCACCGCGCGCTCGCCGTACATCGTGGGCACGATCGCCACACGAACGTCCACTGCGCGCCCGGCGATCTGAAGCTTGATTCGCCCGTCTTGGGGAAGCCGCCGCTCGGCGATGTTCATTTGGCCGAGGATCTTGATGCGCGAGACGAGGGCGGCATGCATTCGCTTGGGCGGCTTGGCCCGCTCGTGCATGATGCCGTCCAGGCGGTACCGGACGCGAACCTCGCGCTCGTAAGGCTCGATGTGGATGTCGCTCGCTCCTTCGCGAACGGCCTGCGAAAAAATGAGGTTCATCATTTGGACGACCGCGGCATCGCTCGCCATTTGCTGAAGGTCGGCCAGATCGGCGTTTTCATCGATTTCCGTCGCGTCCCCATCCTCGGCGCCGGGAATGCCGGCGAGCATCTTCTCGATGAAGCGCTCTTCGATTTGGGTCTGGATCAGAGACGGATCACCAAGCACGGCGCGCGCCGGCATGTCGATCAGAACGCCAAGGCCGTCGATGGCGGGCAGCGACGCTTCGCTTCCGATGGCGGCAACGAGGGTGCCCCGTTCGAGGTAGAGGGGGAGCACTTGATGTCGGATCGCGTAGTCCGCCGGGACCAATTGCAAGGCCGCCGGTTCGGGTTTGGCGGTCAGCAGGTCCACAAACGGGAGCGCCGAGGAAGACGGTGGCACTTCGGCCAACACGGCAGCGGTGTTCAATTCAGAAATCATAACTGGGCAGTATCGAACGGACCGTCCCGCTCAGGACTTTCGTTCGGGCCGCTCCCTCCTCGAAGCAAATCCATAGGAGAAACGTCCTAGGCGGCATCAAAAGTGCCCCCTCTCTCCAATTTTTCGACGAATCGCCAAACCCCGGTAACGCCTCGCATCTCGGTTCAAATGGCTTTCGTTGGAACCTTGTCATCCAATTCAATAAGGTTTACGCCTTCAATCGTAAAGGGGTTGAGTCAAAGGGTGCTCAGATCCTCCCCTCGTCTTCGCAGAAGGGGACGTTCGTCCTTGCAAAAAGCCCCGTCTGGAAGGATTGCCGGGTTTTGGCGCGATCCGGCGGATTTCAATGGACAATGAGACAAAGTGGCGGCGGGAAGTTCTCTGATGCGACATTTGAAATCTTGGGTTTTGGCGTTGGCCGCCGGGGCGGCCCTGACCGGCGCAGTGAGCTGCGGTGGCGGTGGAGGCGGGGTCGCCGGATTGGAAGCCGGCGACCTGGGGATCTACATCGTCGACGCCCTGCCCGACCCCACCATCTCCAGTGTGGAGATCGACATCGCTTCGATTGAAGCCAATCTAGGCGGCTATTGGGTTCGACTTGTGAAGTCGGAAGGGACCATCGATCTGCTGGACCACGTCGACGATCCGGTGTTGGTCGCGGCGTCGCCGGTCTCTCCGGGCGCCTACACGCAATTGCGGCTACGGCTTTCCGAAGTCCGGGTGGAGGATGCCGACGGCACCCACCGCGTGGCGCTCTCTCGCGAACAGGTTGAAGGCATCGTCGTCGATTTCGCATTCGATATGCACGCCGGACTCGAGAACCAGGTGCTTTTGGATTTCAACGTCTTTCGCTCGCTTCGCAAATTCGGGCCCGGACAATACGGCCTGGTCCCGTCGATCCTGCCGGCGCTGCGCCATGAGTCGGGATGCGTTTTCGGCCGAGTCGGATTTGGCGGCTTCGAGTCAGCGATCCGCGTTCGCGCCGAGTATGTTTCGGGCGAGGCTCGGGCTCCGGGGACGCAAATCAACGATGCGTTCGCCCGCGAAGATGGGTCGTTTCGAATCTGGGCGCTCCCGCCGGGAACCTACCGGATCGTGGCCGAGGCCCTCAATCCGAACGAAGGCGTGATGGGTTCGCAGACCTTTGAAAACGTGGTCGTCGGCCGTGGGGAAGAAGTCGAGGTCGGTTCCGGCTCTTAGTTCGTCAATATGTAGTGGCGGGGCCGGGCGGACCGTTGGTCCGCC
>CAYONY010000267.1:0-4264 GCA_964405415.1 uncultured Fimbriimonadaceae bacterium | reverse complement strand
GATCTCGGAGGCAAACGTCAAAACCCGCCTTCACCGAGCTCGGGAGAAAGTGCGGACGTATTTGGATGGCTCGGTCTGCGGCTGAGTTGCGTGACTTGGCGTCGAAGAAATTCCTGAATCCTTGTTGAGGACGCGTGGCTCTTCCCTTTCAGAGCCCCGAGATCTCCTCGGAATCAAAGAAACCCCAATGACGACTCAAGAACTGAACAACCTGAAATCCTCCGGCGCCCACCCCCTACTTGTGGACGTCCGGTCCCCCGGCGAATTTGCCGCCGGCCACGTGCCGGAAGCGGTGAATATCCCGATGGAGGAAGCCGAAGCTCGGCTGGGCGATATTCCCGGCGATACGCCGGTCGTGCTGATCTGCCAAAGCGGCAATCGCGCCAGCGTGACGTGCGAATTGATCCGTCAAGCCCGGCCGAACGCGGTGGTGCTCGAAGGCGGGATCGATGCGTGGTCGGCGGAAGGCCGCCCCACGGTGTGCTCGCGGAAGACACGCTGGTCGATTGAGCGCCAAGTTCGGTTGACCGCTGGGCTCATCGTCCTGTCCGGAACCCTTCTTGCGGTCCTGGCCGATCCCGGTTGGGTTTACTTGGCGATGTTCATCGGGGCCGGACTGACGTTTGCCGGACTCACCAACTTCTGCGGCATGGCGGCGCTCTATGCGCTCATGCCGTGGAATCGGCCCAGGGCCGGAGGGGCCGCCCCGCTGGGCGTCGAGGCAAGATGATCTTTCGCCGTTTCTACAATGAGAGCCTGGCTCAGGCCAGCTTCCTCATCGGCGCGCGGGGTGAGGCGATCGTGATCGACCCGAACCGGCACGCGGAGCCGTACCTGCAGGCCGCGGCGGAAGAGAGCGTGCGCATTGTGGCGGTCACCGAGACCCACATCCATGCCGACTACCTTTCCGGTTCGCGCGAATTAGCGCAGCGAACCGGGGCCACCCTCTATCTTTCCGACGAGGGCGACGCCGATTGGAAGTACGCCTTCGCCGACGAGGCGAACATCCGGCTGATCCAACATGGCGATGCGATCCGCGCCGGCGGACTTCGGCTCGACGTGGTCCACACGCCTGGGCATACGCCCGAGCACGTCAGCTTTGTGCTGACCGATGAGAACGCTTCTCCCGAACCGATGGGAGCGTTTACGGGGGATTTCGTTTTTGTCGGCGACGTCGGCCGTCCGGACCTTTTGGAGCGAGCCGCCAACTTCAAAGGAACCATGGAAAAGGGCGCCCGCACCCTCTTCCGCAGCCTCTCCGAGTTCAAAAAGCGGCCCGGCTCGCTCATGCTGTGGCCCGCCCACGGCGCCGGTTCGGCTTGCGGAAAAGCCCTGGGCGGGACGCCGGTTTCCACCCTCGCTTACGAGTCGAGTTCGAACTGGGCGTTTGCGGTGGCCGGTGAGGACGCGTTTGTTGAAGAAGTGCTTTCCGGCCAGCCGGAGCCGCCGGTGTACTTCAAGGAAATGAAACGGCTCAACAAGATCGGACCGCCGCTCTTGGCGGGCCTACGCCCACCCGTGCGGCTTGCCGGCGACGCCATCCATCGCGTCATGTCGGACGGCGCAACCGTGGTGGACCTCCGCCCCTACGGCGAATATGCGACCGGTTCGATCGTCGGAACGCTCAACATTCCGTTCGACCGCGCGTTCGTCAACTGGGCCGGATGGCTCGTTCCCTACGACAAGCCGATCGTGCTGATCGCTCCGGATGCGGAAACGGCGGAGGCGGCGGTACGCGATCTTCAGCTCATCGGGCTCGACGACGTGTCTGGATGGCTTGGCCGCGAGGCGTTGCGGCAATACGAAATCGTCCACGGCCAGTTGCCCGTACTTCCCCAGCTCGGGATGGCCGAGGCCTACCGGCGGGTTCAAGCGGGCGAAGGTCGACTGGTCGATGTGCGCGGCCTCGGCGAGTGGACGTCTGGCCATGCGCCGGGCGCGGTCCACGCGACGCTGGGCTACCTTCCTCAAAGGGCGGTAAGTATCCCCAAGGACGAAACCCTGTTTGTGCTCTGCGGAGGCGGCACCCGCTCGGCCATCGGGGCAAGCCTTTTGCGGAGTCAAGGTTACGACGTCGCCAATGTTCCGGGTGGCTTCTACGAATACCGAGAGCTTGGTCTGCCGATCGAGACCGAAACCCCTAGTTCTCCCGAGCCGGCGGTGCGCTGAGCCCAGCGGGGCGCGCGCTCCGCCGGGCTTGAGGGAAGGTTATTTCTCGTCGATTTCGCCGGAACCGGAGACGCTCTTGTTCACCTTGTCCGGCTTGCCGGCATAGTTGATGTTGCCGCTGCCGCGGATCGCGGCATCGAGCGTGCCCATCACAAAGAGCTGAATGTCGCCCGAACCGGAGATCGTCGCCGCCGCATCCCTGGCCTTCACGCCGAGAAAGTTCATCTCGCCCGAACCGCGGATCGAAAGGGTCAGGCGGTCGGTTTGGCCGGAGGCATGGATGCCGCCCGCGCCCGAGATTTCCGCCTCAAACGCCTTCCCCTTGAGCCCGTCGATCGACGCATTCCCCGCGCCGCGACACTTGTAGGACTCGAGGTTTGGGACGGTGATCGTGACGGTAATCCCGGACTTGGTGGAATAGCTGCCTTTGGTTTCGACGATAAGCGCCCCTTTCTCTACCTTCGTCTCGACGAGCGGAAGAATGTTGTCGTCCGCTTTGACCTCGACGCTGGCGGCGGGCCCAACGGTGATTCTGCAGTTGGCGGAACCGCCACTCACAACATGGGTGAAATTGCCGACCTTCCGAGTTTCCGACTTCACCTTTCCGGAGCCCTGGATTTGCGGTCCTTGGTCTTCAAACATGTGCGCGATCTTGCAGCCGCTCAACCCAACCGCGGCCGCCACCAATACGAATGCCTTCATTGCTTCCCTCCGATCGGGCGCCTCGCCCCTTGATGAACCTATACATCGAAACCGGAGCCAAGGGTTGCCGCGAACGAAAGAAAAAGGGACGAAAGACCCCCTCTCTTGAGGGATGGGGAGGGGGAGGATGCCTCGAGGCCAATCCGCAATCCGAAACACGAAACCGGCGTTCACCCACCCAATCCCCTCCCTCAAGGGGGGGCATTCGAACCTCCCCTTCAATGCAGGAGGGGCTAGGAAACCGCGATCGCCACATCGTCCGACCATTTCTCCTTAGCCTTCTCCAGAATCAGCCGGTGCTCGGTTCGCTGCAAGCCGGGATCCTGTTCGATCAGGCCCAACGCGGCTTCGCGGGCGACCTCCAAGAGTCGGGAATCCTGGATCAGATCGGCTAAATGAAGGTCGATCACGCCCGCCTGTTTGGTGCCCATCAGCTCGCCCGGTCCGCGAATGCGAAGGTCTTCCTCGGCGATCTTGAACCCATCGGTGGTCTCCACCATGATGTTCATCCGGGCGCGCGCTTCGTCGGTGGTGGCGTCTCCGATCATCACGCAAAAGCTCTGATTTCCGCCGCGGCCGACGCGGCCCCGAAGCTGATGAAGCTGGGAAAGCCCGAAACGGTTGGCATCTTCGATCACCATCGCGGTGGCGTTCGGCACGTCGACGCCAACCTCGATCACGGTCGTACTCACCAGAATGTCCAGTTCGCCTTGGCGGAACGCCTCCATCACCGCTTCTTTCTCCCGGGGCTTCATCTGTCCGTGGAGCAGACCGCTTTTCAGGTCCGGAAGGATCTGGGTGGTCAATCGGTAATGGAGGTCTTCGGCCGCCAAAGCCTGCATCTTTTCGCTTTCGGCGACCAGGGGGCAAACCACATACGCTTGGCGCCCCTGCTCGATCAGTTTCCGAAGACCTTGATAGACGTTGGCCCGATCGGAAGGCGCTTTGAAGTGGGTTTTGACCGGTTTTCGCCCTGGGGGCATCTCATCCAGGATCGAAAGATCGAGATCGCCGTATAGGGTCATGGTCAGCGTCCGCGGAATCGGAGTCGCGGTCATCACCAATACGTCCGGGTTTCCCAGGCCTTTCCCTCTCAAAGCTGCACGCTGGAGCACGCCGAACCGGTGCTGCTCGTCGATCACGACAAGTCCGAGCGATTGAAATTGAACTCCTTCTTGGATGAGGGCATGGGTGCCGATCGCAATTTGAACAAATCCTTCGCGCGTTTTCTGAGCCGCTTTGGCCTTTTGGGTTGCGGTAAGTTTCCCGACCAAAAGTTCAACTTCAATTCCGATCGGATCAAAGAGCCGGCGCAGACTTACAAAATGCTGCTCGGCCAAGATCTCGGTTGGGGCCATCAGGGCGGTCTGATAGCCGCAGCGCACGGCCGCCA
>CAYONY010000266.1:0-4311 GCA_964405415.1 uncultured Fimbriimonadaceae bacterium | reverse complement strand
GGGAAAACGTCGAGAGGGTGGGAATAACCGGCACCTTGGCTTTGACCGTCATTTCCGCCGCGCGCTGCACTTTGGCTTCATCCGCCTCACGCAAGAAGGTGTACAGGTACTCCTCGGCATGGGCGATCGTCATTTTCGCTTCGAGAACGCCCTCCAGGCCGACTTCACGGGGAATGTGGCCAACGGTGAGCATCCCGTGGCGTCTCGCTTCGGCAATCAGTGCGGGAAAGGCCTCCTTCTTGACGCCGTTATAGATTTTGATCGCGTCGTAGCCCTGCTTGGCGTATTCGGAGACCTTCGTCCGCGCCTCGTCGGCGGTGTCGCACCGGAAAATGGTCGGCGCGCAGGTGACGATATCCGGTCCATCCAGGTCGCCTTTTCGTACGCGCTCGCGCCATTTTAGGTCGGCGGGAGAACCGTTGAGGTTGTAAACCGTGGTGATTCCGTTGGTGAGGTAGAGGGTCAGTTCCGGTTCCGAATAGAGGTGAGCATGCATATCTACCAAACCGGGAAGCAGAAATTTCCCGCGGCCATCGATCCGCCGCGCGCCGCGCGGAACGGCTATCTTGTCGTTCGGGCCAATGGATCGAATGACGCCGTCCTCCACAAGGACGGTTTGGCCTTCGAGCTGTTCGTTCCGGTTCATGGGCAGAACCGTGACGTCGACAAAGGCGGTGGCGGTGGATAGCGGTACTAAAACCAGCGACAAAAGAGGAGCGATCATCGTTCTGGCTCCAGTGTCGCCTGGACGCCGCTCTACCGCATTGAACAAATGAAACTTTTGGGGTCAAGCTGGTGCAGATAGGACGGACGGCACCTTAGCCGGCGACGCACGTCCCGGCAAAAGTGGGCCTGATCACTGAATCCCGCCTGATGCGCGGCTTCGCCCAGCGTCAGTCCTTGGCCCATCAAGCGAAGGGCCTGTCCCAGGCGCAACTCGTGGCGATGCTCCGTCACCGACCGGCCGTATCGATACCGATAGCACCGTGCCAGGTAGACCGGGTGAACGCCGCTTTCCGCCGCCAGTTCGTTCAGGCGAAGGGGCTCTTGAAAGCGTGAACGGACTTCTTCGTGCACCCGCGCCAGCCAACTCGGCGCCTCGGAAGGCTCCCCATCGACGATGGAAAGCAACTCCCACGCCCGGTTTTGAACCTCCTCGGGCCCGCCATCGCCCTCTAGAGCCGCGAACAGACGGGCGGCGAAATAAGCCGCGTCGGGGCCGGAGTGGAGCTTCGCGCTGGGCCGAACCTCCGTTCCGAAGCCGGCCAAGCTGACGTTGATACCGATCATGCCTCGTGGCCCGGTACGGGTCGCGTGGGACTTCGAGGCCTCATGCCAGATGCCGGAGAAAGCGGGTTGACGTGTGGAGCCGTGGCCATCGGTCTCTTCATGGTCGCCCGCGATGAGGACAAAGAGCCCGGGAAACTCGTGGCAATGTTCGGGAAACTCTCGACCCCCTTCGTAAGAGGTCAGCGTGATGCGCAGATTCGGCCGAGCCACGGAGGCCACGGCCTGCCCCCAATACACTCCGCGAGCCATGCGAATGGGCCCCATCTCTAACCCATACGCGGAAGGCGGCGGCACTAGTTGCGCCCTGTCGGACGGATCACTCAGAGGCGCGCCGTCGAGTGCTGGGGGAATCATCGGCCACGCGCGTTACCCAGATCGTTACCCAAAACGCCGAGATTCGGCTTCAGTAGGAAAATTACCAGGCATTTAGGGTGGATGACTGCCTTCGGGGGCGCTGCGACTCGATTCTCAGATTGGAGATTCCCCTCCCTCGAGGGAGGGGCAAACGACTAGGCGAATGTCTCCCCTCCTTTGAAGGAGGGGCGGGGGTGGATAAGCGCCCTATTGAACCGGACCGCGCTTTTTGCCCGCGTAATAGAGCCCTTCGCGGAGCTTCACCTTCTCCGGGCCGGCGCCGACGTCCACCGAGACCTTCCAACGCTTCCGCGTCGCGGTCTGTGGGGTCACCGAGAACTCCATCTCTTTCCCTTCGCGCCGGACCTTCACGCTCGTCGCCTCGCCCACCTTCATTGCGCCGATCGCGCGGTTCGCGGCGCCCATCAGCTCGCCGAAGCCGGAGCCTTTGATCTCCGTACCGCCGATCGCCAGCACCACGTCGTCCACCAGCAGCCCCTCGACGCCGCGAACCCGAGAGACGCGTACGGATTGCGATTGGAAGACCGGCGCCACTTCGAACCCGGGATCGACGAAGGTCTCTTGCTCTTCGCCCAACCGCAAGCCAACTTTTGCGAGCTGATCCTCGATCGGCATTTCGCCCGGCTTCATCACCACCCGGTCGAAAAACGGCCCCATCGCTTCCCCGCCAAACCGGACGCACTGCCTGCGGATCTCGTCCTCTTCAAACCCCGGCTTGTTGTCCTTGCACTGGTTCCACAGCGCTTTCATCACATCATCGAGCGAGCGGCGGCCCTCGGTGAGCGAGCGAATCTCGATATCGAGCAATAGCCCGACGAGCCAGCCCAGGTTGTAGTAGCTGATCCGATAGCCGTTGCTGTTGCCGCGGCCGTTATTGGCTTCGCCGACCCGCATGCTGGCCTCATAGGGCGATACTTCGAGGCGGGCCGGGTTCGCGCGAACGGTGCGGGTGTTGGAGACGATCCCGTTGAGGAACTCGTCCTCCTGATGCCATCCGTAGCGAAACGGAAGGAGCGAGGCGTAGTAGTCGGTCGTGCCTTCCAGCCAATAGAGCGCGCCGGTCTTGGGCAGCTGGGTGTAATCGAACGGCCCGAGCGCCTTCGAACGGATACGCTTGACGTTCCAAAGGTGGAAGTACTCGTGGGCGAAAAGCTCCGTGATCCCGGGGGTCACGTTCGGTCCACACGAGATCGACGTGCTGGAAAGGTGCTCGAGCCCCCCGCCGCCCGGGCCGGCGGTGACGTTGAGGTGCCAGACGTAGCGCCTGTAGGGCAGCCCGCCGAAAAAGTCGGCTTGCGACTGGCTGACGTGGCGGCACATCTTGAGAAAAGCCGCTTGGTCGAACCGGAAGCGGTTGACCCCGCGCACCGCCAAAATGTGGGGCTTACCCAAGACTTCGTAACGAAGCTCGATGAAGTCGCCCAGGGTGACCGGGTTATCGGCCAGCACGTCGTAATCCGGCGCGGTGAAGTCGGTCCTGGAGCCCTTGGCGGGCTCGAGCCCGACGGCGAGGCCCCAATCCGGCTTGAGGCTGAACGAGAGCCGGCAGCTTTCCTCTTTGCGGCCGACCACGTAGAGATACGTCGCCGGGCCCGTATAGTGGATCGAGCCGTTTGCGTAGGCGGCGGGAACCGTGTAGTCGGCGGTGTAGGTTCCGTTGGCCGAAAGGGTTGCCTTCCACGCATTGTCGCCCGTCTTTTCATTGGCAATCGGGTTGCCGGCGGCATCCGTGAATTTGAAGTCTTGGACGCTGCGTCCCGGCGTGCTGAGCATATAGGCGCCGGGGGCCCAATTGGGCATTTGGAGCTCGATCGGTCCGGCTTTGGCCTCGAATTTCATCGTGATCCGGAGCCGGTTGTTCTCGGGGATGGGGAGCACGGCGTAGCGGATCTCGGCGGAGGCGCAGGCGGCGACTACCACAATGGCCAAGGAAAGGAGGAAACGGCGCATAGCCCAGATTACCGCGCTTGCCTCGCCACTCCGCTGACATCACATGAAGAGCACCCAATGCGGCCATTCCTACGAGGCGTACAGCCACAAGGACCAAAACGACTTCAGTCGGGTATCCCACAACACACAGTCGGGCTCGGATATTCCGTTACATAGTGCTCAGTATCGTAACACTTTTGACCTGCAGCATTCTCATATTGCAATGACTTCTTGAAAAATCTGATGCCAGGATTGTTCGGCCAGCTCGATCCAGGGCACAGTTGGTCCATATCGCAACACTGCCAACTGCAATAGGTGTCTGGCACTACCCGTGACCAATATGCGTTTGGAATCGTCACCCCAATAGCTGAACACTTAGTGTTGCAATTCCCAGCGGGAACATCGCAAACCGCAAAGACCGCAACCACCGTTGGCAACAAAGCCACGACAATTGACAGCAGACGAATGATTCTTACAGATTCCATAATCTATACCTCCTGTGGCAAGGAACCACAGCATTTGGTGCAAGTCCGCTCATAGCCAGAGCAACCTCAGCTGCCCGTTTGCGACTAACGCTCGAAACACTCCCGTTTGCCCTATACACGTATGCCCGCCCCCCCAATTGGTCGTCGACGCGAACGATTCGGGGTAAATGTTTGTCGTCTACGACAAGCGGACTATCACCTAGAGGATACTCACCGCAAGCGATAAAATCAC
>CAYONY010000265.1:0-4312 GCA_964405415.1 uncultured Fimbriimonadaceae bacterium | reverse complement strand
ACACTCGATGGCGGCGCGGAAAGCGCGCGGCGCATCTCGCGGGCGGGAGGCCGGCTCGGCATGGGCGGCGACTACGGATTTGGCTGGAATCCGCATGGAGACTATGCCAGGGAGTTGGTCTTCTTCGTTAAAGATGTTGGGCTCACACCCCTCGAGGTCATCCGGTGCGCCACGAAGACAGGCGCGGAGATCATGGGGCGCGGCGAGGAATTTGGCACGCTTGAAAAGGGCAAACTCGCCGACGTGCTCGTCGTGAACGGAGATCCTTTGGGAGATATCTCCGTGCTGACGGACCGGTCCAAGTTTCTGGCCGTAATGCAGGGCGGCGTGATCAAGGCGGGGACACTCTCGAAGCCGTTTCCGACGTTAGGGTTCGTGCCAAAATAACTTGGCCAAGCCGCGCTCCCGCCAAAATCGGAAGTTATTTTTGCACGGACCCTTAGGCAGCGTTGAGAGGTAAAGAAAGCCACTCTGGATTTCGGGAGACCAATGGAGCCCGGGATTATTCGAACGGGTTTGACGTCATCGAGGCTTTCGGCCATTGCTCCCAGCCGGGAATGGGGTGCTCTCTCATCAGATCCTCGACCAAGTAGAAATCTTGACGAGCCGCGGTTTGCGCGCGCGTTTTGACCACTTGAGTTGAGTTAATGAACGGCAGGTCATTGCCGAAGGACTGGCGCACATAGCTCAGCACTGCGGCCACTTCCTCGTCATTCAAAAGTCCCCCGAACCCAGTCATCGGGGGAACGCCTTTGCTGGGATCAAAGAGCTGCCCATGAAGCGGCATTGGACCCCACAGCCCCTTCAGAACAATTTTGATCAACCGCTCGTCGCTGCCGGAAATCCAAGGATTATCCTTTCCGATCAGCGCGGGGTAGACCCCTGGCAGGCCGAGACCGTTCGGTTGATGGCAGGTGGTGCAGTAAGCGTCGCGGGAGTAGATCTCCCGGCCCATGTCATATATTTTTTGCTCGGCGGCAGTCAGCTTGCTGGCATGGCCGTAGCTCTTTTCCTCGTCAGATTTTGGCGCCGGGGCAAATTTGAAATTGCCGGCGAGGTAGCTTTGGGCATTGGGGTTGTTCGAGACGTTGAACTTTGGGTTGGCCCGCAACGCTTCCAAGTCGTCGGCCAGGGTGGTTTCGAGAATCATTTTGGTGACCGGGCCCATCCAGCGGTCTAGAGGCTGGCGAAGCGCTTCCAACACGATTCTCGCGCCGGCTTGGTTGTCCAGCCACGAGGCGGCGACGATGGCTTCTAGTCGCACTCGCGGATGCGGATCATTGGCCGCTTGGAGAAAGAGGGCGGTGGCATTGGAGATTTGGCGGTGGGCGTAGCGCAAGACATGGACCGCCGCCGAGCGGGCGCGGTGATCCCGAGCGCGCAGGCATTGTTCCAGCAACTCTTTATCGGCCGCATTATGGCCCCACGTGACCCTGAGAGCCTCGCACAGATGTTGTTAGTGGTTTGGTTCGGTCCGGTCCAGATTTGCCGCCCATAGTTGAACCGCGGGAATCACCTCCGTGACGGGACGTCCGCGCAACTCGCGCCGTGTGCGATAGCGCGACCGATACTCGGGCAGTTTCAGGTTCTCGAGCAATTCGTCCAAGCTCGCTCCAGCGATCTTGGCGGGTTTCACGAGCGGGCGTGACGGAAACGTGATTCGGTAGACGCGGCCATGGTCGCGGTCGCGGTTGGGGTCACGCGCACTGTGCTGCATGTGGCCGATGAGGGGGTTGTGCCAGTCGATGAAGTAGACCGAGCCATCTGGAGCGGTTTCGATGTCCACTGGTCGAAAATTAGGATCCGAGGAGGAAACGAGATCCCCGATTACTTTCCCGTCGAAACCAGCGCCCTCTTCCCAGATCTTATGAAGGCTTGTGCCGAGGAATCCTATGCTATTGCAGATCATGAAATGGCCTTGGACGTCATCGGGGAAATGCCGCGAGGACACAAACTCGCTTCCCGACGTGGGGCGGGAACGTTTCGGAGCGAATTCGGCCACCTTGGGAATCTCCAGGCCGTGGGGAATTTTTGCCGAGACGGGCAAGCCCCACCAGTTTTGGCCCGGGGAAGCATCTGAGATGTAGCCTTGATCCCATTCATCGAACGCCACGCCCCAAGGGTTGCTGTAATCGGCCTGGCTGTAGCGCTCGAGCCGGTACGTTTTTGGATCAAATCGCCAAACGCCGCCATCGGTCATCCGTTCCGGTCCATAGGGTGTTTCGACCTGTGAATGCAGGAAGCGCCCTTCGCACAGGTAAAACGCGCCGGAAGCGTCGGCCGCGTAAGCCGAGATGGCATGATGCGTGTCGTGCGTGTCGAAGCCGGTGAGCAGTGCCTCGATTCGGTCAGCGCGGTCGTCTCCGTTTTCGTCGATGAGCAGGCAAAGGTGAGGTTCCTGCGAAACATAAACGCCTTCCGGCGCCAGCTCGAAACCGATGGGCAGGTTTAATTTGTCCGCGAACACAGTTTGTTTGTCCGCGCGTCCGTCCCCGTTGATATCTTCGAAGATCAGGATCTTGTCGTTCGGTTTCTCGTCGCCCGGCTTGTAGTGGGGATAGCTCGGAATGACGGAGACCCACAGGCGGCCTTTGTTGTCGAACGACATCTGCACGGGGCTCTTCAGATCGGGGAATTCAGATTCGGAGGCGAACAACTCGATTTTGTATCCTTCGCGCAGCGTGAACTTTTCCAATGCTTTCTCGCGCCCAAGGTATTCGATGGGCCGTTTGAAGTTCGACTCGATTGGCGACAGCGCGCGAGTCTTGGAATCGTCCACGGACGGGAGAGTGGCGTTGCCGGCGACTTTGCCAGCGGCGATGTCCCAAATGCGGGCGTCCCGCAACTTCGTCATCTGGCGAATCTTCTCGATTTCTTCCGGATAATTCACACTGCCGTAGGGTTTCCAGCGCTGGCCGTAGACGTGGACGCCGTTCAGCATCCGGTAATCATTAAACCAAAACCAATCCTTGTCCTCGATGGCGGCTCGGAGAACGGCTGCTTGGACTCCTGATTGCGACGGGCCTGGACCAAAAAGCGCGGTTGTGAGGACTGGAGCGAGCTTTTCGTAGCCCGCGTCCCCAAGGTGGCATCCGTTGATAGTGAGCTTGGACCCAGGAACGGAGAACCAGGCTTTCGTGGGGGTGAACAAGTCGATGGAGCCGACGTTTTTCATCCTCGCTACTTCGAGCACAGCGGCTGCGTAGGCGGCCAGGCGCTTATTCTCTGCGGTGCCGTCGGGCAAGTCGTATTGGTCGCGGCGGTTCTCGTAAGCGATGGGAGTGACGAGCACGACCCGTGGCGGGGTCTTGCCGTTGTAGGCGAGGGAGTGCGTGTGATCCACCCATGCGGCCAGCTCGGACTTAAAGTTGTCGACTCGGCCGATGCCGTCGAACGATTCATTGAAGCCGAAGAAGGCGATGATCGTGTCGGCCTTCAATTCGTGGAGCCATTCGTCGGGGCTGGGATAATGGCCTTTCCCAAAATGAGCCTTCTTGTCTGGATGAAACTTGTCCGCCCCGGGGAATGCCCACTGTGTCGTCCGGCTCGGGCTTGGGCGAAAACCAGGCGTGTCACCAGGATTGCACATGTTTCGAATCGTGAGTTTGTGGTTCGGGTAGTGCTGGTGCAGCGCCCTCTCAAAATGCCCAAAATAAAGCATTCGCTCGCCGAGCATATTCCCGAGCAGCACGATATTCTCGCCGGGCGCCGGCTGGAGGGGCAATGCCAGCGCGGCCGCTTTTGTAGTCGCCGCCGGCGGCTGCGGGTAGGTCGGAAGGCCGGAGTCCCTTTCGGCGCGGGCTCGTTGGCTGCGCGGGCTCGTCTGTTCCGCCTTGGGCGGTGTGGCGGTGGGCGCCGCCGCGGGCTCGGCGCTGCCGGTGCCCGCGCTTTTCCCGAGCACGAAATCGGAGACCTTCAGATTTCTGCGCTCGTAAAATCCCGGCGTGTTGTTGAATCCATAGAACGTGGGCTCGAACGGATCGACGAAGGACGCGTCGGCTTTTTCCGGCACTTTGAGTCCGAGGAGGTGAAAAGAGGCGTTGATGAACAAACGGCGCAGGTCTTCGCTCGTGAAATCCACAGACGCCCCCATCGTGGTGCAGAATGCTTTCCCTTGGGTGCGGCCGTTTGGGGCTGTGTAGTCGCGGAGCCATGCCAGCGGCATCATGGGATTATTCTTCGGACCCTCGATGGCTTTCGACGCTGGGTCGAGCGTCTCCGTCACCGCGCCGCGAAGCAGGACGGTGGCGGCATTGGTGTCCAAGTTTTTGATTCCATAAACGTCGCTTGGGCCGAAGACGTCCCGTACTCC
>CAYONY010000264.1:0-4356 GCA_964405415.1 uncultured Fimbriimonadaceae bacterium | reverse complement strand
CCCCTCCTCCTTTGGGGCAGGAGGAGGGGGATGCCTGGGTCTTTGGGCGGAGTCGGGCAAAGGCCAGGGCCGGGATGGCGCTATCGTCGCGGCATGATGTTTCGAAAACCGTTGGGAGCGGCGTGGATCGCCGGGTTCGTTTTGCTGGCGGGGCCGGCGCCGGTATGGGGCCAGGGCGCGGAAGCCAAGGCGACGGGCGAAACCCACTCGCTTCTTCCAAATGTGAAGGTGGGCGACGAAATCCACTACGCCTATCGCAACGAGATCCGGGTGGGCGAGACGACGGCGGTGCTCGCGATGAAGATCACGATGACGATCGCCGCCCTGGAGCCCAAGGGCCAGATCGTTTTCAAAAACGCGCAATCGGAGGGCACGTTTCAGCGCGGCGAGCAGACGAGCAAACTGCCGGACAGCGTGAACACGACGACCTTCCGGCTGAATGGCGAGCTGGTTGCGGCTTTGCCGGCGCCGGCGACCCCCGAGCAAAAGCGGCTGAACCGGCTGATGCAGATGCGGGTGCCGGAAGGCCCAGCGGGAGTGGGGGCGAAGTGGACGTGGGAAGAGGATCCGAACGAGGCGGGCGGGGGCGTCGGCCGAAAGGCCGGCGGGGAATTGATCGCGTTCGAAGAGCGGCTGGGGATGCGCTGCGCGAAGGTGCGGTACGTGGTGAAGGAGACTTCGGGCGAATCGCCGTGCGGGGGGACGATGGAGGTTTGGTTCGCGCTGAAGGACGGGCTGCCGGCGGAGGTCTCGATGCAGTTGGAGAACGCGCCGCTGGGCGGGGGCGCTTTGGGCAGGATTCGGGCGAGCAATCGTCGCACTAATTCCAAAGCGGGAATCGTCCTAGAATAAATCCCAGGATGAGAGGCGGAGCGATGGGGCCGAGGCGCGGGTTTACGCTGGTCGAGCTATTGAATGTGATCGCGATTATCGCGATTCTCTCCGCGATTCTGTGGCCGATGATCAAAACGGTGAAGGCGGCGGCGATGCGCTACAACGCCAGCCTGACGATGAAGAACCTGGGCGGCGCGGTCGAGATGTATCTGAGCGACCACGACGGGACCTATCCGATCGCGATGAGCCAGGACGGGAGCGGCTTTCGGGCGTGGTTCGGGCGTCAGCGGCCGGATGGCACCTTTGACACGGCGGAAGGGATCCTCACCGCCTATTTCAAGGGCAAGATCGGCCGCGACATGACCCATGCGGCAAAGCCGTTTTTGGGCGATATGACCGGCTTTGGCTACAACTGGGGCTATTTGGGCAGCGATGTGAACATCACGCTGAATTACGGCGGCTGGCCGAACTGCTACAACCCGGCGCGCGAATCCGAGCTTCAGAAATCGACGGTGGTTTTTGCGACGAGCGTGTACTTTTTCGCGCCATGGATGCCGGGCGGCGATTCGGCCAAGTACGACTTTGGATTTGTCGATCCGCCCAAGTATTGGCGGGGCAATCCGAACGTGGACTATCGGCATGGCGATCCGCCGTTGGTGAGCGCGCGGGACCAGAAGGTGACGCCCAAGGGGCTGGCGCTTTTCCAGTTTTCGAGCGGGTCGATCAAGGTGAAAAGTCCGGAGCAGACCACCGACGCGATGTTCGAGCGGGTCGAAACCCCTCTACAATAGGGGCATGACGCGCGAATCCACCGGGTTCTCTTCGGCCGAGCTGCTGCGCTACGGCCGCCAAATCCTCATGCCGGAGGTCGGGCTGGAGGGCCAGGCGCGGCTGCGCGCGGCGAGCGTGCTCGGCGTGGGGGCCGGCGGCCTGGGCTCGCCGCTTCTCATGTATTTGGCGGCGGCGGGCATCGGGCGGATCGGGGTGATCGACTTCGACCGGGTGGACGTTTCGAACCTGCACCGCCAGGTGATGTACGGCGATTCGGATTTGGGGCTTTCGAAAGCCCAGCGCGCGGCCCAGCGGATCCGCGACATCAACCCCCACCTCGACGTGGAGGTCTACGATGAGGCGCTTTCGCCCGAGAATGCGGCCGAGATCGTTGCGCGCTATGACCTGGTGGCGGATGGGACGGACAATTTCCCGACGCGGTATCTGGTGAACGACACGTGCGTCCGTTTGGGCAAGCCGAACGTGCACGGGGCGATCTTCCGGTTCGAGGGGCAGGTGTCGGTTTTCGATGCGGCGCGGGGGCCCTGTTACCGCTGCCTATTTCCAGAGCCGGGGGTTTTGGGGGTGCTACCGGGGATCATCGGGTGCCTTCAGGCTTCCGAGGTGGTGAAGCTGGTGTTGGGGATCGGGGAGCCGTTGGTGGGGCGGCTCTTGATGTTCGACGCGCTGACGAACGAGACCCGGATCATGAGGATTCCGAAGGATTCGGAGTGTCCCGCCTGCGCGCCCGGAGCGGACCTGGATGCGCTCGACTATGGGGCTTCAGTGTGCTCGGTGAACGTGCAAGGGGGCAAACTCGATGCGGAAACCGAAGTTTCGGCAACCGAATTGGCGGCCGAACTTTCGGGCGGCCATCCGCCCCAAGTCTTGGACGTTCGAGAGGACATCGAACGGCGGATCTGCGTTTTGCCGGACCATTTTCACATCCCCTTGCGAAGCTTGGAAGCCCGGATTTCGGAGTTGGGGCGGTCCGAAAACCTCGTGGTTTATTGCCACGCTGGATTGCGCAGCGCGCATGCGGCGGCGCTGCTGCGCGAACGGGGGTTTCCGAGGGTGAGGAACCTCGTCGGAGGGATCGACGCGTGGTCGGAGGAGGTCGATTCGAGCGTGCCGCGCTATTGAGCGCGCTTAAGCCTTCGCCCCGTTCATCGCCCCGTTCGTCCGACGCCCGCCGAGCTCCTGCTGCACGAGCTGCCCCAGCTTGGCCAGGGCCGCCTCCATCTTCTCGTTCCACTTGCTCGCATTCAGCCGCAGGCAGTTGCGATAGGCCTCTTGGGCGGAGAAGATGGCCCCGGGGGCAAAGGTGATCCCCTCTTTGGCGGCGCGGTCGTAGAGCCGGAAGGCATCGAGGCGCGGATCGAGCTCGACCCAGAGCACAAAGCCGCCTTGAGGGCGGCTGATCCGGGTGCTTTCCGGGAAGGTGCGGCCGATGGCGGCGGCCATCTGGGCCACGTTGTCGGCATAGAGGCGGCGAGCGCGCTTGAGGTGGTGGTCGTAGCCGCCGGCGGCCAGAAAGTCGGCGATCGCGAGTTGGGTGAGAGTGACGCTGCAGACGGTGGAGGCGAATTTGATCCGTTCGACATCCTTTTGATAGCGGCCGGGGGCGACCCAACCGACGCGGTAGCCCGGGGCCAGGGTCTTGCTGAAGCTGGAACAGACGAGGACGTCTCCCGTTTGATCGTAGGTTTTGGCGAGCTTGGGGCGCGAGTCGCCGAAGGTGAGGTCGCCATAGGCGTCGTCTTCGATCAGCGGGATCCGCCATTCGGCGAGCATGTCGACCAGCCGTTTCTTTTTGGCTTCGGGCATTTCGCTGCCCAGGGGGTTGCTGTAGCTGGGGCTGACCAGACAGGCGCGGATGGGGCGGCCGCAGGCTTGGGCGGCGAGGATGCGCTCTTCGAGCGCGTCCAGGCAGATGCCTTCGCGGCTGCTGGTGGCGACCTCGACCGCGCGCAGACCCATCACCTTGAAGCTTTGGAGCACGCCGTAGTAGGCGGGAGATTCGATCGCCACCGAATCCCCGGGCTGGCAGACCGCGCGCAGGCTCAAATTCAGCGCCTCTTGGCAGCCGGTGGTGACGACGATTTCGCCGGGTGAGAGCACGCACCCGGCGGCGAAGGCGCGCTGGGCGATTTGCTCGCGCAGCGATTTGGAGCCGGCGACCGTCCCGTAGGCGGCGCCGCGGACGCGGTGGGCGCGGGTGACGTTGACCATCGATTGGCTTAGGCGCTCGAGGGGGAGCACGTCCTCGCTGGGGTGGGCGGTGGCGAATTGGGCCAGGCGGGGATTTTCGGTGTCGCGCAGCATGCGCATGATGAAGTCTTCCTGGCTGAAGAATCCGGGGTCGGTTTCGGGTTGGGTGAGCTTGGGCTCGGGGAGGCTGACCGGCGCGGCGGCGCGGACGGAAAAGCCGGATTGGGGACGGGCGGGGACGTCGCCGACGTCGTAGTAGGGCATTCCGCAGCAGCGCGGGTATTCGCCGACGTCTTCGAGCAGGCGATAGGCGTCGACGACGGTGGTCACGCTGACTTTGAGCTGGCGGCTGAGCTGGCGGACGCTGGGGATGCGGTCGCCGGGGCGAAAGACGCCGTCGGCGATGAGGCTGCGGACTTTGGCGGCGACTTCTTGGTAGAGGGTGGCCCCCTCACCCCGATGGTTTCCCCCTTCTCCTTTTAAGGAGGAGGGGGGCAAGGGGGTGGGGGTCCAGGCCGCCCGATCTCCCTCCCCCACCCC
>CAYONY010000263.1:0-4363 GCA_964405415.1 uncultured Fimbriimonadaceae bacterium | reverse complement strand
CTTCCCGGCCGCCGCATCGTGCCCGCCTTGGTCGCGGCGCTATGTTTGGTTTTTGTCAAGTGGGAACTGGCCGGAATGGTCCCGCTCCAATTTCGGATGATCGAGTGGCTGCCGGGGCGGACCGCTTCGGTCATGACGCTCTTTGCCCTTCTGGCGATGGCCGCGTATGCTCGGTATGAGCGCCAAAGCGCGACTCGGATACCGGGTCCCGAGCCCGGACCGCTTGATCCGCCGGCGACCAAAGGGACGGTCTTGCCTGCGCCAAGTCCCCGCGCCGGTTGGTGGGCGGCCGTGGCCGCCGTGGCCTTGGCCCTGGCCTTTGGCGCTTATGAGCAGGCGGTGATCGTGCCGGGATTGATGTTTGGCGTTGCGCTGGGCATGAGGCTTCAGCGGTTTCGCGTGCGCTGGAGTTGGCAAGCTCTCTTCTGGGGGATGCTGATCGCTTATCTGGGCCTCCGAGCGCTTGTCGTGCCGAGCCACGTTTCAAGCTATCAGGCCCAGCAATTCCGGTCCGGACCTGGCGTTCTGGATGCGCTTCTCGGCTACGTTCTCCCGGCTTGGAATCCCCTCTGGGCGCTGCTTCGGACCCTCGATGTCGGCCCCTTGATCTGGATGACCGGGACGCCCTATGTGGCCCTCTCGAACATCGTCTCAAACGCGGCGATTGGGCTGGCCGCTCGACGTGAATGGCTCTTTCTCGTGGCGGGTTGGGCGATGTCGCTGGTGGCCTTCTTGCCCATGGCGTGGCTGAAGCACTTCGACCACTACCACTACCTGCCGATGGCGATGCGCGCGTTGCTGGTGTCGGCGGCAATCGGATTGTCCATTCGCGCCCTGATCACCGCTGCGTCGCGCCCAGCGATTCCAGCGCCGCCACGGCTCGATCCCGCACCTGGTTCGCTTCCTCGTCGGTGAAGTTCTCCCCGAACTTGCGAAGCTGGAGGGCGACCGCAAGGCTGTGGGCGCCTTCGGGAATCCCCTTTCCGTCGTAAACGTCGAACAGCCACGAATGCTCCAGCACGTCGCCGCAGGCCCCCTTGAGGGTCGCGTCAATTTTCGCGTAGGGAACGGACTTTTCGATCAGAAACGCAATGTCTCGCCGCACCGAGGGGTTGCGGCTGATGGGCCGATAGCGGATTTCGCCCGCGCGTTCGGAAGCTTCAAGCAAGAATTCCAAGCAGAATTCGGCGACGATCGTTTCCGGAGCGAAATCTAGATCGGCGGCGGCGTCGGGATGCAATTGGCCGAGAATGCCCACCCATTGCCCGCCGAGGAAAACATCGGCCCGCCGCGTCGGATGAAGGCGAGAGTCGTCGCCTTGCGGCGCCTGAAACTCAGGCCGAAGATCGCCAAACGCCATGCACGATTCCACTGCCGCCTTGAGGGTGAAGAAACTCGCCTGGCCCGGGTCCGCCTTCGACCAACCCTCGGGCGCGAGACGTCCGGTTGAAAGAAGCGCGAAATGACTCCATTCATGCCGCCCGCTCGGATTGACGCCAAAGATATGGCCAGCCTCGAAACGGTGCTGATCGCGACCCCCGTTCCGTTGCGCCGCTTCCGCCAGTCCGGGCAGCAGCGAATTGCGAAGCCACGCCGACTCGGGCGAATGAGGATTCCGAGGCCCGATCCGTCCGCCGGGGCCATCCAACCGGTGCTCGCCGCGAAGGGAATAGCTGATCGTTTGATCGAAGCCCAATCGAAGGGCGCGTTCGATCACGCGATCGGCCAACCCGGTGATTCCGTGGACGCCGCCCCGGGTGGTCGAGCCCACCGGAAGCGCTTCGGGAATTCGGTCGTAGCCGTGAACGCGGCCGATCTCCTCGATCGCGTCTTCTTCCCGCACCACATCGGGCCGCCAGGTCGGCGCCGTCACGCGAATCGAACCCAGCCCATCGTCCGACGTATGAAATCCGAGCCGGTCCAGGTAGCCGCGCGTTTCCGCGAGCTGGAGCTCCACACCCAAGAGCGTTTCGGCCCGCGCGAGCCGAACTTCGAAGGACGGTGGATTCGGCCGGCCGGGATAGACGTCGAGAACTCCGGGAACCCTTGCTTCCGAGAAACCGGCCTCGGCCAGAAGCCCGGCATAGCGATTGAGCGCTCGGACCACGCCCTCCGGGTCGACGCTTCGCTCGAAGCGATACGACGCTTCCGAAGCCAACCCCAGCTGTTTCCGGATCCGGCGAATGGCCGTATTCGTGAAGTTCGCCGATTCAAGCAGCACCGACGTCGTCGCGTCGGTGACTTCGGTCTCCAGGCCGCCCATGATGCCAGGCGTTGCAACCGGCTTCTCCGCATCGCAGATCATCATCTGATCGCTTCGCAACGCGTGCTCAACCCCGTTGAGCGTCGTCAATCGGTCGCCCTCCCGAGCGTTGCGAACGACAATCGTCGAGCCAACCTTGGCATGGTCGAACGCATGGAGCGGTTGACCCAGCTCAAGCATGATGTAGTTTGTGAGGTCGACCAGCACCCCAAGCGGCCGCATGCCGGCCTGCCGCAGCCTTTTCTGCATCCATTCCGGCGCCGGCGCGTTCGCAACGCCTTCAAAAAGCCGAACCGCATACCGGGGACATTCTGGAGTTTCGATGCGCACGGTCACCCGGTCCGCGACGTCGGGCGTCGATTCATCGTCCATGGGAAATCCGGCGATCGCGATTCGATAGTGTTCGGTAGCTTCAGACCGCCTATCTTTTGCCAAGACCTCGCGCGCGAGGCCAAGTACGGAAAGCCCGTCGCCCCGGTTCGCCATGACTTTGATGTCGAGCACCGCGTCGCCTTCGACCTCTTCGATCCCTTCCAGTTCGAAACCGGCCATCGTCAACAGTTCGCCCACGCCCTCGGCGTCGAGCGTTGTCTCGACGAAGTCTCGGAGCATCGCGTAAGGGAACTTCATGGGAAGCGCGATTGTACCGGCGACGCTCACCCCCCGAATTGAGGAACAGGTAGAACCGCAAGCATTGTTCGCCCGTTTGTAGTGAGAGAGAAGACCATGTCCGCATTAGCCACCTGCATTGCCACCCTCGCCGTTGCCTTTCCCGCCCAGGGCCCCGGACCGGAGGGCCCGAAGTTCGCCTCCACCAGTGCCGCCGAGACCAGCCGCCAATTGACCGTCATGGCGAACCTGCCCAAGCCGACCGCCTTTCTGCCCCTGTATCAAGTGGGCGTTCATCGCATGAAGCAAGAGTCGGCCAGCGTGGCCTTTCGTTGGCCGGTGAGCGTCGATGGCTACGACACCGGCTATGGCCTCATGGCCGGTCTGCGCGGGGGCAGCAACACCACCAACGAGCGCCAAAGCGTCATCGACCTTCGGTTCCACACGAACAAAGCGAACAAAACCCACGCGATGATCATGCCGATCGTTCCTCACGCCGGCGATGGGCCGAGCTTGAAGTTTGAAGTCCGGATCGGAAACTCCACCGTCGAACGGACGGTGAATGGTGCGGGGGCGCTTATGGTGACTTGGAAGCCAAGCGCGGCTGGCTACCAGGGGCTTTCGGTCAAGCTCATCTCGCCGGGCCGCTACTTTATGAGCCAGATTCAAATCAAAGTCGCGGAGTAAACCCATGGGCCGCGGAGCTATCCTCCTTGGCATCCTGTGTTTCGCGATTCTGGGCTATTGGATTGCGGCCCTGAACCTCGACTTGCCCGCCTCCGGTTTCTTCGAAGAGCGGTATGCCCAACGGCTCGGCCGCCGGGGCCCCTGGGGGATGTGGGTGCTCGTGCTGGGCGGGCTTGGCCTGATCGGGTGGGGACTTCGGGCCCTTGGCATTGCTTCGGACGAGGGCGAGGCGACCTAGGACGACTTCCAAGGGGTTATCGATAGGAGCGCCTCTCTTACCCTGGTAAACTCACCGTTCCGTGACGCAACGTGTCGAAAGGACGGACGCATGCCCGGCCAGGGAAGGAAGGGGATCATGAACGCACTACAAATCGAGGGAGGAACGCCGCTTCAGGGGCGCGTGGAGGTGCCGGGCAGCAAAAACGCCGCCCTTGCCATTCTCTCGTCCGTGCTTCTTTCGGAAGGCGTAGTGGCCATCCACAACGTGCCCTACGTTTCGGATACCCGCATTAAGGCGAGTCTGCTCGAGCATTTTGGCGCCAAAGTGGATTGGCGCGAAGGGACCCTCTTTATCGACTGCTCGAACCTGACCGAAGGCGATGCCGATGAAGCGACCGTCCGCTCGATACGAACCTCCTTCTACATGCTCGGGCCGCTCCTGGCCCGCATCGGCAAGGTCCGAATGCCGGCTCCGGGAGGCTGCAAAATCGGGGCGCGCCCGGTCGACTACCACCTAAAGGGCTTGCATCTGCTCGGTGCGGAGATCGAGTTGGCCGGCGGCGCCTATGTGGCACGGGCAAGCTC
>CAYONY010000262.1:0-4366 GCA_964405415.1 uncultured Fimbriimonadaceae bacterium | reverse complement strand
AAGCGTCTTACTCTCCGGAGATCACCATGCAATTAAAAGTAAACAAGAAGAAAGTGGCTTTGCTTCTCTCGGGCGTTCTGCTCATCAGCGCGATCGCCGCGCCCCAGATCAAAGAACTGCTCAAGATCGGCGGCGTCGTCGCCGTCGTCAACACCTTTGGAAAGGATATCAACAAGAGCTTCAATAAGCTCTGGGGCCGTGAAGAATCGAAGGCGATGAAAACGAAGATCGTTCCGATTCTCAGCGTCGGCAAGCGCGGCAACGCGATCGGGATCGCCCAGATCATGGGGCCCCCGAGGGATGTCGACCAGGTCGTCGCCGTCGCACAGCCCGAGCTGCCCCTCATGGGACTTCGCCTTCGCGCCCTGATCCCGGTCTCCAGCAAGAACGTGGTCGAGGACATCAAAGTCGTCGAAAACGTCGGCGTGAGCGGGATCATCGATATCAAGCTGTAGCCGGTTGGCGGTTGGCGGTTGGCGGTTGGCAGTTAGCGGTGTCGCCCCTGATCAAGGCGCAAACCGGTGGTCCGTTCGCAATGGGCCATAAACCGCCAACCGCTAACTGCTAACCTAAGGCCGATGCGCACGTCCCACAAGGCCGAGCGGTTCACCGAATCGGTGATCCGCGGCATGACCCGTCAGTTTCTGGCCCGCGGCGACCGGCCGGGGGTCAATATGGCTCAAGGGTTTCCCGACTTTCCGGCCCCCGCCGCGATGAAAGATGCCGCCTGCCGCGCCATTCAAGACGACATCAACCAATATGCGATCACGTGGGGGGCCAAAGCGCTGCGCGACGCGATCGCCGACAAAACCCAGGCCTTCACCGGCTACCGCCCCGACCCTGAAGCGGAGATCACGGTCGCCTGCGGCGCCACCGAAGCGATGATCGCCGCGATGATGGCGCTGGTCGACCCGGGCGACGAAGTGCTCATTTTCGAACCCTATTACGAAAACTACGGGCCCGACGCCGTCCTTTCCGGGGCCATTCCCAAGTTCATTCCCCTCGTGCCGCCGGATTGGCGTATCGACTTTGAACGCCTCGCCGCCGCGATCGGCCCCAAAACCCGCGCCCTCATCCTTAACACTCCCAATAATCCATCCGGCAAAGTCTTTACTCGGGACGAATTGGACCAGGTTGCCGAGCTGGCCCATCGCCACGACCTCGTCGTCTTCACCGACGAAATCTACGAGCACATCCTTTACGAGGGCGAGCACGTCTCGCTCGCCACGCTCCCCGGCATGCGCGAACGCACCGTCACCATCAGCGGCCTTTCCAAGACCTATTCGGCCACCGGATGGCGCATCGGGTGGCTTATCGCCCCGCCCGCCGCCTCGGACGCGATTCGGAAAGTCCACGACTTCCTCACCGTCGGGGCGGCCGCGCCGCTCCAGGCCGGAGCCGCCGCCGCGCTTCGATTCGAACCCGATTACTATGTCGAACTTGCGGAGGGCTACCGAAAACGGCGCGAGGCCTTCATGCCGATTCTCGAAGCCGCCGGCTTTCGACCCTACATCCCCAACGGCGCGTACTACGTGATGGCTGATTTCCGGGCCATCTCCGGCCTGGACGATGCGGCCTTCGCCGAATGGCTGCTTGAAACGACCGGCATCGCCACGGTTCCGGGCGGCAGTTTCTATTCCGAACCCGGACTTGGCCATAGCCTCGTGCGCTTTGCATTCTGCAAAAAACTCGAGACGTTGGCCCAGGCGGCCGAACTGCTCAAGCCGCTGGCCCGGGCCGGCGTCTGAGCGCAAAATCGCAGCATGGCGTAAACTCACGAAATGGAAGGGCTGGACCTGGAGACGATTCGGCACGCCTTGGGCGTGGCCAAGGCGCACGGACTTTCCGAAGTCCAGGTGCAACACGGCGAAGACACCTTCACCGCCGTCTTCGAAGGGTCTCCTGCGCGCCCGGCCAGCGGCAAGCGCGGCGGGGCCGCGGCCGCCGTCGAACTGCTGGCGGCCGATGAACTGGCTATCCCGTCGCCGTTCGTCGGTTATTATCGGGCCAACGATCCGCCGCTGCGCGCCGGCCAACGGGTCGAGCGTGGCGAGATCGTGGCCTCGATCGCCGCCTTGGGCTTGGCGCACGACGTGGAGTCGCCTTTGGCCGGGGAAATCGTGGAGGTCCTGGTGGAGCCGGGGCAAGCCGTTCAATATGGCCAGCCTTTGGCAAAGGTTCGGTGAGGCATGAAAAGATTGAGTCGAATGCGCCGGCAGGGCCAGACATTGGTGGCGACCTTGATCGTCATCGCCATCATCGCCATTCTGGCGGTGGTCCTGATTCAAGGCACCGGAGGCGGCAAGAGCACGCGCGCCGATGGCCGTGGCACCACCGTGGTCGGGGCCGTGAAGGCCCAAGCGGAAGACACCGTCTGCATGCAGTACCTCCAGCAGGTTCGGCAGGGCATCGCGGTGTATCAGACCGCCGACGACAGTTTTCCGCCCACCCTGCCGGACACGCGGCTCGGCGAGCAGTTCTACAAGTGCCCGATGGGCAAAGAACCGTACCGCTACGACCCTGAGGCCGGCAAGGTCTCCTGCGTCCACCCCGGGCACGAGAAATATTGATGTTCGATAAAGTTCTGATCGCTAATCGAGGGGAGATCGCCTGCCGGGTGATCCGCGCTTGCCGAGAGCTCGGCATCCGCTCGGTCGCCATCTACTCGCAAGCCGATCGGGACAGCCTGCACGTCAAGATCGCGGATGAAGCGATCTGCGTGGGCCACGGGACCAACGCGGAAAGCTATCTGAACCTGGCCAACGTGCTCATGGCCTGTGAAATCTCCAAGGCCGAAGCGGTGCATCCCGGCTATGGCTACTTCAGCGAGCGCGCCGGCTTCGTCGAAGCGCTCGACGCGCTTGGCGTCAAGTTCATTGGCCCCAGCGCCAAAGCGATCGAGAGCATGGGCGACAAGGCGCGGGCCAAACAAGCGGCGATCGCATCCGGCTGCCCGGTCGTGCCCGGATCGGATGGCCCCGTCCCCACCGATTCGGAGGCCTTGAAGATCGCCGATCAGATCGGCTATCCCGTTCTGCTCAAAGCGGTGGCGGGCGGCGGCGGCCGCGGCATCCGGCGCGTCGATTCGCCCGATGACCTTTCCGGCAATTGGAAGACCGCCCAAGCCGAGGCCCAGGCGAGCTTTGGCAGCGGCGAGATGCTGGTCGAAAAGTGCGTGCTCGAGCCGCGTCATGTGGAAATCCAAGTTCTTGGCGATAAACATGGCAATATGGTCTATCTGGGCGAACGCGAATGTTCCGTCCAGAACCTGCGGCACCAAAAACTGATCGAAGAGGCCCCGGATGCACGCCTGCCCGCGCAGGTCCGCAAAGCGATGGGGGAGGCGGCGGTGAAGGTGGCGTGGTCGGTCGGGTATGAAAATGCGGGCACCGTCGAGTTCTTGTGTGACGCCTCGAACAACTTCTATTTCCTGGAAATGAACACCCGTCTCCAAGTGGAGCATCCGGTCACCGAAGAGATCACCGGGATCGACATCGTCCACCAGATGCTCCGCATTGCGGCGGGCGAGAAATTGGAACTCAAACAGGACGATATCCGCTTGACTGGGCATGCGATCGAGGCGCGCATTACCGCACAAGATCCGGATCGCGATTTTGCCCCGGCCACCGGACTCATCACCGGATGGCGGCCGCCGATGGGGCGAAACGTCCGCATGGAGACCCACTGTTTCGCCGGCTTTACGGTGAGCCCCTATTACGATCCGATGCTGGCCAAACTGATCGTCACCGGCCGCGACCGGCCCGATGCGGTGGCCAAGCTGCAGGCCGCGCTGTTCGAATTCGATGTGGAGGGCATCCAAACCAACATCCCTTTCCTTCGTCGGCTCACCGGCAACGACGAGTGGATACAGGGCGAACTCTCCACCGGGTTCGTGCCGCGATTCTTGGCGGAGACCGCCGTTGTCGGTTAGGAGCCGGCGGCAAGCCCGCGAGGCCGCGCTCGCCGCGCTTTATCAGATCGAGCACGGCCGGCAGTCGCTCGACACCGCTTTGGAAGGGCTCGAAGCCTATCAATCGCTTCCCGATGAGCTGCGCGCGTTCGCCGAGCGGCTGGCGCGGGGGGTGGTCCACGACCGCAAGCGCATCGATGAGCGTATCCAGGCCCACCTTCACGATTGGGCCGTTCCGCGCTTAGCGACGATCGACCGCAATATCCTGCGCATGGCCTGTTATGAGCTCTTCGAGGTGGAGGACGTCCCGCCCAAAGTTACGCTCGACGAGGCGATCGAACTGGCCAAGACCTACTCCACCGCGGAGAGCGGACGCTTTGTGAACGGGGTGCTTGGCGCCCTTCTGGCCGAATCACCCAAAGCCGAGTGGCGCCCGCCCCCCGCGCTGGCGGTGGA
>CAYONY010000261.1:0-4368 GCA_964405415.1 uncultured Fimbriimonadaceae bacterium | reverse complement strand
GCGCGGCGGATATAGCTCAGGGGTTAGAGCGCCTGACTGTGGCTCAGGAGGTCGTGGGTTCGAGACCCATTATCCGCCCCATTCCTTCCTTCGCAGGACCTTTCCAACCCATTGGCGAAGCATTAGGCTGCGATGCCCGAGTCGGAAGCGCCCGCAGCCCCGGCCCCGTTTCTCCGGTTTCGTGCCCGCGCCCTGGTTTTGGGCTTCTTGCTTGCCGTGCCGGCGTGCTACGTTTCGCCGAACGCCCCATCCAGCGCCTACTTTTCGATTCTCGTTGCGCCGATTGCGGTGTTGCTCCTGCTGATCTTGGCGAACATTCCGCTTCGTCGATGGTTGCCTCGATGGGCCTTGGAGCAAAGCGATCTGATCCTCGTCTACGCGATCACGACGGTGGCGGCGGCGACCGGCGGCGAGTGGCTCGATGGGTTCCATGCGCTGCTGCACATGATCCCGTACTACAAGGACTCCGATCCGGCGGTTGGCAAGTACTTCCTGCCCCAGCTTCCCGACTGGCTGGTGGTCAAGGACATGGACGCGGTTCGCGACATCGCGGGCGGCGGGCACGGCGTGGCGTACACCTTCGGCAAGCTTCCGGAGTTTGCGCCGCGCTACTTGATGTGGGGGATCATGATCGTTTCGGGCTGTTTCGCGATGCTTTGCATCAACAGCTTGATGCGAGGCGCGTGGACCCAGCGCGAGAAGCTCTCATTCCCCTTGATCCAGCTGCCCGTCGCGCTGGCCGAAAAGGGTGGGGCCGGCTCGATCTGGCGCAGCAAGTACCTCTGGATCGCCTTTGCCGTCATGTTCGCGATCGACATGTTGAATGGGATGAACTATCTCTTCCCGAGCGTTCCGCGCATTCCGGTGAAGGATTGGGTATTCCTCGACGCCCTCTTCAAAGATCCGCCTCTGAGCAACATCGGCGAATTCCGGTTGTCGCTCTATCCGTTTATGGCGGCGATCGCGTTCTTCATGCCCAGCGATCTCACCTTCAGCATCGTCGTGTTCTATCTGCTGCGCAAGCTAACGCACGTGCTTTTGGCCGCGAACGGCATTCCCCAAGAGACGTTTTCGGGCACGTTCGTCGCGCCCGGACCGCCCTACATCGACGAGCAGAGTTGGGGTGGCATTTTGGCGCTCTTCATGGGGGCCATGTGGGTCTCGCGGGGCTATCTGAAGGAGGTGTGGTCCGATATTCGGACTGGGCGCCGCGCCGAGGATGGCGGTCTGCCGCATCGCTGGGCGTTTGTCGGGCTGTTTCTCTGCTTCGGAGTCCTGATCGTTTACGGGATACTGGGCCAGCTTCCGATCGCCTATTTGATCCCCTACATCGCGCTCTTTTTGATTTTCAGTGTCGTTTTGACCCGAATCCGGGCTCAATTGGGGCCGCCAACCCACGAATTCGCCTTCTTGGGCCCCAACAGCGTGATGAATCGAGTGGTGGGGAACACGTGGATGAACGACCGTCAATCGGTCTGGATCAACACCGTCTTCTTCTGGATGAACCGGATCTATCGGGCCCACCCGATGCCGCACCAGCTGGAGGCGATGAAGATGGCGAACACCGAGCGCCGCAGCCAAGGGGTGCTCTTGGCGGCGCTGGCGGGGGCGACGGTGCTGGGCTTCTTCGCCTCGATGTTCTTTCTCCAATCGAATGCGTACTATTTGGGCAACCCGATGCGCAGCAATGAAACGCTGTGGTATTTCAACTCCTTCAACTCGAATCGGCACGGGCCGGATTTCACCGGCATGGGGATGACCGTTTTCGGCTTTGGCATGGTGGCGGGGCTCGACTGGATCCGGTTCCGTTTTCCCGGTTTCGCGCTGCACCCGGCGGGCTACCTGTTGAGCATGAACTACGGCGTCGACAAATATTGGTTCGGGCTCTTTTTGGCGATGCTGGTGAAGAACTTCGTGCAACGCTATTACGGGTTGCGTGGGTATGACAAACTCAGGCACGTTGCGTTTGGCATTTTGGTGGCCGAATACGCGGCGGAGACGATCTGGATGACCTTGGCGATGACGATGCATCAAAGCACCTACACGATCAGCTTCGACGTGAGGAGCTTGGGTCCCCAGTGAACGCGCCTTCGTTCGACCTCGAACCGGCCGATGCCGCCGCGCCGCCGCCCCGGCGAATCGGAGGATGGATCGCCCTCTGGGCCATTCTGGGACTCATTATCGGATCGCAGCTGTACGGCTACTTCGACCGCAAGCCAAGCTCGGGGAAGAAGACTTTCGCGATTTCCCAGCAGTACCGCACCATCGTGCTCTCCAAGGAGGCGGCGCGACGTTTCAAATCCATTTTTCCCGATACGGCGGGCGCGATGACCCCGCTCGACGATGCGATCGGCCAGGTGGTGGCGGCCCGCAAAACGGATGCCGGCGCGGCGCGGCTCTACGTTTCGATGCGGCATGAAGCGGGGCAGCCGGTGGGGCCGGAAGATTTGGAATTGCTTCAAAAGTCGAAACTGCCGGAAGAGCGAGCCTTTGCCGAGATCTACGCGGCAAAGTCCCTGACCCAGGAGCAGGCTCGAACGCTGGCCGCCAAATTGGACAAACGGGGCTTCAGCTACGTCATGGCGGAGATCCATGCCCGCGAAAAGGCGGGCGAAAAAGAAGTTCGTCGCGAACTCCTTGCCGATGCGGACGTGTACGGCCCTCTGATCTTTGGCGTGATGGCCATTACCGGGATGTTCTTGGGCGTCGCGCTGCTGACCTTTTACGGCGTGATGCGCATGGCCGGGCGCTTCAAGCCCGAGGGGCATCCCAGCGGAAAAATCGACGCATCCCGGGCCAATTTACTCGCGGCCGCCGCCGCCTTGTTTCTCTTCCTCAGCCTCTTTCTGGGGGCGCCGATCTCGATCCTCCTCGAGACGTTCCTGATCGAGGATGCGGCGGGGCTGATCGCGCAAGTCTTCACGATCGGTCTGGTGGTCCATCTTGCCCTTCGCTTCCGAGAAAGGGTCGGGCTGTCGGCGGGGCAGATCTTTGGCGAGAGAGGGCGCTTCTGGGGCGATGTCGCCTGGGGCGTGGGGGGCTTTTTGGCCAATATCCCGCTTTTCGTGTGCGGCGCGTTGGCGGGACGGGGGCTGTTTTCGTGGCTGCCCGATCCGGAACATCCGGTCACCACTCAGCTGGCCGCCGATCAGAGCCTACCCACCGTCCTGATGATCCTCACGCTGGCCTGTGTCCTCGCGCCGATCTTCGAGGAGATGGTGTTCCGCGGCGCGATCGTCCCGGCGATGGGGCATCTTTTTGGAGGTCCGCTCATGGGGGTGGTGGCGGCTGGACTGATCTTTGCGATGGTGCACCCCACCGGAATCCCCGCGTGGCTGCCCCTGGCGATCATCGGGAGCACGGCCGCGATTTTGGTTTACCAGCGAGGGAGCCTACGGGCGGCGATGATCTTTCATGCCGTGCACAACTTCTCGCTGCTTGCCGTTAACGTGATGTTGAACTAGGGCTGCCTTTTTTGCGCGTGTACACGTACTGTCCCTGCTTGACCGTGCAGACAATTTCGTCCGGCGTGGTCCATTGAACCTGGATGGGCCCGCCTTCATTGACGCTGGCGATGATCGAGGCCTTGTTTTGCCGAAACACCTCGGCGGCCTGGCGCGCCTTGTCGTCCTTCGCATCGGGCCAGCTCCATTCGACATCGTCGAGGCGGATGTTCAGCACGTTGTCCGCATATTTCCATGTGCCCATATCGGTGGCTTGCATTTCCACCTTCTTTCGATCCTTGTCGAGGTACTTCGTGACGGCGCGGTACTTCCCCCCCTCGGCAAAAGTCGCCTCGGTTTCGGTGGGCAAGCCGCGAACTTCACTCGTGGCGGTCCAGGTTCCAACGAGCGAGGGGTTCGACTTTGAACATCCCGGCACGAAGCTTGCCGCAACGAGGGCGATGAGGGCCCAGCGCCCGCTTTTCATGCGGTAAGAATATCCGGCATGGGAACCCGGACGCCATGGCGGCCGTTTTTCTTGGGCGTGGCGCGCAGGTATTGTGATGCCGAGATCCGTCGCCCTCATTTAGGAGAATTCAATGAAGAAGCTTTTTGTGATGTCCCTTTCGCTCGGCCTCGCCGTCGCCTTTGCCTCCGCCGCCGACGATTGCTGCGCGGCCAAGAAGGCGGTCGCCAAAAAGGCGGGCTGCGGCTCGAACGCCAATTGCGGCGAAGATGCCTTCATGGCGGAAGCCAAGAAGATGTATGCGATGGCCCAGGCCGGCGAGACCGGAAAGGATGCCTGCTGCAAGTCGACCGCGGCCAAGCCGGTTGCCAAAGGCGATCCGGGTTGCTGCAACGCGCAGTGCGAAGTGGCTAAGTTCAAGGTATTTGTGGCGGGCGTGGGCTACAAGTATTTTTGCTG
>CAYONY010000260.1:0-4419 GCA_964405415.1 uncultured Fimbriimonadaceae bacterium | reverse complement strand
CTGGTCGTATCCGCGCTGGAGTTAAGTGGAGTAGATCGCTCAAAACGGCCGTAACCCTCCGGCAGCGAGCGCGCCGGCGAAGGTGACGGCGTGCTGCTCGGCGATGCCCACATCGTAGAACCGATCGGGAAACTGCTTGGCAAAGCCGTTCAGCCCGGTACCGTCGGGCATGGCGGCGGTGATCGCAACCACTCGTTCGTCGGCTTCCGCGGCTTCGATCGCCGCTTCGCCAAAGGCCTGGGTGAAGGTCACCGGGCCGGCCGCCTTGGCCATCTCGGAGGTTTCGATGTCGAAGGGCGTGACGCCATGCCACTTGCGGGCGTCTTCCTCGGCCACATCGTAGCCCTTGCCTTTCACGGTGATGGCATGGACAAAAACCGGTCCCTTCAATTCGCGGACGTTGCGGAAAATCTCCAACAGCGTGGGAAGATCGTGCCCATCGACTGGGCCGATATATTCCCACCCCAGTTCTTCGAATACGGTTCCGGTGTCTTCCGGCGCGAAATAGTGGGTGAGCCCGTGGCGAAGCCCTGCCGCAACCCGGGTCATCGGCGAGGGGAGCCGTTCGACCATCTCCTTGGCCCGATGGGCAAGGCCCTGCAGGTGGGGACGGGATCGGAGGCGCGTGAAGTAGGAGGTCAAGGCGCCCACATTCGGGGCGATCGACATCCGGTTGTCGTTGAGCACCACCGTCATATCGCTGGCCAATTCGCCGCCGTGGATAAGCGCCTCCCAGCTCATTCCCGAGCCGATGGCGGCGTCGCCGGTGACCGCGACGACGCGCTCGTTCGTGCCGAGCCGGTCGCGCGCGGCGGCAAAGCCGAGTCCGGCGGAAATCGCGGTGCCCGCATGGCCGGCTCCGAAGTGGTCGTGCTCGCTCTCTTCGCGGCGGAGGAATCCGCTCAAGCCCTTGTACTTTCGCAGCGTGCCGAAACGTTCGAGCCGTCCCGAGAGCATCTTGTGCGGATAGGCTTGATGGCCGGTGTCCCAGACGACTTTATCAGGCGGGATCGAATAGGCGGCATAGAGCGCGACGGTGAGTTCGACGGTGCCAAGGTTTGAGCTGAAGTGGCCCCCGGTCTGGCTGACGTGGTCGAGAATGGCCCGCCGGACCTCGCCGGCCAGCTCGCCAAGCTGCTTGTCGCTGAGCCGATGAAGGTCAGAAGGTTGGGCGATTCCCGCCAGGAGGGGGTAGCGTTCGTCGGGGTCGTTCATAGGACGCCAGCTTTCTTAACCCTACGTACGTTTCGCAAGATCGCGGGGAGGCGCGCAAGGTTCATTTTTCAATGCAACCCTTCGAAGGGCAAGACGATTCCTCCTTTCGGACCGATCGGGCCTTTCGCCTCTCGGACGATGGTTCGAATTGTGACGCAAATCCCGCAATTGCCGTTTGTCCAAGCTCCAAGGGCGGAAGTAAACTCCTTTCGCGATCGGGGGAAACCATCCTTGTCCCAAGATAAAACCATCCTATTGGTCGAGGACAGCTCGGATGACGAGCGCCTGACGTTGCGCGCGATTCGCTCGAGCGACGCCAACGTTCAAATCATTGTCGCTCGGGATGGCGAAGAGGCCCTCATGCTGCTTTTTGGGCGCAACGGCAAGGGCATGATCCGCCCCGCCCTGATCGTGCTCGATCTCAAGCTCCCGAAAATCGGCGGCCTCGACGTGCTGTCGCGGCTCCGTTCGGAAGATGCGACGAAAACGCTGCCGGTGGTCGTGCTTTCGTCCAGCGATGAAGTCGAAGACATCGCCGAAAGCTATCGACGGGGCGCGAACAGCTATGTGCGTAAGCCGGTCGCCTTCGGCGAGTTCGTCGATGCGGTGAGCCACCTCCACCAATACTGGCTCAACGTCAACGTTCGGACCGGGCTGGTTTAGCCCGCCTCCGCCCGCCAGGCCGCCAAGGCTTCCGCCACTGTTTTCCCTCGCGAGGGGAGCAATTCGAACACCGGAATGCCCTCCCAGCGCGCCCGATCGAGCCCGCCAACCGCCACATCGAACGGCGCGGACCGCGCGCCCACCCGATCGCCCGGATTCATCTCCGAACCGCCGAACCGCGCTTGGCCCAAGCTCAAGAGGAAGGCCCCCGCGGTGGGTTCATCGCCGGCGCCGATCTCATGGAGCTCAAATTCAGCGAGCCCAAATTTCTGCATGCCGAGCGTGAAGATCGACGGGCGGCCGCCGCTTTCGGCCATTCGGATCGTGAGGTGTTGCGGCGCACTGATCGGAGCCCCTTCGGCGAGCTGAGGCAGTTCGGCCGGAAGCAGATACCGCTGGGCAATCGGGTCGGCGATGACCCCATCGGTCAGTTCGGCCAACCGTCGCGAGACATCGAAAAGAAACCGCATCGACTCGGCCACCATCGGATCGTGGGATTCGAACGTAAGTTGGAGCAACGTCCAAGTTCCGCGGATTCGCGCCAGCGCCTCTTCCGAAAGGGTGAGCGCGACCGGGCTGCTGGCGATCGGCTCGGGGTCGAAGCCGGCTTCTTCCTTGCTCACCACATGCATGCGCAAGACGGTCTTCCGATCCTTGGAGGCCAAGGCATAAACGCCACGAACCAACGGCCGAGCTAGGTCTTCCTTGGAAGCGCCGGACATGAGCGGCGCAATGAACCCGGCCACCGTGCCGCTTTCCCCGGAGGGCGAAGCGATTTGGTCCGGCCGCGGCAGTTGGGCGTGGCTGGAAAGAATCGAAAAGTAGAAGCTCTTCGAAAGTCCGTAGCCCGGCGTTTTCGGCTTTGAGAATTGAAGCAGGCGTTTGAGGCTCATGGCTCGCGCAAGTTAAATGTTAGCGCGAATCGTCCCCAATTGCGCGCCGCAAAAGCCGCCGCCAAAGCCCGGGGATCAGCCCGAGGGGCCAAGCGCCCAAGGATCGCGCCCAACTCAAGCGGAACGGCGGCCGGGGCCGACCGCTCGCATCGTCGGCCGCCCAATCCTCGGCATCGCCCGCTTCATAGGCCACCAGATCCAGCGCATCCATCGCCTCGATCGCGCGGCCCGGGCCCTCGTTGAATCGCTTCCCCACCGGAAGGCGCACCGTGCCGTGAAATCGCCGCAAACGCTCACCCAATCGCCGCGCCCAAGCGGTGATCTCGTCGCCCTCGAAAAACGCCAAATACGTCGCGATCATGAGAAACCCGAAAAGCGGGATGTTCATCGCGTACTCAATGGAGAGATGCAGCCCCACGCCGCCCAGCAGCGCCCATTTGCGCCAAGGTTTGAAGAACACCAGGGTCGCCAGCGCCAATTCGACGAGGAGCGTGCCGTACGTGGTCACGGCGATCATCGGCCGCCACTCGCGGGCAAAGGCGGGCAGCCAGAACCGTTCGAACTCGTTCAAGTGCAGCGGATACCAGGTCGCGGTGCCATCGCGCCAATAAGTTCCGAACCACTTGTGCCAGACGGTGGTGAAGTAGATGAGGGCGACCTGAAATTGAAGCAGCCGCTGGGGCCAAAGCGAGACCGCATTCGGTATCGTCGGCGCCTTGCCTTTCCAGAGCCCGATGATCCGGTCCAGCGAGCAGGCGGCCCCGCTGGGGGCCAACGCGATATAGATCGCGCCGAACCGCATGACGAGATCGCCGCCATGGAGGATGATCGCATTGCGATGGTGGAGCGTAATCAAGCCCAGGGCGAGGACGATGCTGCTGATGCGTGTCCAAAGCCCCAGGCACGTCAGGAGCGCCGCGACCATGACGAGGATATAGAACGCGAGGGTGATGCGCGGATCGGTGACCCCGGCAATGAGGTTCAATCGAGGCTCGTCGCCCAGGTAAAACGCGCCCAATTCAACCGGAACGAAGCCGCGCTCGGTGAACCAGGCATCGAAGTCGACCGCGATCATCGCCAGGTTGACGAAGATCAGGAAGGCCATCGCCATCCGGAAGACGCCCAGCGTCACCGGGGAACCGTAGCCGAACCACCAGCGATCGACCCGCCGCCAAAACGGCATCGGGTCGGCCGCCTCGCGTGGGGCGGCTTCGGGACCGCTGGACTTGCCTTTCGCCTTCAGCTCTCGCCTCCCGGAAGTTCCTTTCGTGGCTTCACTTCACGATCACTTCTCACTCAGGGCGCCTTTCCTTCCGCTTTGGCCAGCGCCGCCTGATCAACCTCATGGACGTAGTACACGTAGCTCTCGTAGGTCGTGGCCTGAGGTTCTCCCGGCGGCTTGATCTCCTGCCAATGCCGCCGCAACTGGATGCGGACCGGCGGGTTATGAGGTTGGGTGTCCATTTCGAGCGCGACGCGCTGGGCGAAGGCGGGCCAGAGGTAGCGGAACCCATCGTTGCCGGCCCGCTCGAAGAACTTGCGGAACCGCTCCCGGTAGTACTTCACCGGAATCGGCATCTCATTGATCCGGTAATAGGGATAGCGCTTGGTCGAGCCGTCGCGGTACTCCACCAGCGCATCGCCCCAC
>CAYONY010000259.1:0-4421 GCA_964405415.1 uncultured Fimbriimonadaceae bacterium | reverse complement strand
GGGCGATCGAAGGCATCCCCGAGATGCGCGAGGCGGTCGCCGCCCACTACAACCGCCTCTATCGCCAGGGCAAGGCCAGCCAGTACACGGCGGAAAACGTCGCGATGGCCCCCGGGGGGCGCGCCGCCCTCACCCGCATCGGGGCCGCGCTCGACGAAATCCGTCTGGGCTACTTCACACCCGACTACACGGCCTATGAAGACCTGCTCACCACGTTTCCGCGGATCGATCCGGTTTGGATCGAGCTTTCGCCCGCGAACGGATGGGTTTTGGAGCCCGAGTTTTTGGCGAGCCGGATCGAGAAGGACGGCCTTGGCGGCATCCTTATCTCCAACCCCTGCAATCCCACCGGTGCGGTCATCCACGGCTCCGAGCTCGAAGCGATCGTCCGGATGGGCCGGACGAAGGGCGTGACCTTGCTCATGGACGAGTTCTATTCGCACTTCTACTACGGGGCGGACCATTCGATCAGTTCGGCGGCCTACGTGGAGGATGTGAACCAGGACCCGGTGGTGATCACCGACGGCCTGACCAAGAGCTTTCGCTATCCGGGCTGGCGGGTGGGCTGGGTGGTCGCGCCGAAGACGGTGATCCGGAACCTGGCGGCAGCCGGGAGCTTCCTGGATGGAGGTCCGTGCCGCCCGATCCAGCGCGCGGCGATCGAGGTCCTAACGCCGGAACGCGCGGACCAAGAAACGCAGGCGCTTCGCAAAGTCTTCCGCGAGAAGCAGCAATTGCTTCTCAACACCCTCAAAGGGTACGGCGTGAAATTCGAGAACGACCCAATGGGCACGTTCTACGCCTTCGGCTACGTGGGCGATCTCGAGCCGCCCTTCAACGAAGGGCTTGGTTTCATGCGGGGCGGCTTCCCGCACCAGGTTTTGACCGTGCCGGGCGAGTTCTTCGACGTGAATCCGAACCGGGCACGCCCCGGCCCTTCACCCCTAACGCCGTACGTCCGGTTCTCTTTTGGCCCGCCGAAAGCGGTGGTCGAGCGCGGCCTGGCGGCGATTGGGCGAATGTTGGGGCGCTAGGGCCTTCGACGGTCTGGCCCGACCTCGTGTGCTAACCTAAGGTCGGCGCGCGGGGCGCCTCCGGTCCGCGGGAAGGACAGAAGTCCACCTCCTTGCCTTGAACAATCGAATCGACGGACTCCCTTTGCCCGAACATGCGGACCCGGGCCACGCACCAAAAGGAGGTTCGTTCATGCCCACCAGGAAGCTGCCCGCTTCGCCCGACCTTTCCCACCTGAAGAGTCAGGCCCGCGATCTTTTCAGAGCGCGGCCACTTGGCGATCCGGCGCTGCTCCAGCGCATCCGCGAGTTCCATCCGCGCTATGCGCAAGCCGCCGACACCGACATTGCCCACGCCAAGTTCACCTTGAGCGATGCCCAACTCGTCATCGCCCGGGAATACGGATTCGCGACTTGGCCCCGGCTGAAGGCGTTCGTGGCCAAACCTGAGGATCTCGATCGGCCCCTGCACGAACGCATCGCCGACGTTGAGTTCCGCGAGGCGGTTTCGAGGATCGACCAAGGCGACGTCGAAGGGCTTCTCCGTCTGATCGAAGCCCATCCCCGGCTGAAAACCGCGAGGGTGAGCTTCGAAGGCGGCAACTACTTCCGCGAGCCGACCCTTATGGAATTCGCCATGGGAAACCCGATCCGGCTCGAACGGCTCCCGGCGAACCTGATCGAGGTCGTCCGGGCGCTGCTTGAAGCCGGTGCAGAAGGCAACGATGGGGCGCTTTCGCTCGTCGCCTCGGGCCGCCAAGCCCGCGAGCAGGGGCTTCAAACGGCGATGATCGAGCTGCTTGTTTCGCGAGGGGCCAATCCCGGCGGTGCGGTGGGCCCCGCGCTCGCTCACGGCGAGTTTGAGGCCGCCGACGCCTTGATCCGGCTTGGGGCGCCGCTGACTTTCGAGGCAGCGGCCGCACTGGAAAGAATCGAAGAGGCCCGACGCCAACTCGCCGGAGCGAACCCGGAAGAGCGCCACCGGGCGCTCGCGATGGCGGCCGGATTTGGCCACGCCGCGATCGTGAAGATGCTACTGGAGAGCGGGGAAGACCCTAACCGCTTCAATCCGGCGGGCTACCACAGCCATTCGACGCCGCTGCATCAAGCCGCCCTGAATGGGCATCTCGAGGTGGTCGAAGCGCTGCTCGAACATAGGGCGAAGCCCGACTCGAAAGACGTGCTATGGCAGGGCACGCCCCTCGATTGGGCTGAGTATGGCGGTCAAGCCGAAGTTGCCGCGATTTTGCGATCGGCGGGAGGTTCGACCTAGGAATGCCATCCAAGATTGATGGATAATGCTCGATCATGACCGCCGCCGAAATCATTGAAGAACTTCGCCCGATGGGCAAAGAGAGCTACAAAAAGGTCATGCGCGCCCACGGCGTGCCGGAGCCCTTCATCGGCGTGTCCATCGGGGACATGCAGCCGATCCGCAAACGGATCAAGAAGGACTACGCTCTGGCGAAAGAGCTTTACGCGACCGGCATTTACGATGCGCAGTACTTGGGTGGCCTCGTCGCCGACGAAACGAAAATGACGGCCGCCGATCTTCAGAATTGGCTGGATAACTCGTCATGCCACGCGATTTCCACCGCCACCGTGGCGGCGGTCGCGGCGGAAAGCGCCCACGGGTGGGAGCTTGGCTTGAAGTGGATCGACTCCGACGATTATCGAACGCAATGCGCGGGCTGGGCCACGCTCAGCGGCGTAGTCTCCCTTCGCCCCAATGACCAGTTGGATCTGGAGGCGATCCGCGGCTTGATGGAGAGAATCCTTTCCGAGATTCAAGGGCAGTCCGACGGCATCAAGTACAGCATGAACAACTTCGTCATCTCGGTAGGCGCCTACGTCCAGCCGTTGGCGGATGAGGCGATGCGGACGGCGGAGGCTAATGGCAAGATGCCGGTGACGCTGGTGGGCGACTGCAAAATGCCATTTGCCCCGGAGTACATCGAAAAGTGCCGAGCCCGCGGCTCGCTGGGCAAGAAGAAGAAGATGATTCGGTGCTAGGGGCTTAGGGGTAATACGCCGTCTGTTTTCTTAGGTTGGCCTCGACGGTCGCTTCGTTATCGAACTCCATTTTGAACCGGCTGGCCCGAACGAAGAGGTCGAGGGCGCGATTCGCTTCCTTCCCGGTGGGAACGGAATAGAACTGGGTCCGAAAGACCCCGTTTTCGTGAAGGTAGGCGGCATAAAGGGCCGGCGTTTCGGCTACGCCCGCAATCTGATAGTCTTCTCCAAAGAGGAAGATCACTCCCGCGTGCACCGCAAAGGGAAATCGGGGCCAGTTCTCCGGGTTTTTGGGCCCGCCGGGCATCGCGCCCAGCATCGGGCCGCGAAGCCTTCCGTCCTTCTTCGGGTCGAAAAGCAGCCTCAGAATATGGCAGGCGTGGTTCGGGCGGATCGCGAACTTCGTGGGCTTGGTTCCGGCGCGGTCGAGCAGTTCGGCCACCGCTTTCTCTTCGCCGAGGCGCAGGTAATGGTTGGCGGTCTTGGCCCATTCGGCGCAGTTAAGCCCTCGGTCTTTGCGGACCGCGGGATCTTCGGCGACCGGAGCTTGGAGGAGGACGGCGGAGGCGATGAGGCTGGCGATCATGACTTTGGTCCAAGGGCTAAGACGATTGGCGAACCGGCCGGTTCTCCCCAATCTTTTGGGAGTGCGACCTGGGCTCAGGCCAAAATGCGCCATGCCGACGACTCATGACGATATCCGCCGCATCTGCGCGAGGTTTCCGGGAGCGGTCGAGGGCGAGCAGCGGTTCGGCTTTTCGGTCGAGGTGAAGGGCAAGCTCAAGGGTTTTTGTTGGACCTGGGCAGAGAAGGTGGATCCGAAGAAGGCGCGGGTGATCAACGATGGCGTTTTGGCGGTGCGGACGCCCAACTTGACGGCTAAGGACCTGTTGCTCGATTCGGGCCATCCGGCATTTTTCACGGAGGCGCATTACAACGGCTACCCGGCAATTCTGGTCCGATTGGAGGCGATCGAGCCAAACGAGATCGAAGGGTTGTTGGCGGAAGCTTGGCAATGCATGGCGCCAAAGGAGCCGAGGCGAAGATCCAGCGAACAAATGAGCCGATAGCAACAAAAAGGAGAACCTCAGCGGCGGTTCGAACATCTATTCAGGGAATCGAGGAGAGCGACCTTATGTTGACCAGCGCCCTTGTCTTGAATCTTTGCGGAAGCCCGCAGGCCCTGCCCGCCCAGACGCCGGGCAGTCCCGCCTATAACCCCTACGAGAACACGGCGGTAAGCGTCACGCTCAATGGCATCAACGTGCTAAAGGCCGGGGAACCCGAGGGGGACGAACCGTACCTCTTGGTCTATGAGTACGGGGTCAAGATTCCCGCTATCAAAGGCGTTCCTCAGAAACCCGTGCCCTTACCCCTTCGCCTGGTCGGCAAAGG
>CAYONY010000258.1:0-4505 GCA_964405415.1 uncultured Fimbriimonadaceae bacterium | reverse complement strand
TCGCGGCGAGGATCGCGATAATCGCGATCACGACGAGAAGCTCGATGAGCGTAAATGCACGTCGGGTGTGCTTCATGTATGCCTCCGAAAGTATGCCTCATTCAGTACGAAGATATGTACTGTTTAGAGGTACGTCGAATTATAACACGATTTGCGCCATACCACAAGAAAAAATGTATTTTCTGTGAAAATCGTTTCGCCGTGAACCTGAAGCCGCGCCCAAACGGAGGGATTGCTTCCTATTTGCTCGCCGGACCGTACCAAGCGTCGCGCACCGCGTTCCCCAGATCTGCGGGACTGTGGCTCTCGTAATTGGTCAAAACGGCGACGATCAAATTGTCCCGGGGCACGATCGCCAGAAATGTCCGCGTCGCCTGTTGCGCACCGGTGTGCATATAGACCGGCCGTTCCCGAAACGTGCCGCTCCCCCAGCCCAGCGTCTGACTGATCGACTCGCCCGAATTGAGCTTCTGGCGCGTCCACATGAGCGCGCGCGTCTCCGGCTTCATCAGCCGGTCCGCCAAAAGCGCCATCCCGATCCGGCAAAGGTCCGGCGCCGTCGACACCATGCCGCCGCCTGCCCATTTGTAGCTGATATCGGCAAATTCGGAATTCACCAGGGTTCCATTGGCCAGCCGACGATAGCCGCGCGTCCGATTCTTGACGATCCCGGCCAAGTCTTCGAGGCCGGTGGCCGAGGCCGCCGAAGGTTCGAAGACGCGCTGTCTCAGATACTCCCCAAAAGTCAAGCCGGAAACTGTTTCCACCGCCCGCGCCAGCAAACTGAACGCATAGGTGGAGTACGTAAACTTTTCGCCCGGCTTGTGGACGAGCGGGTCGTCCTGAAACCGTTTCATCCCCTCCACGACCGAGCGCAGCGTCACGTAATTCTCATCCTCATTGGCCTTGTAATGCCGCACGCCCGAGGTGTGGCTCAGCAGATGGCGAAGCGTCACCACCGCGCCCTTATCCGGAAACTCAGGCGCATTCTTCCGCACGTCCGCGTCAAGATCCAGCTTCCCCGCCTCAACCTGCTGCATCACCGCGATCGCGGTCATCGTTTTGCTCACCGAGGCCAGTCGGTACACCGTCTCGGGCTTCGCCGGAACGTCGTTCTCCAAATCGGCCGCGCCATATCCTTTCTGGAAAACGATGCGGCCCTCGTGGGCAATCGCAACGGACGCCGCCGTGACCTTCTTCTCCTCCATATACTTCCGCACCGCCTCATCCACCGCCGCCGAACGCGGCGGGATTTGAGCGTGAAGCAACGCGGCCGAGGCCACCAGAAAGGACGAAAAGATGATCCGGCGCATGGTGCCGATTATGCCCGGGCTTTGGGAAACGGAATCGGGCATCCGACGCCCGCAAACTGAGGCTCGGCCACCGGTTCACCGGCAAGAACGGCCCGAATCGCCTCTCGAAGATCGTTCCGCGTCGGCTTGTCCAACGTCACGTTGTGCTCGGTGAAAAGATCGTTGATGCGCCCTCGGTAGACCCGTTCGCGAGACTTGTCAAAGAGGACCGCTTCCGGCGTCACGCGCGCGCGCCCGAATCGGGCGATTTCGAATTTGGCGTCGGCTAGGCAGGGCGCGTTCAGTTCAAACGCCTTTCGATGCTTGGCGATCGTCGCCTTGCTTCCCTTCGCATCCGGATACACAAAGAAGAACGCAACGGATGGGTTGTCGTTGACGATCCGCCGAAGTTCCGGCGCCAATCGATTGGCAATCGGGCAGTCCGACGCCACGAAAAGCAGACACGTGGGCTTGCCTTCAAGCGGCACGGTCCAGCGCCGGCCGTCGATATCGCGGACCGCGATCGCGGGTCCTCCGGACGAAAGAATCGAGGCGGCAAGCAAAGGGAGCCAGGTCATGGATAGGCCACCAGTTGAACGTGAACCCAAAAGAGCTCATCCGTCTCGTTGGGCCCGAAGCGAACGCTAGGGTTGTTCGGAAGCCGTTTGATTTGGTCGAGCGTGAGCCCCGGTGTCCCGTGGGTTGAATTGTCGTATTGGAACTTGGCCACGATCTCGCTGCCCGCGGTGAGCAATGGGGCATCAGCAAAGTTGTAGGCGCTCGCCCACCGGCGATCCCATCGCCATAGAAGCAGCAGAATTCGATTCCAATCCGCGCCTTGCTTGGCCCCCACCCGTACCCCGGTACACAGCCGCCTGGCCTCGGGCATGAGGCTCACGACGCGGGCCGCTTCGCCCAGCCGCAGGGTCGCCGTCAATTCGGTAAACGCGGGCGGCGTTCCCGGCAGTTCGAATTCATTGGAGCCAAGGGTTTTCCAATACGGGCGGTTGGGCCGGATCTTCTCGTCGAAGTACAAAGCCAGCTGAAAGCCGCTATCCTCGACTTTTCCCGTCGGATGGTAGAGCGCACGAATCTGAAGATGGTCGCCAGGGTTCAAACGGAATCCTGCCGAATCGGGCAGCTTCCAAGGCTGCGCGCCAAGCGCCCAGGCGCCGACGACAAGGTCCGCTTGCGCCCCAGTCGGCGTGAATCCGGTTCCAGATCCGGGTCGATTGGCCGCCAAAATCGCCTGGCGCATCGCTTGAGGGCAGTTCGGGCGGATGTCGAAGGCCACCAAATCGGTCGTGGCCTCCAAGGGCAAGGCGGCCGGAAATTGGTTCACATACATCGGCCCCTCGCTGGGAACCCCGACTTTCGATTGAACGTGGATCACCCGGCTCGGCGGCCCCAAAGGCCACTCCGGCTCGGGTTCGGCCTTGGGAGCCGCCCCCGAACCCTCTTTCATCCCGGTCCGCAGCCACTCTTGAAGCGCCACAATTTCGGTTGGCGCCAGCTTGGGATAGCGGACCAACGGACCAAAATCGGATTCGGCAAGGGTCGGCGGCATCTTCTGGAGCAGGACCACCGACCGGATCAAATCGGCCCGTTTCCGAACGTCGTCGTAGCTCTTGAGCGAGAACGGCCCCGATCCTCCCTCCCGGTGGCAGCCCACGCACTTCGCCTTTAAGAAGGGGGCGATATCGGCACGAAAGGTTCGCTCGGCGCCCCCCGGACGCGCGAGCAAGGCGCTCAACGCAAATGCCGTACTCAGCGCCCCAAGCATGGATTCATGATAACACGGCTCTCGTCGACGCCCTCCGTGCGGGGATTGCGAAAATGCGCCATAATGGAAGCTTACGGAGGCACCAACCGGTTTGGTTTACGTTATCGTCCAGTCGAACGAGTCGATCGATTCTGCGATCAAGCGCTTCAATATGAAGCTGCAGCAGAGCGGCATTTTGCGCGAGCTGAAAGAGCATGCGCACTTCGAGAAGCCCAGCGAAAAGCGCCGACGGCTTCGCCGACGCCGCATTTCGAAGCAATAGCTTCCGCCTCCCGGAGGCAAGGCTCGATGGCGCGCCTTGTTCCCGATATGCCGTTATCCACTTTCTGGCCCCTTTTCATTCCGAGCCGCGATGCGGTTTCCGGATTTTCGCGTTTGGCCGCAACGGCGGCATCGCCATGCCTCGTCTTGACGACTGTATAGGATAAGCGGCGCTTCGCCTTCCCATGGAACCTCCCAGTCCCTACCGTATCTCGATCTCCAACGATTCCGGACGGCGTCCCCGCCTTGCGCCGCTTCTCGCGACGGTGCGGCTTGCCCTTGCTCAATGTGGGCTGCCGGCCGGTGAGCTCAGTATTCGCCTTTCCGACGAGGAGAGCGTCCGCCAGGCCAACCTTGCCTTTCGCGGCCTCGATGAAACCACCGACGTGCTGACGTTTCCCGCCGCCGAGATTCCGTGTCCCGAATCTCGGCTTCGGCCTCTCGGCGATCTGATGATCTCCGTTCCCCAAGCCCAACGGCAAGCCACGGCTCGCGGCTATCGGCTCGAGCATGAATTGGCCTATCTGGCTCTCCATGGAGTCCTGCACCTCGCGGGCTACGACGACGAAACCGAAGCGGACCGGACCGCCATGCTCACGGCGATGGCCGAACTGGGCAGATCGGCGGGCTTGCCCGACCTGGGCGAGTGGCATACGCTGGCGGCGGGAGCCCTGGCATGAGCATCCAACCGAAGAAAGATCTGCTCGAGCCCTTCAAAGTGGCAACCAACGGATTGGTTTACACCTTCCGAACCCAGCGCCATATGCGCTTCCACCTCTATGTGGTGCTAGTGGTCATGACCCTGGGCGTCTTCTTCAATTTCCGCCTGCGCGAACTGCTGGTCCTGCTCTTCACGATTTCGCTCGTCCTGGTCGCCGAGATGTTCAACAGTGCGATTGAGGCGACCGTCGACCTGGTCGAGCCGCGCTACAACCCCATGGCCAAGTTCGCCAAAGACATTTCGGCGGGCGCGGTCATGATCACCACCATCATCGCCCTTGTGGTGGGCGCGCTGATGATCCTTGGCGAAAACCGGTGGGAAGAGATCAAGCTGAACTTGGCCGCCCAATCGCTGGGCATTCCGGTCTGGCCCCGAATTCTCGTCGGATGCCTCATTCTGTTTGTCGTGGTCGTGATTGGAAAAGGCTTGGGCAACCGGGGACAGGTGC
>CAYONY010000257.1:0-4626 GCA_964405415.1 uncultured Fimbriimonadaceae bacterium | reverse complement strand
TTTGCGTTGCGATACTTATTGATATCCACCACCCGGTCGCGGCCGTCGACTTCCAGAACCGGCGTGAGCATCACCACCGAGTTCTTGCGGATGGTCTGGATGAACGGGGTTTCGGAGACGATCAGCCGGTAGGCGAGTTCAAGGGTCATCTCGGGCGGTCCGGTTTCCGGCGAGTGCATGCCGCCAGTCGCCCAGTACATGGGTAGCCCCTCTCTGATCAACGCTTCAGCCGCGGCTTCCACAGCCGCGTCCTCCTGCTTGCCGGGCTCATAGCGGTTGATGCGCCGCGGATCGCCCAGCAGCGCATTGATCTCTTTGAGCCGATCCAGCCGCGCCAGGTTGGCTTCATCCGAGATCACGGCCACGACCATTTCCCGGCCCTCTTCGCTTTTGCCCATGCTGAGCACCTTGATGCGCGGACTGGCCTTCTCCAACTCCCGAAGATAGCGGGCGCAATCGGTCGAGTATGTGAGCACCTTGGGCGTCCCGATCGCATAACCCAGGATCTTCTCCGGCGTCGGAATGGTCGGATGGGAGGGAAGATGGTCCACCAACTCGGTCAAGAAGAACTTCTCGGTGGTGTATTCGAGAATCTTCTTCGTATAGCCCTCGTCGATCGGCTGGCCGTTCCGAACCGCGGGAACGGCGGGCCCCTGTTGGGCGGCGGCCAGGGCGAAGGCGAGAAGAAGGGTGGCGGTCATGGGGTCCTTGTTTCCACGAGGGCACCGGGCTTTCCTGTTTTTCGAATGTTTCGGGTTGGGCGGATGGTCGAGATCGGACGGGCTGAAACGGGTTCGTTTCCGTCGGCTTTGCTTTTTTTTGCCGCGGGCTGGAAGTCCGCCGGGAGAAGCGAAGTGAAACTGCGCGCTCCTTGGGACCCGTGCCTCTTCGCCCCCCCGCCCCTTGCCCTTGGTATACTTCGAACCCGGCGGGCGGACACGCGAAACATCGGAAAGCGTGTGGAGGGCCCGCCGCAAGCGAAAGAACAGGAGGTTCTTTTATGAAAAAGCTAGCGACCTTGCTCGCCGCGAGCCTGCTCATTGGCTCGGCCCTGGCGATTCCAACCTCGAAAAAGGCCTCGGATGACGGCGGCCGCCATTGGGTCATCAACGTCGGGCTCTTCCAGCCCACCGGCGATCATAACGACCTTGGCGTCGATTCCGGGTTTACCGCGAGCTTCGACCGTTGCTTTGGCAACACCGGCAGCGACGGCAACTCGAATTGGTTTGTCGGCCTCGGCGCCTTTTTCGGCGATGGCGATAACGATCTGACGACGCGTTCATGGGGGCTCCACGTCGGCGTGGTCCTCGGCCTCGGCAAGGAGGGCGATGAGAACCCGTGGGCGATCGAGCTGAAAGGCGGCTGGTATCAGACGCGGCTCGAAGACGACAACGAGGAAGACTCGGAGTCCGGCTTCGGCGGTTCGTTGGCGATCGTCTACAAATCGCGCTCGAGCAACGGCCACGGCGTCCGCTTCGCGGCCGGCTGGTACACGTTGCCCGAGGTTCGCAACGTGGACAACACGGGCTATTTCTTCACGGTCGGATTTCCGATCGGCGGCAAGTAATCCTGGCCTTAGGCAGACAAGCGGCGATTCGGCTTTGAATCGCCGCTTGTCATTTGGACGGGACCTTCCTCGCATTTTTGCGCGCCAACTTGTATAATCAGCCGAGCGGCAAGAATGCTCCGACGCTGCAGAGTCGTGGAACGGCATCGGTCGCAAAGAATCACGGAGGAACTCTCATGAGAAAAATCGCAATGTTGGTGGCCGCCGGCGTGCTCGCCGCGACCAGTTTTGCCAACACGGCTGCCCCCAAAAAGGCGGAAGCGGCCAACAAGTATTGGGTGATTAACGTCGGCCTGTTCAAGGGCACGAGCGATCTCGAAGATGCGGGAGTCGACAACGGCTTCACCGGAAGCATCGATTACTTCTTCGGAACGAACACCGGCAACGGCAATACGGCTTGGTATGCCGGCGTCGGCGGTTTCAGCGGCGAAGGCGACAACGATCTCAAGTTTCGCTCGTTCGGCGTCCATGTCGGCGTGCTGATCGGCTTTGGCAAGCCGGGCGACGACAATCCGTGGGCGCTCGATCTGCGCGGCGGATGGTATGAGACGCGGGTCGAAGGCACGAACGAGGTCGAGACCGCGGGAACGACGTCCTTCGATGACAAGGAGAGCGGCTTTGGCGGCTCGGCGGCGATCGTCTTCAAATCGAAGTCTGGCCCCCGGTTCTCGCTCGGCTGGTTCATGACCCCAGAGGTCAATGGCGACCGCGGCAACGGCTACTTCTTCACCATCGGCTTCCCATTCGGCGGCAAATAAGCCCGGAAACCTCAGCCTGAAACCGCCGGCCCGATCGGGCCGGCGGTTTCTTTTTGTCCGGCCGAGCCGGATATGCTGGCGCCATGAGCCCCGAGCTCGACCCGGCCCAGATTCGCAACGCCTATCGCGAGGGATGGTTTCCGATGGCGGATCCGGATGGCGAAATCGGCTGGTATCAGCCTGACCGTCGAGCCCTGTTTCCTATCGAGGGCCTTCGGGTTTCGCGTTCGCTGGCCCGCACGCTTCGAAAAGGCGCATTTGAAATCCGGTTCGACTCCGCGTTCGAATCGGTGATCCGGAACTGCCGACGCCCGGATGGCAACTGGATCGACGAGACGATCATCCGCGCCTACACCCACATCCACGGAGAAGGCTGGGCCCATTGCGCCGAGTGTTGGCAAGGTGATGAGCTCGTCGGTGGCATCTATGGGCTCGCCTTGGGCGGGTGCTTTTCCGCCGAATCGATGTTTCATCGCGTGCGGGATGCCTCCAAGGTCGCGCTATGGGCGATGATCGAAAAGTGCCGCGAACTGGGCTTTGTGCTCTTCGATGCCCAGGTTATGAACCCCCATCTGGCTTCGTTGGGCGCCTATGAAGTGCCGGCGGAGGTTTATCGGGCCCAGCTTCGTCAAGCATGGACGCTGGACACGGCGTGGAGTCCGACGCCTCATTCGGCGCGGTAATCGGCCGGAGGCAGTCCGAGCAAACGCCGTGACGCATTGCGGACGGGCTCGAACTCAGGATGGGCGTCGGCATAGGCCTCCGCGGCGTAGTGGACGGCGATCGCGGCGGCCATCCCGATATTGAGCGAACCCATGAGGCCCCACATGGGGATCGCGATGCGAAGATCGCACTGGGCAGCGATCTCCTTTTCCAGACCGTGTTTCTCCTCGCCCAAAACGAGCGCGCAGGGAAAGGTCCAATCCACCTCTCCGACATGGGTTGCATCCTCGGAAAGGGTGAGTCCATACAAACGAAGGCCGGCCGCCTTGGCCTCTTGAACCGCTTCCGCCGTCTCGATCCAACGGTGGGGCTGCCAAATCTTCGCCCCCATATTGCCCGAAAAATCTCGGGCCCGGTCCTCTTCGGGGCAAAGGTCGACCTGCTCCAGTCGAAAAGCCTCGGCGAGCCGCAGCAAGCCGCCTTGGTTGGCGTCGACCCGTAGGCGGCTGGCGATCAGCCGGATGGGGGCACGAGGGAATTGGCCATAGATCTCCCGCAGCCCGGGATCCTCGGCGGGCATGTTGGCGGCGGCCCACGCCTCTTCGAGGCTCTGCTGGATCCGACGGTGGCGCTGGCGGTAGGTGAGGCGGGACATGGGCTTGTCGATTGACGAAGGACGAATGACGATGGAAGAGGGGATAGCGGAGACGCAAACCCCGCATTTCTTCGCGGCAGGCAAGCTTATCGGCCGCCGACATGAATCTTAGTCCAAGTCTGCTCGCAAGGGTACGGGAGCCGCCGCAGGGAAGCGGCGGGCGAAAGGGCCGGGACGACGGAGAACCAGGGATGGCCCGCCGGCAGCTCAAAATCGTCAAGCTCCTCGAGCCCGAAATCTGTCTCGAATGCAATTTCGCCCATATGGCGGATGTCGAGGCGGCGGATGGCTCGTTTCAGCGGATGATCTACTGCCGACGGCTGGACTGTGACAATTGGGATTTTTCCAGCGCCGAACCGGCGCGGAGCGTGCGCGTCGATGGGGACGACGATTCGCTCTGACCGATAAGAGCCGGGCCCGCAAAAGTGGCGGAGGGGGTTGACGCCGCGGGCCCCGGCTCCCGAATTTCCTTGGCCGAGAAGGCGACTCGGCCGAGGAATCCCATGCGAACCATCACCCATCTTGTCTTCCACACCGCGGCCGCCGAACGCGACGGCGTGCCCCTCGATCCTACAGCGGAGTCCATCCGCGCCTATCATCGCCGCAAGGGCTGGTCGGATATCGGCTACCACTTCGTCATCCGCTTCGACGGAACGGTCGAGCCGGGACGGCCGCTCGAAAAGGTGGGCGCCCACGTGCAGGGCTTCAATGCCCACTCGATCGGCCTCTGCTTCACCGGCCACGGCGACCTGGCCGATTTCACTCCGGAGCAAAAGAAAACCGGGCATCAGCTTGTCTACGGGCTTCTCGACCACCTGGGTCTTCTCGAGGTCTTCCGGAAAAACCCGATGCGCGTTTTGGGCCATCGCGAATGCTTCGAATTCCCAGGCGTCCCCAACACGGGCAAATCGTGCCCGGGCCGGTGCGTTTCCTGCGGCGAGTTTCGAAAAGGGGTGGCCGCCGAATGCTACCGAAGAGCTTTG
>CAYONY010000256.1:0-4651 GCA_964405415.1 uncultured Fimbriimonadaceae bacterium | reverse complement strand
TCTCATTCAGCCACTCCTTGGCCATCGACCGGAACGCTTCGCCCCGGTCGCGAAAATCGGCGAACTGGTCCATGCTCGCCACGCCCGGGGCCAGCATCACCGCTTCGCCCGGTTTCGCATCGTTCATCGCTGCCGCAAACGCTTCCTTCAACATGGTAAAGACGGGCCAGTCGCCCCCGAGTTGGCGGGCGATCTCCGGCGCATCGGTGCCGAAAAGGTAGGCGGCATGGCCGGACTGGCGCAGGTACTCGCCGACCGGCGTGAAATCGAGATTCTTGTTGACGCCTCCGACCAACAGGCGCTGGGGACGTTCCAGGCTCCGCGACGAAGCGATCACCGCCGCCGGATTGGTGCACATCGAGTTATTGATGACGAGAATCTGGTTGCGCTCGCCGACCCGCTCCATGCGGTGGGCAAGGCCCTTGAACGCTTTGAGCCCGGCGATCAGCAGTTCGGGCTCGGCGTCTTTGCCGATCAGCCCCCGCACAAGCAGGGCCGCCGCCATCGCGTTCAGGTGGTTGTGGGCGCCTTCGAAGGGGAGTTCATCCAACGCGATGCATGCGCCCAAAAGATGCAGGCGGCGCTCGTCGGTCCAGGCGTCGTCGCCGAAGGGGCCGTACGTCAGAGTATTTATCCCACTGGGCGGCTCGGTCAGCGTGTCGGCGGCCCGCCAAGCCGCGGTGTCGCTTGGGCCCATGCGGTTGAAGATCCGGCGTTTGGTCTGGGCGTAATCCTCAAAGTTCTCGTAGCGGTTGAGATGGTCGGGCGTGATGTTGGTGATGAGGGCGGCTTTGGGCCGGAATTGGTCCACCCATTCGAGCTGGAAGCTGGAGATTTCGGCGATGAGGGCGCGATTCCCCTCCCCTTGTTTCGAAGAAAGAGGGGGAGGGGGAAGGGGGTGGGGGTCGGTAGCCCCTCCCTCGTTTTCGACTCCGGGAGAAAGTGAGGGAGGGGTTGGGGAGGGAGATCTGGACGCCGCTTCGGTTAATGGAATCTCCTCGTACCCCGACCCGTAGATGTTCCCGCAGAGCAACGCGTCCCATCCGCACGCCTTGGCGCAGAGCCAGGCCATGACCGTCGTCGTGCTCTTTCCGTTCGTGCCGGTGATGGCGACGATCGGGTCTTTGGCGATTCGGTAAGCGAGTTCGACCTCGGAAATGACTTCGATCTTGTCGTTCAGGGCGCCCTGGAGCAAGGCGTGGTCCTTCGGGACTCCGGGAGAGGTGACGAGCGTCTTAGCCCCGATTTCCCAGGGCCGGCCGTGCCAGCTGGGCTTGACTTCGATGCCAAGCGCGGTGAGCTCGGAGGCCGCTTTGATGACGGCTTCGTCGCTGGCCGGCTTTTCGTCGAGGACGACGACTTCGTAGCCGGCGGCTTGCGCGGCTTTGGCGGCGGAAACGCCCGAGCGCCCGAGTCCGAGGACGGCAAACCGGTTCATTCGCCGCTCCAATCGGGAAGGAGATACCAAAGCGCGGCCAGCGAGACCGCCGCCACGATGATCTGCGTAAGGCAGAACATGGCGGCCACCCGCGTCTCGGGCCATCCCGCCGCTTCGAAAGCGTGGTGGATCGGCGTTTTGGGAAAGAGGCGTTTTCCTTGACGAAGCTTAACGGAGAGGATCTGCAGCGGGACCGGAACGAGCTCCGCGATCAGAACCAAACTGAGAATCAAAGCCGCCAGAAGCCAGGGCATTTCGACCGGATAAAGGACGCCTTTCCCATTCGAACGAACAAGCAGCCAACCGATCACGGCGCCGATCGGCAACGCCCCGACGTCGCCCATAAAGACCTTTGCGGGAGGCGCGTTGAGCATGAGAAACGGGAGGGTCGCCGCCGCTAAACCCAAGCAAAGTCCAAGGTGCCAGCTCGGGACGCCCATGACGATTCCGAAGACGCCGATCGTGACGGCAAGCACAAGCGCGAGGCCCCCGGCTAATCCATCCATGCCGTCCGCCAAGTTGTAAGCGTTGCTGTAGGCCACAACCAAGAAGGCCACGATCCCCACCGCAACCGGCCCTTCGCCGGAGGTCAAAAGTCCGGCAACGATCGCCACCGCGAACTGCATGACCAGTTTTGGAATCCAGCCGAGGCCACGCTTGCCCTTCTGGACTCGGGGAACCACGAAGTCATCGAGAAAACCGATCAGCCCGAAGCCCACGATGAGGACAAACCAGGCCGGAGGGGTGTCGGGGACGAGAAGACCCGCCGCGAGCAACCCCGCCAGCACGATTAACCCACCCATCGTCGGTGTGCCTTGTTTGGCCCGGTGCTCGGGCACATACTCGCTGACGATTTGCCTTGACTTGAGCGCGAGCAGACCACGATAGATCAAGGGACCGGCGACTGCCGAAGCGGCCAAACCCGCCATCATTCCGATCGCGGCCGCGCTAAACGTGCTGATCGGAACGTGGAGGTCTCTCATCCGTGCGTCCCCGCAGCCAGCGGCTCCACGGCGCGCTCCAACTCCATCGCCCGACTGCCTTTGATCAAAAGCGTATCCCCCTCCACCGCCGACTCGACAAACCGCCGCACCTCATCGATATCCGAGGCGAAGACCGAACCCGCCTTGTCGAAAGCCTCCATCGCCGCCCGCGTCCCGTCTCCAAAAAAGCACGCCCGATCCACCTTTGCCCGCGCCATTGCCAATCCCACTTCGCGATGCGCCGACTCGGCCAACGCCCCCAGCTCCTTCATCTCCCCCATCACCATCAGCCGTTCTCGCTTGCATGGCAGTTCGGCCAGCGTTTCCAGCGCCGCCGCAAAGCTCGCTGGGGCCGCGTTGTAGGCGTCCAGCACGAGGGTCACCCCGTCCCGCTCGATCACCTCCATCCGCATCGCGGGCAGCTTTGCCTCCGCCATCGCCGCCGCCGCCCGCTCCAGTCCCACACCGGCCCGGTCCGCCGCCAGCAGTGCCGACGCCGCGTTGAGCGCCAAATGCCGCCCCGCGCCCGGCAAAGCGACCTCCAGCGCCTGGCCAAAAACCTCGATTGTCGCGTGCGACCGCGTCCACGACTCCGCGTGGTAAGCCGCCACCCGCGCCTCGCCCGAACGGAACCCAAACGTCGCCACCGGACAGGGCGCTTGGGCCCGCAAAAAGCCCAAGTAATCGTCACCCGACGGGGCGATCGCCAGTCCATCGGCCGGCAATGCCTCGAAAAGCTCCGCTTTGGCTTGGGCGATCCCCTCGCGAGAGCCCACGGTTTCCATGTGGCTGTGGCCGATATTCGTGATTAGCCCGATCGTCGGTTTGGAAAAGCTCGCCAGATGGGCGATCTGTCCAAAGCCGCGCATCGCCATCTCGACCACCGCCGCCGCCTCATCGCCCGCCATTTCGGCCCACATCAAGGGCGCGGTGTACTCGGTGTTGCGGTTTCCGGCGGTCTGGGCGATCCTTCCCAATGGCGAAAGCCCCGCCGAAACAAATTCCTTCGTGACCGTTTTGCCAACGCTTCCGGTGATCCCTATCACCGGTCCTTCAAACGCCTCGCGAAAATGCAAAGCCATCCTCGCGAGGGCTTCCACCAGATTCGGAACGAGGATGTGCGGCCCCTCGACTTCCCTTTCGGCCACCGTCGCGATCGCGCCCCTTTCCAAGGCGGAAGGGACGAAGTCGTGCCCGTCCGATCGGGCTCCCTTGATCGCAAGAAAAAGGTCGCCGGGTTGGACTTCGCGAGAGTCGAGCGCGAATCCGGTGGCTCTTGCTTCGGGCTCAGTGTCATGCGCCTCGCCACCCAAAATCGTCGCGAGTTCGATAAGTCCTATGCGTCCTATACGACTTATCATCGCGGCACCCTCGCCCGCAGCGCATCACGCGCCAACTCCCGGTCGTCCATCGGATGCTTCGTCCGCCCGATGATCTGATAGTTCTCGTGGCCCTTCCCGGCGATCACGACCACGTCGCCCGGCTCCGCCTCGCCGACCGCATAGGCCACCGCCTCGCGGCGGTCGACGATGGTCTTCGAAGCGGCTCCGGAGACGATTCCGGCTTCCACCTCGGCCACGATCGCGAACGGATCCTCCGTGCGCGGGTTGTCGCTCGTCACCACGCTCAAATCGGCCTTCGCGCTCACCGCCCGCGCCATCTTGGGGCGCTTGGTCCGGTCGCGATCGCCCCCGCAGCCAAAGACCACGATCACCTTTCCTTCGGTAATCGGACGCACGGCGTCGAGCAGCTTCTCCAGCGCATCCGGCGTATGGGAGTAGTCGACCAGAATTCCGATGTCTCGCTCGTTCGGCACCGCTTCGAACCGTCCCGGCACCGGCCTCGCTTGGCCAAGGGCCTCCGTCGCTTCGGCGAGCGGCAAGCCCAACGCCACCAACCCGCCCAAAGCCGACAGGGCATTTTCGACGTTGTAGCTTCCTCCCAGACGCATCTGAAGGACGGCCTCTTCTCCGCCGAGGGCCACCTTCATCCGGATCCCGTCGACCCGTACCTCGATCGGCGTTCCCCGCAGCTCGCCGCCCCTTTGGCCGAAAGCGACTTTGTCTCCGCCAAAGGCCTCCGCCCACGTCGCCCCGGTCGGATCGTCAACGTTGAATGCGGCGACAAAGGGCTTCCGGCTCGGCGCGGGAAGCTCGGCGAAAAGCCGCCATTTCGCCGCCGCGTAGGCCTCCATCGAGCCGTGAAAGTCCAGGTGGTCCTGTGTCAGGTT
>CAYONY010000255.1:0-4673 GCA_964405415.1 uncultured Fimbriimonadaceae bacterium | reverse complement strand
CGGCCGGCAGCCCCGAATGCGTCACCTGCTCCTGGAGCGGCAACTTCGTGCGCGATCCGGAAGTGGTGGAAGAGGGCCTTTACGAGATGATGATCCGCTGCCCCGAGTTGGCGGAAGCGCTCATCGATCGGCCCCGGCCGGCCCGCCGGCGCCTCGGCTTCTTCGCCTGGCTGACCCACTTGTTCCGCCGCCGCATCGACTACTCGGCGTAGCGCCTATCAGGTCATATCTATCCGGACTCGCGGCCTTCGATCGCCGCCAGCAGCACGCCCGCCGCAATGCCCATGCGCCGGTCGATCAGCGGCTCCGACATCCCAAAGTCGATGTCCAAGTGATAGACAAAGGGGTTGAAGCGCTGTTTCAGATCCACCGCTTTGCGGCCGTTCATCGTCAGATCGTAGTTTTGCGGGATGAGGGCGGTGAGAAAGCGCCGAATGAGCGCCAAGGCCACCTTGTCTTCCTCGATCATGCCGATCTCGCGGTCCTGCGCATCCATCACAATCCATTTGTCGCGGATGAGCGAGCTCCAGCCTTTTCGCTTGAACGCGCCGACCTTTTCCCGGGTGGTCGCATCGACCACGTCGTAGGCGGCCGACCAGTCGATGATCTGCCGCGCTTGGATGCTCAGCAACTCCTGCGTCTTCGCCTCGTCGCCATAGATGCGGATGTCCTCCCGGAGCTTGAACGCCTTTTGGTGGGAGAACAAAACGAGGCTGCCCTGAGGGTCGAAGATGCGGAAATTCTGCCCGAGCAGCTTGAAGAATTGGCGCTTGAGCAGATAATGGTTGTGCAGGAAGGCCGGGTGCATAGCACGAGAATTCGCGCTTCGGGCCCATCTCCCTTCTCAATGCGCGAAGGTGCGCCTTTCAACGAAGATTCTTCATGTTTTTCAACTCACTGGGATTCCTTCCCGGGAGGCCGTACGTATCCCTCATTTGATGCTTATTCCGATCGTATGGCTGGCCCACGCCCAGTCGGTCATAGAAGGTCTGCGCGCCGAAGCCAAGGCGCTGGAAAGCTTTGTCTCGACCCCGCTTGCGAAGTCGTTTTTGAATGCGGTGGAGAGCCTGCCCACCGTCGCCAAGCGCACGGTGCTTCGCGATGAGGAGACCCGCACCTACTACACGTCGGCCGGAGCCCGGGCGCGGCCGGTGGAAAAACAGTCCACGCTCAAGCCGGCCGAGTTCGACGAGAAGTTCTATTACTACACCAAATACGGTTCGCCGCTGGCCTATGCCCGAGCGGTTGACTTGCTCGGCAAAGCGGGTCTGGCCAGTTTCAAAGACAAGAAGGTCTGCGACTTTGGCTATGGCGGGATCGGCCCGCTGCGCCTCATCGCGAGCCTGGGCGGCCACGCGGTGGGGGTCGATGTCGATTCGCTGCTGCGGGCGCTCTACTCCCAGCCCGACGACACGGGCTATATGAAAGGCGGCGGCCGCATCGATCTCATCGAGGGGTTCTTTCCCAAGGATGCGGCAACCGCCAATGCGGTGGGCGGCGGCTACGACGTCTTTCTGAGCAAAAACACCCTCAAGCGCGGCTACGTGCATCCGGAAAAGGAGGTCGATAAGCGCATGCTGGTCGATCTCGGCGTCAGCGACGAGGCATTCTGCCGCAAGGTCGCCTCGATCCTTCGTAAAGGCGGGCTGTTTCTGATTTACAATCTGAGCCCCGCGCCGAACCCGGCCGACAAATCCTATCTGCCGTGGGCGGATGGGCGATGCCCATTCGACCGTACAACCCTGGAGGCGGCGGGTTTCGAGGTGCTGGCGTATGATGTGAATGACGATGGTCCGGCCCGGGAAATGGGTCGGCGATTGGGTTGGGACAAGGGAACGAGCGCGATGGATTTCGAAAAGGATTTGTTCGGGCATTACACGTTGGCGAGGAAGAAGAGTTGAACGCGGTTCTGGCGCTCTTGGCGGTTTGGGCGGGCGTCCAAGCCGAACCCCTTCACGTTCGGGTCGAAAACCGCCTCAAGGAGCTTCATGCGGCGGGCGAATTCCCCGGCATGACCGCGGCCTATGTCCTGCCCAACGGCGAATTCGCCCAGGTCGGAGTGGGGCTCGCCGATCTCGATGCCAAGACGCCGATGCGGGCTTCTGACCGAATGTTTTCGGGGAGCATTGGCAAGACCTACGTGGCCGCGTTAGCAATGCGGCTGGTGAAGGAAGGCAAGCTTGGGCTGGACGATCCGATTTCCAAGCATTTGGGCGGCAAATCGTATTTCGACCGCATTCCCAACGCCAAGCTCCTGACGGTTCGCCACTTGATGAACCACACGAGCGGCATCGCCGAACACGTTTTGAACCCCGCGTTTCTGAAGGCGATGAAGGACGACCCAGACCGGAAGTTCACGCCCGATCAGCTTGCCGAATACGCGCTCGATACGAAGCCGCTCTTTGAGCCGGGCAAGGGCTGGAGCTACGCCGACACGAACTACAACTTCTTGGGGCTTATCCTTGAAGCGGTAACCGGAAAGCCCTTATTCGAAACGATCGATCGTCAGATCCTCGGCCCGTTACAGCTTAAGCAGACGACGCCGAGCGATAGTCGAACGCCCGAGGGATTGATCCAGGGCCACTCGATGCCAAATAGTCCCTTTGGGTTTACCGGTCCGGTACTTAAGGAAGGCAAGTACCCTTTCAACCCACAAATGGAATATGGGGGAGGCGGGTTCGTTTCGAATTCGTTGGATCTGGCGCTTTGGGCGAAGGCGCTGTACGAAGGGAAAGCGTTCGATTCGGGCCTACTGGCCGACGTTTTGAAGGGTGAGAAAGCGAACACCGGCCGGGATGAGACGTACGGCTTGGGCGTTCAGATCCGGCCGAGCGAATGGGGCGAGACGTGGGGCCATAGTGGCTGGTTTCCGGGTTATCTCTCCGAGATGGTGTACTTTCCCCATCGAAAGTTTTCGGTGGCGGTGCAATTCAATACCGACCACATGGCCAAGCTGAAAATGCGGCCCTACCGTTTCGCGCTTGAAGTGGCGAAACTGGTCGATTCCGAACTTGCCAAAGAGGCGTCTACTTCGCGCGGAGCGACGCGATAATCTTATCCCATTGATCGCGGCGCTTGGCCAGTTGCCCCGCTTCCGTGGCAAACGTGACGACGTACAAGAGATCACCTTTTACGAACATCACATTGTAGAGGTCCAAGGTGGTTTCCGAGGCGCCCACTTTGGCGCGCATCGTCATCCAATACTTGAAGGATTTCCCGACCGGCAAGTCGATTTGGGCCGAATGGAATTCGCCAACCATATTGGTGCCGAGGCTTGATTTGAGCGCATCGGCGACCAGGCCGTACATATCGGGCGAGAGCCCCGCGCTCGGGTTCTTGAGAATGTTAAGCGAATCGATCCGGCCGGCACTGGCGCTGGGATCGAGGGCGAGAAGAATCTGACGCTCGTTGGCTTTGGGGTCCATGAGTTGGCCCAGCCGTGGATTCGAGGTTTTGAACTCCTCGAGCCGCCTCGCCGTTTCTGCGTTGCCCGGATCGCTGACCACCCAGGTGGGCGGTAACGAAACCGTAATCGAACCTTCGCGGCTGGGGGTGGTCTTCCAGTCTGACTGGCTCAGACCCAGGGTTGCCCCGCCAATGAGGGCGAGAAACCCTATCCGATGAAGCGCGCGGCCCATATCCATACTATAGATCGATTCCTGCAATTTTGCAGGGTTGCGCACTTAGCGTTTGGCGGCTTGGCCGGCTTTGATCCGGTTCATGGCGCGATCGAGCGCGTGCACCGCCTCCGACGTGGTCTGGCTGGTCTCTTCGCCGCGCAGCGTCTTGCGCGCATTTTCGAGCGCGCGCTCGGCGCGTTCCAAATCGATCTCGGTCGCCCGTTCCGCCGCGTCGGCGAGGATCGTCACCCGGTCCGGCGTCACCTCGGCAAAGCCCCCCGCGACCGCCACATGGTAGGTTTGGCCGCCGGCCGAATATTCAACGATGCCCGGTTTCAGGGCGGCGATGAAAGGCACGTGGCCCGACATCACGCCGAAGTAGCCTTCCGTGCCGGGGGCGATGACGGAGACGACTGGCTCATCGAGTACCGATCGATCGGGAGCGACGATGGAGAGGTTGAAGTCAGTAGCCATTTTTCTTGGTTTGCGGCCAGCGGTTGGCGGTTAGCGGTCTGGAACTGCCAACCGCCAACTGCTAACTGCCAACTCGGTTTACGCCATCGCCTTCAGCTTCGCCGCCTTGTCGCGAACGTCCTCAAGGCCGCCGCAGTAGAGGAAAGCCTGCTCGGGGATATCGTCAAGATTTCCGTCCATCAGTTCCTTGAAGCTGGCCACCGTTTCGTCGATCGTGACGTAGCGGCCGGGGTTGCCGGTGAACTGCTCAGCCACAAAGTTCGGCTGCGAGAGGAACCGTTCGACCTTTCGCGCGCGGGCCACCACCAGCTTGTCGTCGTCGGAAAGCTCGTCGATGCCCAGGATCGAGATGATGTCTTGGAGTTCGCGGTAGCGCTGAAGGGTCTGCTGGACCTTTCGGGCCACCTCGTAGTGCTCCGCGCCCACTAGCTCGGGCGTGAGGTTCTTCGAGGTCGAGGCCAGGGGGTCGACCGCCGGATAAAGTCCTTTCGCCGCGATCGAGCGCTCCAGATAGACATAAGCGTCGAGGTGGGCAAAGGTGGTCGCGGGGGCCGGGTCGGTCGGGTCGTCGGCGGGGAC
>CAYONY010000254.1:0-4689 GCA_964405415.1 uncultured Fimbriimonadaceae bacterium | reverse complement strand
AGGGCGACCATGTGGCCCCGCCATCGTAGGAAAAGGCGCCTCGAGGGCCGGCGCCGTTGTGGCTGATCCGCAGAAACAGGTTCGAACGAAGCCCCGCGTAGTCAAGATCCAACGTCGTCGTCCAAAGCGGATTCGTCCACATCCCGCCCGGGGGCGACTGGTCGAAGCGGTCGTGCCGAAAGCCGGCGATGTCGCCGAGCCCGCTCACGACATGGGCGCCGACGGGTGGGCTCGCCAAGTCCAGCACGGCCGTCTCCTCGAGGCCGTGGGCATCCACTTGCCATCGGGTCGGCTCGGATGCCGAGAGATTGTCGGTGCGCCAGATCGTCGCCCCCGTCACATACCATGCGCGGGTGGGACGGAACGGATCGATCTCGACATCCGCAATCCAATGCCCGAACTCCGGCTGCGGCCTTGCCCAAAACATGTAAGGTGCGCGCGAGGCGTCCATCTGGGCCCGCTCCCTCAGCGACGTCCAGGTCCTTCCGCCGTCCTCGGTGAGGAACATCGTGTCGTGCATCGTCCAACGATCCAACGTCGTCACCGCGATCCGGTTCGAATTCCGGGCGTCGAGCGAAAGCCCCGCATAACCGAACCGGTCGCCTTCCTTTGGCTTTACCGGAGTCCGGTCGGACCACGCTCCCGACTTCGTATCGAACCGCCAGACCCCGCCGTCGGTCACGTCGTTCGGCCCCGGACCGTTCGAGAACGTCATCCAGAGCCCGCCCGCCGCATCGAACGCCGCGTGATGGGGGATCATGCCCTCTGGCGCGCCCGCGACGGCCTTCCACGAAACACCGGCATCGCCCGAACGGAACAGGGCCCGGCCGGCGGTTCCCGTTCCCGCGAAGATCGTTGGCGTCCGTTCGCCGCGACGTCCGGATTGAGCGTCGAATACCACCCAAACGACCCCAATACCGTTCGTGCGTCCACGAATGGGAAAGCTTTCGACCCTCGACCACGTCGCGCCGTAATCGATGCTTCTCCACAAACCCTCGTGTCGCGTCCCGAAATACACGGTCGATCCCCGGTTCGGATCCACCGCCAACCGCTCCCCCATGCCTCGACCCGGCTCATTGCCCCCATTTTTGAAGGGCAGATCCACCCGTCGAAAGGTTTGTCCCCGATCTTTCGAAACGAGCATCGCGCCGTTTCCGCCCCACTCATTCGTATAGGTTCCAGTCGCTAAATACAGCCGATTGGGATCGTTGGGATCGAGCCCGACGCTCTCGACGCCATAAAGGTTCCAGTCTGGCCGGGTCAGCCAGTCCTGAAGCGGGACCCATCGCTCCGTCTTCGGCTCCCATCGATAGGCGCCGCCGATATCGGTGCGCGCATAGACCACGTCTTTCGCCGTGGGATGGGTGATGATCCCGCTGACGAACCCGCCCCCGACGATTTCGACGTTACGCCAGTGGTACGGCGTGGTGGGGATGACGGCAAGGGCCGCCCCGGCGAGCCAGACGCAGGCGGCCATCATTTTTGGACTTCACCTCGCACAACAAGGTTGGCTTGAAGCGGATGGCTGGCCGAATTTGGACCGACAAGCAAGTCGACCGTTCCGGATTCGAGGCGCCAATCGTGGTCTTCGACGCTCCAATACGCAAGATCCTCCGCTTTGAGGACGAGGTCCACCGATCGCGTTTCGCCCGCCGATAGGGCGACCCGAGCGAAGGCGCGCAGCTGTTTCCGGGGTCGCCCTACCTTCGAATCGGGGTATCGCACGTAGAGCTGAACAACCTCCTCTCCGTCGCGCGTGCTGATATTGGCGACCTCGATCGAGGCGATCACCCGTTCACCGGTGCGCACCGAAGGCGCGGAAAGGCGAATGGCCCGATATGCAAAGGTGGAGTAGCTCAGCCCAAAACCAAACGGGTAGAGCGGCTCGCCTTCGAAATACATGTAGGTTCGGCCCTTGCAGATATCGTAATCCATCATCGGCGGGAGCTGGTCGAGCGAAGACGGCCACGTCTGGGTGAGCCGTCCGGCCGGATTGAAGTCGCCAAACAGCACGTCTGCCAAGGCATTGCCAATCTCTTGGCCGTTGTGGACCGTGTGGAGGATGGCCGGAGCGTGAGCCTGGGTCCAGTTGATGGCGAAGGGGAAGCTCGATTGAAGCACCACGACGGTTCGGGGGTTCACCGCCAGAAGCTGCTTGACCAGCGTTTCGTCTTCCAAGTCGAGCGACTCTCGGTCCACCGCTTCCTTTCCGTCGCTTGGCCGTTCCACTTTGGCCCATCCGGCATTGCCCAACGGATGGTTGCCCACGACCGCCACCACGACATCGGCCCAGGCGGCGGCCTGCACCGCGGACGCGCGGTCAGTCGCGCCGAAAACCTCCACGTCGGCTGGGACCGCGTTGCGAAGGCCCTCGAACGGCGAGACCGCATAGGGCGGCGCGCCGCTGTACCAGTCGAGGAACACCTCTTGCGACCAACGCCCGACCACCGCGATGGAGCGGATCGCGTGGCGGTCGAGCGGAAGCAGGTCGTCGTTTTTGAGCAGAACGATCGCCTTTTGGCAAGCTTCCCTCGCGAGGTCGCGATGCGTGGGCGTCGTCCAGGGTTCCGGTCCGGCCCCGAGGTCGCCATAGGGATCGGCATCCGGTGCGTCCAAAAGACCAAGTCGGGCCATCACGCGGTAGGTGGGGCGGAGGACGCGGTCGAGATCCTCTTCTGAAAGGAGGCCCTGCCCGAGGGCGCCACGCACCCCTTCGCGATAGTCGTCGAGGAACTGGCCGACACCCGCCTGCAGCACCGCCGCCGCCGCCTCTTCGAACGTGGCGAACGCCCGGTGGTCCTCAACCAGCATGCGGTAAGCCCCGCCATCGGTACAGATGATCCCGTCGTGGCCCCATTCGCCCCGCGTGATCGCCTCGAGCATCGGATGAACGGTGCAGGGAATGCCGTTCCACGCGTTATAGGCGGCCATAAAGGCCCGCGCCCCGCCCTCAACCATCGCCATCCGGAACGGAACCGAATAGTATTCGCGCCAAAGACGCTCGTCAAAGTCCGAACTGGAGCTTTCCCGGCCGTTCTCGTTGCTGTTGGCGAGGAAGTGCTTGAGCAGCGCCGCGCATCGCCAGGTCTCAAGGTCGCCCTGAAGCCCTCGAACGAAGGCGGTGGCCAGCGTTCCGGCGAGGAACGGATCCTCACCGTAGCACTCTTCGGTGCGGCCCCATCGCGGATCGCGCCCGAGGTCCGCGTTGGGAGCCCGGACGACGAGGCCGCCTTGCCGATACTCTGGGCTTTGGAAGAGATAGCGCGCTTCGATGCTCTCCGCTTCGGCGATCCGACGCACCAAATCGGGGTCCCAGGTTTCTCCGAGGCCGTACGCTTGTGGAAAGGTGGTGGTTGGGACTTTTCGCGGCGGCGTCCAATTGGCCGGGCCGCCCTGGGCCAAACCGTGAAGCCCCTCCACATGGCCGGAGCCGCGGATCCCCAGTCGAGGCACGCTCGGATCGGTGCTAAGCGCCTCGACCTTCTCGTCGAGGGTCATGGCCCCAAGCAGGGCGTCGATCCGGGCTTCGCCTTTCCGGCTCGACGGAATGTCGTTGGCCCCGTCGGTGTTTTCAAAGGGGATATTCGCAATGCCCGCCACGATTGCCTCGCCCGATGCGGCCGCGTGCGCAAAGGGCGCGCGACGGAGCCCTGATACATCGTTATATCAAGCATAGCACGGTTCGAAAAGGTTGGGGCGGCGGCAATACCGGGTTTTCTCAAGGAGACGGCGGAACTTCTTGATACCTATAGGGGTATATTAAATTATGGAATCGGAAGCGATGCGAGCCGCCGACCGTCGCCTGGCCCGACTGGAGGGCCAGGTGCGGGGCCTTCGAAGGATGCTCGCCGAAGGCGTCTATTGCGTCGATGTGCTCACCCAGGTCGCGGCGGTCCGCTCCGCATTGGATCAGGTTGCTGCCGAGATCGCCGCCGGCCACGTCAAGAGCTGCATCCTGGGGCACGGCACCGCCACCGAACACGAGGACTGCCGGAGCATGACCCAGGACGAAATGATCGACGAACTCAAAGTCACGCTTTCGCGGCTGATGCGTTGACTTCCGATGCTAAAATCGACAAATACCAGGAGGGGTATATGACCAATCAGGAGAACGATCGCGTGGTCACGGATCTCAAAGTCCAAGGCATGACCTGCGGCCACTGCGAAAGCGCCGTGAAAGAGGCGCTGCGGCGCGTGGCGGGGGTCACCGATGCCGCCGTCGACCTCGCCACCGGCCACGCCCGAGTGTGGCACGATGGCACGGCGACGATTGCCGCCATGGCCGCCGAAGTCGAGGAGGAAGGCTTCAGCGCGTCGGAGCGATAGCCGTGGCAACGAAATCGACCGAAACCGGCCGCGAGATTGAGTTCCCCGTCGAAGGGATGACCTGCGCCTCGTGCGTGGCGCGGGTTGAGCGCGCCTTGAAAAAAGTCGAAGGCGTCCAGGAGGCGAGCGTCAATTTCGCAACCGAACGCGCCACCGTCCACGCCGGGCACGACCTCAATCCCGCCGACCTGGCGCAGGCCGTCGAACGCGCCGGTTACACCGCCAAAATGGATTCCCGGCCTCCCGGCCACGAGCACCACACCCCCGACGAACATGCCGAGCATCTTCGGATCGAATCGGAGACCGAACTGGCCCGCCAGCGCTTCGAGCTGATTCTGGCGATCGCCCTGACCGTGCCGACCG
>CAYONY010000253.1:0-4731 GCA_964405415.1 uncultured Fimbriimonadaceae bacterium | reverse complement strand
GACGGCGACGTGGCGCCGCTGGACCGGATCGTGGATTTGGCCGAAGCCCACGGGGCGATGGTGATGGTGGACGATGCCCACGGCTCGGGGGTGATGGGCCCCAAAGGCGCCGGAACGGCGAGCCATTATGGGCTCTACGGCCGGGTCGACATCCAGCTCGGGACGCTGAGCAAAGCGCTCGGCGTGGTGGGCGGCTACATCGCGGGCTCCGCGCTCCTGAAGGATTGGCTGATCAACCGGGGCCGGCCGTATCTGTTTTCGACCGCCCACCCGCCGGTGGTGGCGGCGGCGCTGATCGCCGCGCTCGACGTGATGGAAAACGAGACCGAGCCTTTCGAAAGGCTATGGCAAAACACGCGTTGGTGGAAGGAGGCGCTGAAGGCGGCGGGATTCGATACGATGGGCAGCGAGACCCCGATCACCCCGGTCTTCATCGGCGACGAGGCGGCCGCCCAGGAAACCGAGCGGATGCTCTTCGAGGAGGGCGTCTATGCCCTGTCGATCGGGTTTCCGACGGTGGCCAAGGGCAAGGCCCGGATCCGAACGATGCCCAATGCGACCCACACTCAAGAGGATTTGGCACGCTGCCTGGAGGCGTTTAAGAAGGTGCGGGACCGGCGGGGAGCGGCGGTTTGAAATTACAGATTGTGATATCAAGCGCGGTTGCCGGCAGATAAGTCGTATAGGACTGATAAGACATATGGCCTCTCGGGCGAAACCCAACCCCCTCGGAAAACCCACCGCGATCGACTATGTGGTGATGATCGGCGGGCCGATCGCCTTTCTGGCGATCGCGGTCTGGGGCATTTTTTGGCTGCTCGGGCCGGGGCCGCCCAAGAACCCGGTGAGCTTGCTCAAAAAGGGCGTCGTCAAGGTCGGGATGGCCCCGGCGGAAGTGATCGAGCGGGTGGGGAATCCCAAATCCATCGAGCCTCGGACGGCCGGAGGCTTCACGTACCGCTACCATCGGGGGACGGAAGAGCCTTTCGTCGAAGAGGATGCGTTCGTCGACTTCTCCGAGAGCGAACGGGTGGTCAATATCAGTTTCGAACGGACGGCGGTGAAGCCCCCGGGGGAGTAGGGCGGGCAACAGCCAGCAGCCGGCAGCAAGAAGCGAGCGGCCTGCAGAAGGGTGGCGAGCGGGTACCCTCACGATCCGCGCGCGGCTGTAGCTCAGTGGATAGAGCGCTTCCCTCCGGAGGAAGAAGTCGGAGGTTCGAGTCCTCTCAGCCGCGCCATCCTATTTCCAGGGGAAGCGCGCGCTCAGCCGTCGGCATGCGAGCCCAGCGGGCAGCCCGAGGCCATGGCTTCCGTGGCTGGTTTGGTCACAAATTCACGCACACGTTGCTTACCCACTTCCCCAATCTGGGCCACGATCTGCTTCAGCACGCCGGCTGAATAGCCCGGAGTACTCACGACGATCTTTCCGCTGGGGGCGATCAGCCGCAGCGCCAGCCCCACTTCGGCCTGGAAGGCGCGGGCGGCACGGCCGTCGGGATCGGCATAGACCCGAAACACCGGACGGTTCTGCTTCCGCCAGCGCGACGCGACCTCCGGCGGCCCGTAGACGACGCCGGCGACATTCGCCGCCTTAAGGTACAGCTTTTGAATGCGCGAAAAGTAAACCGCGCCCGCATCGCAGCACGGGCATCCGGGCTCGATGAAGACGAGCAGCGTCGGCTTTTTGAAGAGGGCTTTGGCATCGATTGGCTTGCCTTCGGGGCCGACGAGCCGAGTCGGCGGCGCCTTTGTGCCTTCCCACTTTTTGGCCCGGGCGATCGCCTCCGGCCCGGCCAAGTAGCCGGCGCGTTTGCCGTTCTGATCCAGCGCGCTGGGCGGCTCGGGGATCTGAAAAGCGAGAAGTAGGAGAAGGAACACGTTGAGGGAGTATTGCAGGATTGACGATTGGCGATTGGCGATTGGCAAAGGGCGAGTGACGAATGGCGAGGCTGATGAAGTGCGCGCCGGCAACGTATAATTCCTACGTGCTCCGGCGCTTGCGGCTCATCTATGCCTTCCTGCTTTCGCTGCTCCTTTTGGCCGGAGCGGTGACCCAGGGTTTGGCGCTATGCGAATCGGGCGAAGTTTGCCATGCCTGCGACGGCTGCGGCGTGATCGACCCCTGCGGCGAGGCGCCGCAAGACTACTCGGCCTGCTGTTCGCTGCTGGATGTCCAGCCCAACGCCACGTTCACCAAGGCGGCCGAGGTCGCCGCGCCAAGCCTCGACGCGCCCCTTGCGCCGGGCGGCTCGGCTCCCCTCGTAGGTTTCGAGGATGCGGGACGCGAGGCGCGGGAAGCGCCCGAGCCCGCTCCGCCCTCCCGGACGCTCGAGCCTCCGCCGGCCGCGCAAAATGGCCTTCGGGCGCCTCCGGTTTCCGCGTAATCCCCCTCGTCTTCGTTACGCCGACAACCTGGAGGAAACCCCTATTGACTCGTCTACATCTCGCGGCGCTGCTTGCCCTTTCGGCCACGGCGATCGCCCAAGAACAACCCAAACCGAAGCAGAGCCCGGTCGCGGTGCCCACGTGAACCGGGTGACCCGGCGAAGGCCGCTTCCTCGGTGCGGGGGAGCTCGACAAAAAACATATGCTGACCGTGCGCTACGTGGACACGGCGATCGACCGCCCGCGATGGCGGGTGAACGCCGCTGTCCGCGCGATGCCGCGCCTCAGTCTCGGTCTCGAATGGAACCCGGTGGTCGAAGAGGTCAGCCCGACCTTCAATTGGATCGCCGCGCTGGAAACCGAGCGCACCCCGATAGTGAGCGTCGGGACCAGCAGCGACCGGATCGGCACCCCGGAGGGCAACTACGCGTATTTCGCGACGTTCGCCAAAGGGTTTGGCCGGTTCGCGCCCTATGTTTCCGTGAACTATTCGCAGTTCGAAAACGGCTTCAACTTTCCGTACGGCGTAAACGTTGCGCTGCACCCTCAGTGGGACCTGCTGCACATGCACGACGGACGACGGACCCATTTGCTGCTCACCTACAAGCAGCCCAGCTACAACCTTTCGCTTATGCTGATCTGGCTGAAACGGCCCGGCATCAGCGTCAGCTTCGGATTTTAAGGAGAGACCCATGAATCTTCCGTTTGCACTCCTCGTCCTGGCCCTCGCCGGCCAGGACACCCCGGCCGACATCCCCAAAAAGGACCTGCCCAAGCTCGCCACCTGCGCGGTCTGCAAAGACGAGCACGGACCGGAAAAGCCGGCGGCCGGCCTGATGTACAAGGGCAAAGCCTATTTCTTCTGCAACGTGAACGAAATCAAAGGCTTTCGGGCCGACCCCGAGAGCTTTGTGCCGCCGGTGCTGCCCCGGCCGATGCCCGAGTTCGCGATGGCCGACCTTTCCGGCCAAATGTGGAACCCGGAGACGATGAAGGGCAAGCTCGTGCTCGTCGACTTTTGGGCGACCTGGTGCGGGCCGTGCAAGGCGATGTTTCCGGTGATCGACAAGCTTCACGCTAAGTACAAAGTAAGGGGCTTCGAGGTGCTGAGCATCAGCATTGACGAGAAGGCCGCGGACCTCACGAAGTACCTCAAGAGCCGTAAGTTTCCGAACCCGGTGCTGCACGACACGGCCCAAGCGTATGGCGCGTGGGGGGTCAAGGCGATCCCGGCGACATTCCTGGTGAAGGAAGGGCAGATCGTGGCTCAATGGATCGGGAAGGCCAGCGAGAAGCAGCTGGCGACGGCGATCGAGGCGCATCTGCCGAAGGGGTAGCGCCCCCTCATCCCCGTTCCATGGAGGCCTCAGACTCACGGATCCCTCTCCCTCAGAGGGAGAGGGATCCCAATCGTTCTCTATCGGCGTCGACGCCGAAGCAGCGCCGCCGCGCCCAGGCCCAACGCCGCCAGACTCGCCGGCTCCGGAACCGCCGCCGCGCCCTGCAGCCGGACGCTCTGGACCGCCGGCACCCAGGTTTCGCCACCGTTCAGGCTGAGATCGAAAAACACATCGAAGAAGCTGGAGACCTGATAGCCGCCGGCATCCGGGCGCAGGCTGGCGCGTCCCGGGGAGACCAAGGTCGGGCTCTCGCGAATGATCATGCCGGCCGGAAGATCCGGGCCGGAGAGGACCAAGGTGAGCAGCTCCAAGTCGACCAATATCGGTGGGCCGGGGTTCTGCTGGCTGAACAGGCGCACTCCGCCGGTGCCGAAAGCCGGCGCCTGGCTGGGGCCTGGATTAACTTCCACCCGGGCGAAGACGTCGAAAAAGCTGTCGACAAAGGTGCCCTGAGCGGGAGGCGCGATGCGGCCGCCGAGGATCTGCACGGCGGGAACTCGGACGCTCACCCCGCCGCCAAAATCGGCGAACTGGGTGCTGGTGTACCAGGGCGAGGGCAGGAACGGATCGGGATCGAAATATTCCTGCGCCGAAGCGGCGGCGAAGGCGGCCACGAGGGGGCCGAGCAGGGCGAAGCGGGCGAACACCCGAGATGCGAAGCGGTGACGGTTCACGGCAGATTCCTCCTTCCGATACGGGATGCGGCCCCCGCCGCCCCGATCTTATACGCGCAACCCTTCCGGGAAAAGTGTAACACATCTTGGCCCGGTGGGGTTACCGGGTTTTTTGGTAGGAGGCAATGCGGCCCCCACCTGGATCGTCTGCGGCAGGGCCAACGCCAGCAGAAGCGCCATCATGGGAAAATCGTCCCCGTAACCAAATCCACCGCCTCATCCGACCACTCGTCCGCGCCCGAGTTCGAATAGTGGACGTCATCGGCAAACGC
>CAYONY010000252.1:0-4745 GCA_964405415.1 uncultured Fimbriimonadaceae bacterium | reverse complement strand
GACGGGTAGTTGTGATATTGAAAATAGGGGATGTCCAAATCGCCGACCTCAATCGCATGCTTGAGCGAGGTCGGGGCAGAGAGCAACGTTAGCGTGGAACCTTGGCCGAGCAAGGCAAAGTTCTTGGCGCCGGCCGGGATGCGGATGGGGTTCTCCAAGTTGAATGTGCCCGCCGGGAGCGTGTAGCTGGTCCGGCGATCGGTAATCGCGTTCTGAATCTCCTGGTTGATCCAAACGCTGTCATCGGCGGTCATGCCGTTGGCGAGCAGCGTGGCGAGCGCGTTGAGGCTGCCGACGGTTCGAACCGAAGAGGGTCGGGGAGCGCTCATCGCGACAGAGGCAAGTGCCAGGGCCCCCAAGACCGGTCCAAACTGAGCCATTGCCGCGCGCGTAAACATAACAGGTTCTCCTCCCTCCTTTCCTTTGCCACATCCCGAGTTCGACGGCCTCCGTACAAATACGGGGAGTCGACGGGAGGCCGCCTTTGAGCAGGCTACGAGGAGGCAGGTAAGAGGGGGATAAGAAAGACGGGCCGAACGCTAGGAGAACCCTAAAAGCGCTCGGCCCGCGGGCCCCGATCGGACGTATGCGGCTAGCTTCCGATGGTGTGGTATTCGAACCCGGCCCGCTCGGCGGCTTCCCGTCGATAGACGCGGCGGCCGTCGAAAAGCAGACGCTGCTTCATACACGCTCCGAGCCGCTTGAGGTCCAGTTGTCGGAACTCGTTCCACTCCGTGACCAGCACCAGCGCGTCTGCGCCGTCGCTGAGGTCGTAGATGCCGTCGACATAGTCGATTTCGGGATGGAGGCTGCGAACGTTGTCGGCGGCGATCGGGTCATAGGCCGAAACCTGGCCGCCTTCGGCCAAGATCTCGCGGATCATCACGAGGCTCTTAGCATCGCGAATATCGTCGGTGTTCGGTTTGAATGCCAAACCCATGAGGCCGATGCGCTTGCCCTTAAACCCGCCGAGCCGCTCGCGCAGCCGCCCCACGAAGTGGAGCGTTTGGTCCTCGTTGATCCGAACCACTTCGTCGAGCAGTCCGAATTCGTAGCCAAGCCCCTCGCTGACTTTGATCAGGCCCTGAACGTCTTTGGGGAAGCAGCTTCCGCCCCATCCCAGCCCCGCGGAGAGGAAGGGATGGCCGATGCGGCTGTCCGCGCCCATGCCCTTGGCCACGTCTTCGACGTTGGCGCCGCAAATCTCACAGATTCGACTGATCGCGTTGATGAAGCTGATTTTGGTGGCGAGGAAGCTGTTGCTGGCGTATTTGATCAGCTCCGCGCTCTCCACATCGACGATCTGGATGGGGCAATTGAAGGGCGCGTAAAGCTCAACCAGCTTGGCGGCCGCTTCATGCGAACGTGCCCCGATGACGATCCGATCCGGCTCGCGCGTATCGTGGATGGCGGTGCCTTCCCGAAGGAACTCGGGATTGCTCACCACGTGGAATAGGCTGGGGTCGGCGCCGTTCTCCTTCAGAATGCCGCACACCATGTTGCCGCTTCCCACTGGAACCGTGCTTTTGTTGACCACGACGGTGGGTTTGTCGATGTTCTTGCCGATTTCGGAGGCCACGGCCCGGACGTACTGCATGTCGGGCGCGCCGTCTTCGCCGGGGGGCGTGCCGACCGCGATGAAGACGATGTCACTCTGCCGAGTGGCTTCTGCGACAGAGTCGGAGATGGTGATGAAGCCTTCGGCGAGTCCCTTCTTGTGCAGCTCTTCGACGCCCGGCTCATAGATCGGCGGGATCCCCGCCCGCAGCTTCCTGAGCTTCTCCGGGTCGTTGTCAACGCAAATCACGTCGTTGCCCAGGTCGGCCAAAACCACTCCGGTCACCAAGCCGACATATCCGGTCCCCACAACGGCAATCTTCATGAAATCCTTCTCCTCATTCGCCCAACGAGCGCAATCAATACAGGCTGGAACCCCTGATTATGGCGCTTTTGGGCCGTCGTTCGCCGTTGGCAGAATCGAAGCTCAGGGCGACGAACGGATGTTGGACTTCAAGAAAGCAAACCCCGTGCCAATTTCGGGGCCTTCGGCCCAACGGTCAAGCGGCTTTTCGCACCATGCGCGCAAACAGCAGCCCATAGCGCTCGGCGGGGTTGCCGTGGTCATAGGGGACCCCTTCGAGCACGCTGTCGTAAATGTTGGTTGGATTCCGCTCAAAGTGCCGCTCTTCGAGGACGTCGAACATCGGACGAAAGGCGTCCATAACGTCCCAGTTGAGCTCCACCGGCTCGCACGGCGTGGGTTTATGGCCGACGTCGGTGAGGACGATAAAGGTCCCGCCCGGCTTGGTCACGCGGCCGATCTCCTTGATCGTCTGCTCCAGGTTCGCAACGTGGTCCAGCGAGTTGAAGGACGTCACGATGTCGAAATGCCCGTCCTCAAAGGGCATCGCTTCCGATCCGGAATCGACATAACGCATCTTGTGGCGGTCGGCGCCAAGCTTCAAATACTCGCTCGCGAGGGGATCGAGCCCGACCCGTTCGGCGGCCATATCCGCCCATTCGAGGCTTCCTCGCGGGCCGCACCCGATGTCGAGCACCTTCTTGCCGGCGTAGAATTCCGGATCGATGCCGATGTGGGAAGTGAAAAACGCCTGATAGTGCGAGTTGCCGAGTTGGCCTTCCTCGGCGGCCTTGGACTTCCAGTACTTCAGCTCGCAATAGGCTTTGAACCGCTGGGGAAACAGGCGGCTGAGCACGGCGGCGCCGGTGCGACGAATCAGACGCACGAGCGGCGGTCGAGGGGAAGCTTGGGCCATCTAAGACTCTATTATGGGCTTTGGAAGGGCAAAGCCTAAGCTGCATCAGCCAGGCGCAACAAATACTTCCCATACCCGTTCTTGGCCATCGGCTCCGCCAACTTTCGAAGCTGGGCCGCATCGATCCAGCCCTTCCGGTAGGCAATTTCCTCCGGGCAGGAAATCAGCATGCCTTGGCGCTGCTGAATGACCTCGACGAAATTGGCGGCCTGGAGCATCGAATGATGGGTGCCCGTATCGAGCCAGGCGAAGCCTCGCCCCATCGATTGCACCCGCAAACTCCCCTCCTGGAGGTAGAGCCGGTTCAGGTCGGTGATTTCGAGTTCGCCGCGGAGACTGGGCTTTAGGGACTTGGCCTTTTCGACCACCGTCTCATCGTAAAAATAGAGACCGGTTACCGCGAAATGAGACTTCGGCCGGGCCGGCTTCTCTTCGATGGTCTCGGCCCGTCCCTCCGCGTCGAAAGAAACGACCCCGTACTCAGAAGGGTTCTCGACCGAGTACGCGAAGACCACCGCTCCAAAGTCGAGGAAAGCCGCTTCTTGAACCATTTTGGAAAGGCCCACCCCATAGAAGATGTTGTCGCCCAGCACGAGCGCGCCGCCTTTGCCCTCCAAGAAGGCCTCCCCGATCAGAAACGCTTGGGCCAGGCCGTCGGGGCTTTCCTGCACCGCATATTCGATCTGCATGCCCCAGTCGCCGCCATCGCCAAGCAGCCTTTCGAAGGCGGGCCGGTCGTGAGGGGTCGTGATGAGCAGGGCCTTTCGCAGACCGGCCAGCATCAGCACGCTCAGAGGGTAGTAGACCATCGGCTTGTCGTAGATGGGCACGAGCTGCTTGCTGACCGCCCGCGTGACCGGCCAAAGGCGGCTTCCCGAGCCCCCAGCGAGAACGATGCCGCGGTCGATCATGGTTCAGAGTCTCCCAACTGATGGTTGATTTCTGCAATCAGAGCGGGCAGATTGAACCGAATGGCCTCATCGATGCGAGAGGGATCAAGATCGTCATAGCCATGGACAAGCAGATTTCGCATGCCGATGAATCGGTGGCCATCCGTTAGGTCCTCGAGGATGTTCGCCTCGAGGCTTCGTACGCGAACCAAACCCTCGCCAACTATCATCAGCAGCCGCTCAATCGCCAAAGCAAGCGTTCGATCGTCGCTCCATCCCAAGTGAGCCCTCTCGATCGTTTCGGATCCTGCCGCACGAACATCGGCCAAAGCTTGGCGGGTTTCAGGCCGCATAAATCACGCGTGCTTGAGATTCAACCGAAGCTCGAAAGTGTGGCCGCTTGGCCGCACCCCAATCGACGACATCAACGGGCCGTCCTAGGAGGGCCTCCAAGTCGGCCAAAAGGCCAAACTGCTGTTCAAACCGGTTGATTCCCGATGGGGGATCGTCAAATTCAGCGACAAAGTCAAAGTCGCTGTGTTCAGGATCCCAGTCGGCACGAAGTCCACTTCCAATCATCCGGAGACGGCGAACGCCATACCTCTGGCAAAGAGCACCGATTGAGCGTCGATGCGTTTTAACGATGTGGAGCGCGTTCACGGCAAAATTATGGCCTCTGGGGCCTATGACTCCCTATCCACCTAGAGATCCTCCCCCAAACCTGGGCCATAGAACGCCCTCACAAAGTCCACATATTCCGGTTTCTCGGTGATCGGCCGCCACCAAGCTTCATTCTCACGGTACCACCGCACTGTCGCCCGCAAATGCTCGTCGAAGGCCCGCTTTGGCCGCCAGCCAAGGGCCTCGAGCTTGGCCGTCGACATCGAGTAGCGGGCGTCATGGGCGCCCTTGCGCGGATCCGGGATCCTCTTGACAAAGCTCATGTCGCGCCCCGTTTCTTCCAGAAGGACGCGCACGGTTTCGATGTTGCGCCGCTCGTTCTTGTCCCCGATGTTATAAGCCTCGCCGGGCGTTCCGTTTTGGAGAACCGTATCGATCGCCCGTAATGGACGATGTT
>CAYONY010000251.1:0-4758 GCA_964405415.1 uncultured Fimbriimonadaceae bacterium | reverse complement strand
GCTTGGCCAGCTCCTTCATCCGCTTTTCGATCTTTTCGAGCTCTTCCTCTTTGAGGGGCTCGGGAAAGTCGATGTCGTAATAGAAGCCGTTTTCGATGGGCGGGCCGATGGAGAGCTTTGCGCCGGGATAGAGTTCGGTGACCGCCTGGGCCATTAAGTGGGCGGCGGAGTGGCGAAGTCTATAGAGATGGGACTGTTCGTACGGTTCTTGCATTGCATTTGCCTTCCCTGACCAAGGGACTGAGTTGTGGGAAAACAGATTATGGCTCAGCGAAGAGATTTCTTGTGACCTTCGTTAGATTGATGAATCCCCGGCGCCCCCGAAGATGTAGAGGGATTTGGGACCCCTTTGTGCGGCTTCGTGCCCTTCGTGTCTTCGTGTTTCCATGGCCTTTCAGAACACCAAGACACCAAGAACACCAAGGCTCGCGAAGAGTGATGCGAAACCATGATCGAGGCGAGGGAATTAAGAAAGTCGTTCGGCTCGCTCAAAGCGGTCGACGGTGTTTCGTTCGAAGTCGGAAAAGGCGAGACCTTCGGCTTGCTCGGCCCCAACGGCGCGGGAAAAAGCACGACGATCAACATGCTCGTCGGCGCGCTCAAGCCCGACTCGGGCGAAGTTGTCATCGACGGGCGCCGCGCCTTTGCCGATGTGAGCGCCCGAATGAAGCTCGGCGTCGCCCCCCAAGCGATCGCGCTCTACGATGACTTAACGGCCGCCGAGAATTTGGCCTTCTTTGCCACCATGTACGGCCTTTCCGGCCCGAACCGCGCGCGGCGGGTCGATGTTTGTTTGGAATTCGCCGGTCTGACGGATCGACGCAACGACCGCGTGGGCGCCTTCTCCGGCGGGATGAAGCGTCGGCTGAATTTGGCGGCCGCCCTGATTCACGAACCGCAAGTTCTCCTCCTCGATGAGCCCACGGCGGGGGTGGATCCCCAATCGCGGAACCACATCTTCGACCGAATCGAATCGCTGAAGAAGAACGACGTCACGGTGATCTACACCACGCATTACATGGAAGAGGCCGAACGGCTTTGCGACCGTGTGGCGATCATGGATCACGGGAAGATCCTCGACGTCGACACGGTTCCGGGCCTTGTGCGAAACCATGGAGGCATGTCGCGCATCGTCGCCGAACTCGTTCAGCCCCCGGAGAATCTGGATGGGCTCGAAGGCGATCTGCAAGGAACGACGCTTCGAGTCGATACCAAGAACCCCCACGAGGATTTGGTGCGCATCGTCCGTTCAAACCTGGAAATCCGGGAATTGCGAATGGAGTCCGCCAACCTGGAGACCGTCTTCCTGAATCTCACGGGGCGGAGTCTCAGGGATTGACGAAAGACGACGAACGATTCCGAACCGTAACCCGCCACTTGCCAATTGCCATCGGCCAAATCAAATCATGAACCGCATCCTCGCCATCGCCCTCAAGGACATCAAGCTCCTCATCCGTGACCGTGCCGGGCTGTTTTGGGTGCTTGGCATGCCGGTCCTCATGGCGCTCTTTTTCGGATCCATCTTTGGCAGCGAGGGCCCGAGCGCCAAGATCCCCATCGTGATCGTGGACGAAGATCGGTCGCCGGCGTCCCAGGCATTTGTCACAACCTTGGACGGCTCCCCCTCGCTCGACGTGGACGTAAAGCCCCTGAAGCAAGCTCAGGAGTTCGTTCGCAAGGGGGACAAAGCGGCCTATCTGCGCATTCCCAAAGGCTTCGGTGAAGCGCCGCTCTTTGGGCCTAACGATAGGCCGCCGCTCGAAATCACGATGGACCCCCGTCGAAAGGCCGAAAGCGGCTTCATCCAAGGCATCCTCACCGAAGCGTGGTTCAAGCAGATGCAGGGCACGATGCAGGATCCGGAGGCGATGAAGGCCCAGTCGGCGAAGATCCGGCGCTCGCTGGAATCCGCGACTGCGATGGACCCGGCACGAAAAAAGGCGATCGAAGGGCTCCTGGGAGGCATGGAGGAATCCAGCCTCTTCGATGGCGAAGGCGCAGGTTCGGCGATGCAAGGGCCGAAAATCGCTCTAATGGAGGTCACCCAGGGGCGCAAGACGCCGGCCACTGCGTTCGAGGTGACCTTCCCTCAGGGCGTGCTCTGGGGCTTGATCGGGGTGGTGACCGCATTTGCCTTGGCCATGGTGCGCGAGCGGACGATGGGCACGCTTCAGCGTCTGCAGACCTCACCGTTGACGCGTTCTCAGTTGCTGGCGGGCAAAGGGCTGGCGTGTTTTCTGACGTCGATGGCGGTGATCGCGATCTTGCTCGTCTTCGGGATGGTGCTTGGCGTGCGCACGTTTGCGAATCCCCCCGCCCTGCTGATGGCGCTCGTCGGGTCGGCGTTCGGTTTCTCCGGGATCATGATGTTCTTGAGCGTGTTGGGCAAAACCGAGAATTCGGTGTCCGGCGCCGGATGGGGCGTGATGTTGGTTTTCTCGATGCTCGGAGGCGGGATGATTCCCCTGATGGTCATGCCCGACTGGATGTTCCGCCTCAGCTCGGTGAGCCCGGTAAAGTGGGCGATCCTTTCGATGGAGGGCGCGATTTGGCGGGGGTTCTCCCTTGTCGAGATGCTCATCCCGTTCGGCGTGCTGATGGGGATCGGCGCGTTGTTCTTCGGGGTGGGCGTGCTGCTCCAGAACCGGCAATCCGCTTAACGGGGAACCGTTCTTGAGTGTCGGAAGTTTTCACGGCTATGGGACTTTGGGCGGGATCGCTCGGGACGGCGGGAGCGGCGGCCGGGGTTGGCGCCGCGCTAATGGGCGTGAATGTTCTGGAGTATCGGAAATGGACCTGCGTCAACCCCGAGCCGATGATGCTCTCCCAATCGATGACGACGCTGTGCATTGGGCCGAACATGAATCCGAAAGGGATCGACGGCCCCCATATCGCTCGCTACATCCGGGTTTTTGTGAGTCCGGCGGGCCGCAACGCGATGCTCCTTGGCGGACGCTTTCCGGTCGGGACCGCGATCGTCAAAGAAAAGACGCGCGGCAAGGGCGGGGCGGTCGAACTCTCCACCTTTATGGTCAAGCGGGAAAAAGGCTTTAACCCGAAGTGCGGGGATTGGGAGTTCGGGGTGATCGACGGTCCGACGCGAAAAATCGTCGAGCAAGGGAAGATCGAGCGGTGCATGAAGTGCCATATCTCTATGAAGGATCGAGACTTCACATTTCAGAGCTATCTGCGCCCCCCAAGGTTCAACCGCTGAGGTTCATCGAGTGACGCGTCGGCCTGGGCCTCGGAGTTTGGGTCTGCGAACATCTGCGGCTAACACTCTGTGCTGTATTCAGAAAATTTTGCAGCATGGTCGAAAAACTCGTGCTAAACTAACAATATGAGGTTTTCGACCAAGGCCATTCGCATCGGCCAAACTCCCGACCCCCAGCACCGTGCCGTCATCAACCCGATCTACCAGTCGGCGACGTTTCAATGGGCGAGCCTCGACGAAGTTCCGAAGATCGACTACACGCGCTGCGCGAACCCGAACCGCCAAGTGCTGGAAGAGGCGCTGGCGAGCCTGGAGAACGGCAAGCACTGCGTGGTCTACAGCAGCGGCATGGCCGCGATCATGGCGGCGCTCAGCCTGCTGAAATCGGGCGACCACCTCCTGATGGCCAGCGACATCTATGGCGGCACCCAGCGCGTCGCCGACAGCCTATTGCCGCGCATGGGGATCGAGGTCACAGAGTTTGAAGGCTCGGATCCGGGTTCGCTCGATGATCTTGTCCGGCCAAATACGAAAATGGTGATCTTCGAATCGCCGACGAACCCCACGCTGCGCGTTTTCGATATTGCGGCAATCGCGTCCAAATCGAAGGAGCTCGGTCTCGTTTCGGTTTTCGACAACACGTTCGCCTCGCCCTATCTCCAGACCCCGCTCGACCTGGGGGTCGACATCGTGGTCCATTCGACGACGAAGTACATCGGCGGCCACAGCGATGTGATCGGCGGCGCGCTGATCACCAATTCGGACGAGATCCAGCTCGCCGCGTTCGAGTATCTGAAGACGGTGGGCAACAATCCCTCGCCGTTCGACAACTGGCTGAGCGTCCGGGGCCTAAAAACGCTTTCGCTGCGGATCGAGAAGCACTGTGCGAATGCCTTGGCGGTGGCCCGCTATCTCGAATCGAATCCGAAGATCACGAAGGTTTACTACCCCGGACTTGAGTCGCACCCCGATCATGAGCTCGCCACCCGTCAAATGCGCGCCTACGGCGGGATGGTCACGTTTGAATTGGCGACGGCGGAAGATGCCAAACGGGTGGCCAACGCCGTGCGGGTGATCCTGCTGGCGGAAAGTTTGGGCGGCGTTGAGTCGCTGCTCGCTTATCCGCCCTTGATGTCCCATGCCGTGCTCACCGAAGCGCAGCGCTTGGCCAAGGGCATCACGCCGAATCAACTTCGATTCAGCGTGGGGATCGAGGATGTCGAGGACCTTATCGAGGACCTTGAGCAAGCGCTCGCGGGAGTTGCGGTGCGAGAGAAAGTGGCCGTTTAGTGTCACGGGCTTCCAGTCTGCCTGTCGTGCCGGCATCCTGCCGGCACGATGCCGCCGCTAAGGAAACGCGCCAAGCCCAAAATGGGCGAACCCGTTTGGGCGGCGTTATTGAGCGAGTTCCAAATCCCGCCAAGCCCAGGATGGGCGAACCCGTTTGGGCGGCGTTATTGAGCGAGTTCCAAATCCCGCCAAGCCCAGGATGGGCGAACCCGTTTGGGCGGCGTTATTGAGCGAGTTCCAAATCCCGCCAAGCC
>CAYONY010000250.1:0-4832 GCA_964405415.1 uncultured Fimbriimonadaceae bacterium | reverse complement strand
AGGCTCGGCAAGACGAAGGCTTCATGTACGAGCGGCAGAGTGTCCGCTTTCGCCTTCCGTCGACCCATTCTCCCCGCGAATGGGTGGCCTTGATAGCGCAAGGCTCAGGAATTGGGCGATTCCGGCAGACTGATCATTGGTACGACGCGAGCCACCGACTGGAAACTGGCCCCAACCCCCATAAGGACACGTTTACGGACACCTACTCCATTCGATACCATTCCGGCGAGGGCGTTTACGTGGCGGAATGGAGTTGGGATTGAAGACTCACCCCCAACTGCGAATACGATCGGTTGCGATCCGCCAAACCGGCTGTCGGTTTGCATCAGAATAGAAGGCGCGAGGTCTCCCGATGGCAACCCTTTACCACCAAGTCTGGATCAATGCCCCCGCCGGCCGGGTCTATCGCGCCATCGCTCAGGTCGAGAACCTGGTCAAGTGGTGGACCTTCCACACCCATGCCGAGACCGCCGAAGGACACTTCATTTCCCACAATCCCGGACCCGAGCATGGCGAGGTCAAGATGAAGATCCTCGAACGGACCCCGGAGAGCCGGGTCGTTTGGGAGGTGGTCAGCGAGCATCCAAAGACCAGCCCGGCCAGCGCCTGGACCGGAACGAAAATCGTCTTCGACATTTCGAGCCGCGAAAACCCCGGCAAGCGGCTCGGCATCTCATCCGGGGTTCGCAACATCACCTGCGTCGAGTTTCGACATGAAGGCTGGGATGAGAAAAGCGAATACTTCGGCTTCTGCAACTTCGCCTGGGGCGCCGTTTTGCTTGGGCTCCAGCAGTGGTGCGAGCGGCCTTAGCCGCCTTCGATGCCGCCCCCGGTGGGCGCAAACTTTGAGGATCCTTCCGGCATCGCATAAGGCTCCTTGGGATGTAAGTGCTTCCAAATGAGGGCGCCAAGGGCGACAATTGCGCGACTGCCCTCGTTTTCGGGCGTCCAGCGTTGATCCTTTTGACTATCCGTGTAAATCGTCAGGATGTAGGGGTTCGAGGAGTACACGATTGCCGTATCGGACCGGCTTCGGTTGATCGCCCCGGACTTTGAACAGACCTGGATGGTGGGAGGGACGGTGGACCCGATCCCATCGTCCCAGTACTGTCGGCCGAGAATTCGCAGCATTTTTTCGCACCCGGCCGGACTGGCCGCCTGTCGGAGGTGGATCAGTTCGAGCAATCGATTCATTTCCCGGGGGGTCGTCATGCCCAGGCCGAACATCGCCCGACGTCGTTGATCGTCAGTCGCCGCCATTCCGTCCTGCAGCACGCGCGTGTCTTTCAAACCCAGCTTGGCCAGGCATTCGTTGATCCGTTCGCTCACCAGCCATCGGCGAAGAACGATCGTGGCGGTGTTGTCGCTCACCGTCACCATGAGGTTCACCCAGCCGTCGAGGTCGAGTTTGATTCCATCGCGGAACGAATGGCTCCACATGCTTTCCTGACGGCCCTCCATCGGCGGAACGGGCTGCTTGTCGGTCCAATTCAAAAGCCCTTCATCGACCATTTGGATCGCCGCCGCCATGACCCCGGTCTTGATGGTCGATGCGGTCGGAAACCGCTCGTCGCCCCGAAAGCTGATCGTCTGGCCGGTCCGCAACACTTTGAGGCAATAGCCCATGCGGCCCCGGAACTTGCGGCAAACGCCATCGAGGTCCTTGCGAAGCGGTTCGAGCGAGGGAGCCGGCAAGCAGGCCATCGCGACAGAAGCCATAAACATGAAAGGTAGCTTCGACGCCGAGGTCCCGATTTCCCTTAGGAACAAAGGGCTGGGACCCTCGACACGGCAACGGTGAGGGCGAGCATAATGCTCCGGTCGCTCGGCTTGGGTCGCGCGACCTTGTTTTTGGAGGAGCTCAAATGGAACGAAACAGAGTGCAATGGGGGAAGCGAACGGGGGCTGTAGTGCTGGCCGGGGGGATGCTGGCGGCGTACTTTTCGATAGCGGCCCAGACGCCGAAAGTGAAGGTTTTGCCGGCCAAAGCGCAGCTTGTGGCGCGGGGGAAGTATCTGGTGACCGTCATGGGATGTGGCGACTGCCATTCGCCCTATGGGCCGGATGCCAAGCCGATCAAGGGACTTGAATTCAGCGGCCACCCAGAGACGGCGCCGCTGCCGACTTGGGATCCCAGCATGCTTGAAAAGGGGAATCTGGCGACGATCGCCCCCACATTCACCGCCTTTGCCGGCCCCTTCGGACTCTCGGTGGCGGGAAACCTCACGCCCGACCGGGAAACTGGGATCGGGACGCTCACGGCGGAAGGACTGATCAAGAGTTGGCGGACCGGGAAGCACTGGAAACAAGACCGCATGGTTCTGCCCCCGATGCCGATGGAGCCCTATCGGCACTTGACGGATGGCGACATTCGGGCGATCCACGCTTACCTCTTCACGCTCAAGCCAGTGCGGAACAAGTTCCCGGCAAGCAAACCGGCGCCGATGCCGCCTCCGAAGTAGGGTTTTCCCCCTCCTCTTTCCGGTAGGGCAGAAGGGTCTGGGTTGGGGGTTCCGGCCCGCCTATCAATCACCCCCACCCCTTGCCCCTCCCCCTTTAGGAAAAGAGGGCGGGGAAAAGAAAAGCCCCATCCGTCGTCCCGGATGGGGCTTTCTCCACTATTCGCGCAGATCACGGATCGCCAGGTCCGCATAAGCGGCCAACATTCTTTCGAAACTGGTGAACCAGTTGGATCCGCGCGCTGGCTTCTCGGGGACGGTCGCGGCGGGGTCTCCCTCGCTTCGCATGGCCGCCGGCGCCGGCGGAACCGTCCAAGACAATCGTTCAAAGGTACTGGGCTCGCCGGAGCGTGCCCACCCTAGATTCAATGTAAACATGACCGGCCTCCTTCTTGGGGGTCGAGCATGGGTTTTGCCCGTGCTATCGTCGGGGCGTCATCGCGAATTGGCCCTTTTCAGCGCCACGTTGACTCTTCCTTGAGCCGAGCGGGAGACGATACCTGGAAGTTGCGATTCGCAACGCACCCTTGGGACTAATGGGACCAAGGAAACGACCGAGGCCGGTGGCGAATCGGCTTTGAACTTGAGCCGGCGGTGTCAAAACGGGAATCTGCCGTGGGATCCGAAAGCGGCCGTGCACTCCATTGTCAGAATGGAACGATTGCGGCTATTGGCCGCTAATGGGAGGCAACCATGAACCGCTTGACATTTCTCGTGGCCGCCGGGCTGGCCATTGGCACTCCGATCGCATTGGGCAACAACTATTACCTGTTGGTTCGCGGCCAAAAACAAGGCCCCTTCAAGGGCGACGGTTCGGTCGCCGACCGAATCACTTGTGTCGGCTTTGAATACTCCCTCAAGTCGCCCCGAGATGCGGCGACCGGGCAGACGGCCAGCCGCCGGCAACATGGGGTGATCCGGATTGTCAAAGAGTGGGGAGCGTCCTCGAGCATGTTTCAGAACGCCCTTGTTACCAACGAACAGCTTTCAAACATTGAGTTCTCGTTTCTCAAGGTTGATCAGAAGACCGGCCAGGAGGTGGTTTACCAAAGGGTTACCTTGGCCAGTGCCGTCGTTTCGGAAATCCGGCAATACGTCGGCCCCTATGCCGATGCGGCGACCACCGCCAAACATCTCAACGCCAAGTTTATGCCCGGAATGGAAGAGATCACGCTGATCGTGGAGCAACCGCTTGTCATCACACGGCCTCTTGACAAGACGATGGGGAGCGATTCTTGGGCGGGCGCCGAAGCCAAGCCCCTGACGGCTCGACCGCCAGCTCGAATTCCGCCGCCCGGCGCCAAGCCAAGAGGATAGATCGATCGAGCTCTAAGGAAGCGTCGCCAGGCGATAGAGGATGTGCGCGTAGATCCGGCTCATCCGGTAGAGGTTTTCCACCTTGAGCCGTTCGTCGGTTTCGTGCGCGTCACCGTCGCCTTCCCAACCGGTGCCCACGCTCACCGTGTTCGGGATCATCCGCGCGTAGGTGCCGCCACCCATCACGCCGGGCGGATTGTCCTCTCCGGTCTCCTCGCGAACGACGTCGCAGATGGTCTTGACGAGGGGGTGGTCGAGCGGAAAGTACAGGGAAGGGCTGTCGTCGAACTTGGCTAGCGACCACTTGCCCTTGAGCTTGGCGATCGCCGTTTCACAAAGTTGTTTCAGGTGGCCGCCCTCCCAGGTCACCGGATAGCGGACATTGACCAAGAGCCGGATAACCCCGTTTTGGGAGGAGACGACGCCGAGGTTGGCGGTGAGGTCTTCACTCACGTCGTCGCGTCCGTGGATGCCGATGCCGACGCCGGCTGGGTGCGTGGCCCAAAGCAGCTGCTCGTAGAACTCGCGGATCTCGGTCGGAGCTAAGTCGTACAGAAGCCGGAAGATCCGGGTGGCCGCGTTGTCGCCGCCGTAGGGCCGCGCCCCGTGGCAGGCTTTTCCCGTGGCTTGAATCTCGAGGGTTTCCTCGTCGATCCACGTTGTCGATAGATTTTTGTCCCAACCGTCCTTGAGCTTCTCCTCAATTCCGGGTTTGATCGAAGGAGCGACGCGAACCCGGGCTCGGCCGGCGTCGATGACGATGTTCGGCCGCTGTCCCCCTTCAAGCTCGGTGAGCACGAAGTCGCCTGCGGGTGGCGTCACGTCGATGAACAGATTGGCGATGCCCTTTTCGGCATGGTAGAGCGGCCAACCGGAGTCCGGTGCAATGCCAAAGGTCGGCGCCTCGTCGACCTTGACGTAATGCTTGACGCACTCCATCCCCGATTCCTCGTTGCAGCCAAAGACGATCCGGATGCGGGCCGCCAGGTCGGGGCAGCACGCCTTGAGTGCGCGCGCTGCATAGAACGAGGCCATCGTGGGGCCTTTGTCGTCGGT
>CAYONY010000249.1:0-4856 GCA_964405415.1 uncultured Fimbriimonadaceae bacterium | reverse complement strand
TGCCACTGCCCCCGCCAGAGCGCGATCGGGTTGATGTACTTGTAGATCTCAAAGAGGTCGAATTTGGTGTGTTTTCGGGCTCCGTAAAAGGGCAGCTTCGGCGGGCTCGCCACCGGAACCACGTCCGACCGCTCGCCGGAGAAGACGTAGAGTCGGGGGTCGAGCGCATCCGTGCGATGGCTCCGGACGCGCGGCGCATAGCCGTCCTCCCCTTCCTCCGGCTCCGGAGGAGGAGAGGGCAGGGGGGTGGAGGTTGCGGGCGATACAGAGGACATCGTCCCGCCCCCCAACTCCTCCATCAGCCGCAGGCCCTCAAACGCGTCCTGGGCATAGAAAACGTGCCCCTCGTAAATTGCCCGAAGGTCTTGTTCGACGTAGCCCCGGGTCAGCGCCGCGCCCCCCAAGATCACGGGAAACGCTGAGAGCCCGCGCTCGTTCATCTCGATCAAGTTGTCCCTCATGACCAGGGTGGACTTGACCAGCAGTCCGGAGAGCCCGATCACTTGAACGTTGTGTTCAGCCGCCTTGTCCAGAATCGCGTTGATCGGCTGTTTGATCCCAATATTGGCTACCCGATAGCCATTGTTCGAGAGGATGATATCGACCAGGTTTTTGCCGATGTCATGGACATCTCCCGCGACGGTCGCCAGAAGAATCGATCCCTTCTCGCTGCCCTCGACCTTTTCCATCATCGGCTCAAGGTAGCGCACCGCGGTTTTCATCGTTTCCGCGCTCTGAAGCACGAAGGGAAGCTGCATCTTGCCCGCGCCGAAGAGCTCGCCCACCGTCTTCATCCCTTCCAAGAGGACCTCGTTGATGATTTGCAGCGGCGCATACGTCGTCAGCGCCTCGTCGAGACGACCTTCGAGGCCCTTCTTGATGCCTTCGACGATGTGCTTTTGAAGGGCCGCCTCAATCGTCAAGCCCTCGAACGGATTCGTGCTCGAATCGGCGGCGCGCACGTTCTCGAACCGCGCCATCAGCTCGATGAGCGGGTCGTACGTGCAGGTGCGGTCGGCCGGTCGGTTCTCGGGGTCCATGCTCAAGGGCTCACGTTACCTTCGGACGGCTTGGCGCGAATCCCCAGTCGGGCGCGCCGGTGCAAACGCAAGGAGGCCAAGTTCAGAATTGCGCTGAATCGCGCAAGAGGCGATGAAAGCTTTGGCCAGGAAGCGACGACAAAAGATGTATAAGTAGGTGGGTCTTCGCGTCGCATTTGCTCTCCCCTTAGCGGCGTTGGAGGCCCACGCTTATTTATTCGGCGGCGCCCATTTCAAGGATGCCTTCGGCGACCAAGATCGGCACTTCATAGCGCACCGCGATGGCGATCGCGTCGCTGGGTCGGGCGTCGATCTCCATCTCTTCGTCGCCGCGCCGAAGGTAGACCTTGGCGTAGTAGATCGCGTTCCAGAGATCGTCGATCACGACCCGGTCCACATCGCCCTCGAGCCGGTCGATCACGTTTTTGAGAAGGTCGTGGGTGAGCGGACGATCCGGCCTTGAGCCTTCGAGCGGCAGGCTGATCGCCTGGGCCTCGAAGGGCCCAATGACGATGGGCAGGCGACGGCCGCCTTCGCTGAGCAGGACGAACCGCGAGGTCTGGCCATTGTTGTCGACCGCATAGACGCCTTCGACGGCGACCTCCACCAATTCGCCCAGGTCGGTCGGCATGCGATCGGGTCCCGTCAATTCCGCCGGGAAAAACGGGGGCGGCTCATCCAGGTTTTCCGGTTCGCGGCCTTCGAACTCCTCGGGCATGGCGCTAAGATACCCGCGAGTTCGAACAAGGTTCCCGCACCAGTTAGACGATCACTTGGAAAGGTTGGGAAGCGCCTGCTCGAGATCGGCGATGAGGTCTTTGGGGTCTTCGAGGCCGCAGTAGAGCCGTACGATTTCCGTCATGCCCGCCCACCCCATCGGATGCATCTGCACCGGCACCGCCAGCGATTCGAAGCCGCCCCAGCTCACCCCGATCTGATAGAGCTTGAGGGCATCGATGAACCGGACGACCGCGGCCCGATCTTGGTTCTTCGGGACAAAGGACACCAAGCCGCCCGAGCCGCGCATTTGCTTGCAGAAGAGGGCTCGCTGGTCGAAACCGGGGAGCCCGACGTGGCGGACGAAATCGATTTCCGGCCGTTGGCTCAGCCAAGCCGCCACGTGGTTGGCGGTCTCCTCATGGCGCTTGACGCGAAGCGGCAGCGTTCGCAGTCCGCGGAGCATCAGCCAAGCCGGAAATGGCGCCAGGAGCGAACCAAAGATCGCGATCTCGTTGCGAAGCATTTTCTCGACGCGTTCCTTCGAAGTCGCGATCACCCCGGCGGTGACATCGCTGTGGCCGCAAAGGTACTTCGTGGCGCTGTGCACAACCATGTCGATCCCGAATTCGGCTGGAGTTTGATAGATTGGGCTCGAATAGGAGTTGTCGAAAATCGTGACGACTCCCTTTTCCCGGCAGCCCCGGCCAATCGCTTCCAGGTCCTGCAGACGAAAAATGATGCTGCTCGGGCTCTCCAGATAGACCATCTTGGTTTCGGGGCGAAGCGCATCGAGCACGGACTCCGGGGTCAGGCCATCGACATAGGTCGTGGTCACCCCAAAACGGGTCAGGAACTCATCGAACATGTAGCGCGTAACGCCGTAGCAGGTATCCACCGCCACGATATGGGCGCCATGCTCGATGACGCTCATGATCGCGACGCTGATCGCCGCCATCCCGGAGCCAAACACCTTGGCGGCCTCGGTCTTTTCGAGCATCGCCATTTTGCGTTCGACGATGTCGAGGGTCGGATTGCCGATCCGCGAGTAGGTGAAGGGCGGCCCACCGGGCGTTTCCGACATCGCTTTGGAGAACGTTTCGACGTTTTCGTAAACGAAAAGCGAGGTGTGGAAGATCGGCGGGGTGACCGCCCGGTGGAGCTTTTCTTCCTCCGCGAAGTGCTGCATGAGGGTGGCGAGTCCGGTGTCTTCGAGGTACTCCATGGGGCGGGCTTTGTTGTATCCCAATCGAAAATCGAAAAGCGCGACTGGAATCGGGCCGACGATCCCCGGTATACTTTGGAATCCGCCCGATCTGGCGATCCTGCCTCGTTGCCCAAGGTCATGGTGGCGGACCGAGAACTTATGCTTCCTTCCCCCGACATTCTGAACGACTTTGAAGAGGGCAAATTCGTGCTCTCGAACCTGGCCGCCAAACGAGCCAAACAGCTTCGGGAAGGGGCCCCTCCTTTGGTGAGCATCGAATCGAACCACCCGTTGACGATCGCGCTTGCGGAGATCGCCGCCGGCAAGATTAAGCCGGTGCTGCCGACCGGGCTGGAACCGGGCGAGATTTCGGATGGCCAGGATCGCATTCTGGGCACCGAAGAGCCGTTGCCCGCCGAGCTGGGCATGCTCCTGCCGGCGCTCGACGAAACCGAGGTCGCCTTGGTGGGTTCGGCTGCCGTCGTGGGTGAAGACCACGACGACCACGAGCACGAGGCCGAAGCCGAGGGTGAGGCTCCGTTGTCGCTTTCCGACCTCGTCGTCGAAGAGGAAGAGGAGGAAGCGGCGCCGGTGATCGCCGAAGACGAAACCCTTTCCTTGAGCGATATCGCCGAGCAGGAAACCGGAGACGAAGAAGAGTCGGAAGAGTAAGGTGGCTCGGATTCGCCATTTTGCACGCGTTTCGACGCCCTCGACCTTGAGGAGCGGCCGCGTTGCGTGACCCATACGAAGTGCTCGGCGTTGCGAAGGACGCGACGGCCGACGACATCAAGAGCGCGTTTCGCCGCCTCGCCCGGCAACATCATCCCGACGTCAATCCGGACAATCCGCAGGCGGAAGAAACTTTCAAAGAGATCGGCAACGCCTATGCGATCCTGTCCGACCCGGAGAAGAAGGCCCGCTTCGACCAATTCGGCGCGGTCGAGGAGCAGCCCGGCGGCTTCTATCAGGGTGGCAGCTTCTCCGACCTGTTCGATATGTTCTTCGGCGGGGGCGGCGGAGGGTTTTCAGGCGGTGGCGATCCGCGCCGCGCCGATGGGGAAGATGTCCGCGCCGACATCGAGATCGGCCTCGCCGAAGTGGTCGCCGGGGCGGAGCGCGAAGTGCGCTATCGCCGCTACGTGCGCTGCACCACCTGCGCCGGTTCGGGCGCGGCCGACGGCTCGGCGCCCGAACGTTGTTCCAAGTGTGGCGGAACCGGGGCGGTTCGCCAGGTCCGCGAGACGTTCATCGGAACGATGACGACTTCGGCGACGTGCTCCCAGTGCCGTGGCGCGGGGACGATCATCAAAAACCCGTGCGCCTCGTGCCGAGGCCAGGGCCTGGTCGCCGCCGAAGCTACCGGCACCGTCACGATACCGCCGGGGGTGCGCTCCGGGTCGACGCTCCACCTGCCGGGACGGGGCAGCGAATCCGCCGGCTACGGCCGCCCGGGCGATCTTTATGTGGTCATCGACGTTCGCGAAGACCCGCGTTTTGAGCGAAACGGGCAGGAACTGCACGCCCACCTTGAACTCACCTTTGCTCAAGCGGCGCTGGGCGACGAAATCGTCATCGAAGGCGTTGACAGCGAGTTCGACCTCGAAGTGCCGGCGGGAACCCAGCCGGGCACCATCCTCACCCTGCGGGGCGGCGGCCTTCCCGGGCTGCATGGCGGACGTCGGGGCGACCTGCACCTGCACACGACCATTCGCGTGCCGGAAAAGGTGACCGAGGCAGAGGCTGAGATCATCCGCGAATTGGCCGATATGCGCGGCGAGCGCATCCCTAAACCGCCCGAAAATCAGGGCGGGCTTTTGGGCGGGCTTTTCAAAAAGAAGAAATGAAGGAGTGGATCGAGGTCGAGGCGCGCCTTTCCCAACCTCCCGACG
>CAYONY010000248.1:0-4873 GCA_964405415.1 uncultured Fimbriimonadaceae bacterium | reverse complement strand
GAGCGCTTATGATGCGTTCGCTGAATACGTCGGGCACCGGCATGGTCGCCCAACAATACAACCTGGATACGATCGCCAACAACCTGGCCAACGTCAATACGACCGCGTTCAAGAACGTGCGGGCCGAGTTCAGCGATATCTTCTACCAGACCTTCAAGGCGGCGGGCGCCAGCAACGGCGGCAATTCGCGCCAGCCGATCGCGCTCCAGGTCGGCCTGGGCTCCCGGTTCTCGGCCAGCAGCACAAACTTTGCCAACGGCGCTTTGCAGCCCACCGGCAACCCGCTCGACTTTGCGATCAACGGCGACGGGTTCTTCCAGGTGGAGATGCCGGACGGCCAGACCGGATACACCCGGGACGGCAGCTTCAAGCGCGATGTGACCGGCCTCTTGGTCACGAGCGAGGGCTACCCGCTCCAGCCGGCGATCACGGTCCCCGCTGGCTCCACCGCGATCTCGGTTTCCGAAGGCGGCGTGGTCAGTGCGATCCTGCCCGGCCAGAACGAGCCGCAAGAACTCGGCACCATCACCCTTGCTCTCTTTGCCAACCCGGCGGGGCTTACGCGAATCGGCCAGAACCTCTTTCAGGCGGGCGCCGCCAGCGGCGAGGCTCAACCGGTGAACCCCTCTGAGCAGGGCGCGGGACGGCTTCAATCGGGCTTTCTCGAAGGCTCGAATGTGCAGGTCGTGGAGGAGATGGTCCGCATGATCATGGCCCAGCGCGCCTACGAGATCAATTCCAAAGCGATCATGACCGCCGACGAGATGCTGAGCATTCTCAACGCGCTGAAGAGGTAATCGATGCTCACTGGACTACTGGCCACCTCCTTACTGCTCGCTCCCGGCGAAATCGCCGTCCACGTCGAGGGCGAAGGCTATCTTCGTTTCCTTCGCGAAGGGCGCGCGGTTTACGCCCGCCAGGCGGCGCTGGTGGTGGAAAAGGGCGAACTTCGGGAGAAGTCGGGCCCCGGCTTTCTGCCGCCGATTCGGGTCCCGGCCGGGCACACGGTTTCGATCGGGGAGGATGGAACCGTGACGCTCGGCCCGGGCCACGCGGCAGCCGGGAGGCTCTACCTCGCGCGGTTTGCGCCCGCAACCGCTTTTGAGCCCAGCGGGGCCTTTGTGATCGCTCGCGACCGGGCGGATCTGGGCTATCCGGCCCAAGCCGGCTACGGCAAGATCTCAACGAAGACGGACGCCGCGCCACCGAAAGTTGAGCTTCGGCGGACGCAAATGGGCACGCCGAAACCGGTCGAAACGCAGCCGGCGCCGTCCCCGTCTCGAACCGTCGGCAACCTCACGATCGCCATTCTCGCCGCCGTCGAAGTCGAAGGCCCCAAATTCTCGCTTGGCGATATCGCCAAGATCTCGGGCCCGGCCGAGGACGTTGCGCGGCTAAACGCCCTGGACCTTGGCAATGCCCCGGTCCACGGCGTACCGATGCTCTACACCCGCGAGCGCATTTTGGCCAAAGCGACGCTGCTGGGCTTTGACCGCAAGGCGCTTTCGCTCGAGATGCCGCCGATGGTGGAAATCACCCGAAAGGGCCAAACCGTCACCGTCGACAAGCTGGTCGAGGTGGCCCGTCGAGCGGTCGAGGAAAAGCTCGGCATGAAGGGCGAGATGAGCCCCGATGATCGGATCGTCGATTTCCGCGTCCCTCTGGGCAAGCTGGAGATCGCCTCCGAAGGGGTGAATCTGGCGGGTGGGGTGGCCACGGTTTCGCTCGGGATCCGCATCGACGGACGCCGCTTTACGGGGCGAACGCTACGCCTTTCCGGACCCGCGCTCGAAGTCGCGGTCGCGATGGGCTCGGCCGTCACCGTGCGATTCGTCTCCAACGGTCTGATGGTGGAGATGCCCGGCAAGGCCCGAACCGCCGGCGCCATCGGGCAGACCATCGATGTGACGGTCACGATTCCCGAGACTCGGGAGACCACGACCCACCAGGCGACCATCGTTCGTGCCGGAGTCGTCGAGGTGAAGCTTTGAACTTGTCACCCAGCAGAACCCAAGGAGGTTCGAAAATGAAAAAGCGGCGAACATGCATGACCCTTGCCCTTTTGGGCCTGGCCGGCTTGGCTTCGGCCCAGGTCGACGAGCAGAACCCCGGCTCGCTTTGGCCCAAACAGTTCGTCAATCCGCTGCTTGACCGGACCGCCCGCGCCGAGGGCGACGTGGTCACGATTCTCATCAGTGAAGTCTCCAGCGGGACGTTCACCGCAACCACTTCAAACGCCAAAACGGTGAGCAACTCGGTGAGCAAGGCGGTTGGCCCGCTTTTGAGCAAGCTCATCCCCGATCTTTCGACTTTGGGCACCGGCAACACCGACGCCAAGGGCGCGACGACCCAAGTCGGCAAACTCACCGCCCGCATGACCGCGGTCGTCAAGAAGGTCTTCCCGAACGGAACGATGATCATCGAAGGCACGCGGTCGGTCCAGGTCAACAAAGAAACCCAAACCTTCCGGCTTAGCGGTCTGATCCGCCGCGACGATATCCGCAGCGACAACACCGTCTTCAGCGAGAACATCGCCGAAGCGGAAATCAAGGTCGACGGCAAGGGCCAGATCAACGACCGCCAGAAACGCGGCATTCTCACCCGCCTCATCGACTGGCTGTTTTAAGGAAATCCGATGCAAACCCGATCTATTCCCTATCGCAGTCTCGTGGCCGCCGGCGCGATCCTTCTCGCGGCAATCTCCAGCGCTCAGAGTAAACCGGCGCCCGCCAAAGGCGATTCGGCCGAGCTTGCCAAGGGCCTCGCGGCCGAAGCGAAGCGCCTGTCCCAACTGGAGTCGCAGGGTGTCGAAGTTCGGATCAAAGATATCGCCCGCTTTCGCGGCGTCCGCTCGAACCAGTTGCTGGGCTATGGCCTCGTGGTCGGCCTGGAAGGAACCGGGGACACCAAGAACACGCCCTTCACCCAAACCTTGCTCGCCAACGCGATGAAGAGCTTCGGCACGATCGTCGATATCGGCCAGCTCAAGGTCAAGAACGTGGCGGTGGTGGCGGTGACCGCCGAGCTCCCGCCCTTTTCCAACCCAGGAAACACGATCGATATCTCGGTCCAATCCCTTGGCGATGCCAAGAGCCTCCAAGGGGGCACCCTTCTGCAAGCGCCGCTGTATGCGGCGGGCAATCGGGAGTCCGCCTACGCGGTGGCTCAAGGCCCCATCAGCATCGGCGGCTTTAACGCGAGCGCCGGCGGGAGTTCAGTTCAGAAAAACCATCTGAACGTGGGCCGAATCCCCAGCGGTGGGATCGTCGAAATGGGCGTTCCGACCAAAACGGTTTTCGACGGAAAGCTCTTCTTGGAACTCGACGATGCCGATTTGACCACCGCGACGCGCATCGCGGACAAGCTTGAAAAGGCGTTCCCGAGCTACCAGCCCAAAGCGCTCAGCGCGGGCACGATCGAGCTGACGCTGCCGGCCGGGCGCTCGGCGGTGGAGGCGATGGCCGAGATCGAATCGGCCAAGGTCTTCGCCGATGTCCCGGCGGTGGTGGTGATCAACGAGCGGACCGGCACGATCATCGTGGGCGGCAACGTGCGCATCGGCCCCGCCATGATCGCCAAAGGCAGCCTCCAGGTCACGATCCGCCAGTTCAACGATGTGGCGATGCCGGCGCCGTTCACGACGGCTTCGCCCGCAAGTGTGCAGAACACCGAGGTCACAGCCGCCGAGGACAAGGCGCAAGTCGCGATGATCCCCGGTTCGGCGACCGTGGCCGACCTCGCGCGGATTTTTCACAAGCTCCGCGTGAGCCCTTCCGACATCATTTCGATCCTTCAGGGATTGCAGGACCAGGGCGCGCTCAAGGCCCGGATCAAGGTGCAGTGATGCGATGGTTGAAGGTCGAGGGTCGAAGGACGAACGAGGAGACGCGATGAATGCAACTCAGATATCCAAGCTCATGGGAACCGCTGCTCGAGCGGCGGCCCCGGCGGCGAAGCTCAAAAAGGCGACCCAGGAGATCGAAGCGATTTTTGTCAAGGACCTGATGGCCGCGATGCGGCGAACCGCAAAGCACGAATCGCTAGGCAACTCGTTGGGCGGCGAAATGGTCCAAGACATGTTCGATCAGGCGCTTTCCGAAGGCGCTGCCAAGACCGGAACCCTGGGCATCGCCCAGACGATTTTTCGCCAAATGGCTCCGCAGGCGATTCGGGCCGCGTTGATCGCCGCGAGCGCCCCCAATGTCGGGGCTCCAATTTCGGACCGAGGGCAAACCACCCCGGCGAAACGAGGGCAAGATGCCCTCGCCACGCACCCGCAAGATGCGGGGGATACGAGACAACCATGAAAACACGACAACTCCAAACCTTCTGGTGGGACTGGCTGGGGACCTCCGAACGCTTGCTTCGGGTTCTCCACGAACAGACCGCCGCTCTCACCCTTCGCGATGTGGCGCGCATCGAGCGTATCCAGCCTGACCTGGATGCTCTCATCGAGCGCATGCGCGAGATCGATACGGAAGCCGCGGCGTGCGCCAAGGGGCTGGCCGAAGAGATGGGCGCCGAGCCCAACCTTCGAAGCCTGGTGCTCGTGCTGGAGAAGGCCGAAGCGACGGAAGTCCAATCGATCGCCAACCGCGTCAAGGTGGCGGCGCAGCACATCGAGGGCGTGATGGCCAAAAACCGGGCGCTCATCGAGAACGAATTGACCTATGTCAACGGAACCCTGACCTTGATCGCCAAGACTTCCCAAGAGGCGAGCGGCCCCTATGACCGCCCGTCGCAAGGCGCCGTCCTTATGGATCAGGCCGCCTAGGAGAACCGCCATGCCCAGTCCATTTCACGGCATCGAACTGGCTTCGCGCGCGCTCCGGGCCTTTCAACGCGGCCTCGACGTGACCGGCCACAACATCGC
>CAYONY010000247.1:0-4938 GCA_964405415.1 uncultured Fimbriimonadaceae bacterium | reverse complement strand
ACTTAGCGATCGACGACTTTGGAAGGCTCTTTTCGTCGCTATCAATTATTTGCTTTCAAAATGGTCGACTATCATTTAGTGCACAAGATTTGCGCGCCCTGATAGCGCAAGCTTGCGAGCTGTGCGGCATCAATGTTGAGCCTGCGAAATTTGCAGAAGATTTAGAAAAACAGGTATGTCTGATTCTGCTCGACGGGCTTGAGTTTCGGTTTACTCACAAGACCTTTGTCGAGCATTTCGCAGCCCTGTATGTCGCTCAAGTGAGCGTGTTTGAGATGAAATCGAAGATAGTTCGCTCACTAAAGGGGCGGACAAGGACTCTTGGCTTTCTTCATTCTTTACATGCAAAGGACGAGGAAACTGCAATCAAATCGGTTTGGCTTCCTTGGTTCAAGGAGCTGAAAAGAAGGCTTCAAGTTGCATCGTTTTTGGACGAAGAAGCATATTGTGCATTTACTTTGATAGCCTCTCCAACAGTTAAGATTAAGGGAGAGGCTCATCTAAGTTACACAGTTCATTCGAATGCGGTGACCAATCTTTGGGAGGTCCTAAATGATCTCGGTCTATTGACGGGGAGAAGTCTCGCCAGGATTAATGAGGACGATTTAGTAAAAGCACTAGAAGGGGACTACCATCCCGGCGATGTAATTAGTGTGCAGGTTCTTTTTGAAGCGAATCATCCGGCATGGGAAGTCATTAAGAAGCACCATTGGGTTGGAATGGGTGCTCTGTCGGATATTGCGAAGGTCGAGGGTGAGCTACTGCAGAGGCAAGAAGTCCTAAAAACCGCCATAAGTGCGATTGTTTTGCGGCGAAAAAGGGTCAAGTAGGAAATTTATTGTTGAAAGATGCACCACGTGCAGAAGCTGGTCCACGAATCGCTCGCGTTAGGCCTCGGACATCGCGTTGCAATCGAGGCCCCGAGCTTCGGCGGCCCGCCGAAGCTTCACCTCGGACCGCCGGTGCGTCGCTTGCCACCAAGCTTCACGGTCCGGCTGCAGCGCGGTCAGAACCTTCTGACGATCGGCAGGGGGAAGTTGCATGACCAACGAAATGACCTGTTCGGCGATTAGCTTTCGTGGCGCCGGCGATTCCATGAAGAAATTGTAACACGGTGCCCGGAACTACCCCTCCGGCACGAACCGGATCGACTCCCGAACTCTTTTCGCAATCCGGTCCCGCTCCACCACATCCGACTCAAACACCTCGACCGTCAGATCGAACCCAAGGCCCGGATAGCCCAAAATCGTCACCGCGAACGGCTCGCCCGAAACCGTCCCCGAGGCCTCGCCCTGGACGCCCTTTTGGCCGTCCAGCTCGATCTCGTGGAATCTGAACTTCAGGGATTTGTAGTTCGGGTCCTCGCTCCAGGGCTGCACCACCATTTTCTGGAACCCATCGAGGTCCCGCTGGCTGCCGCTGCGATAGGTGAACCCGCTGAGCCGAATCGTGTCGCCTTCATAAAGGAAGTAGCCCTTGGTGTAGTTGCCCGTGTGCCGGCCGTAGTCGAAATCCAGCGCGGGCGGCCGCTCGGGCAGGTCCAGCTCGACGCCGGCGGCCGGAATGCGGTAGCGGGCCCAGCCGTCGGCCAGGGCCTTGACCTGCTTGAGCGGGCGGTCGCCAACGAAGGCGGGCGGCGCGTCCATTTCGTTCCGCTCGGTGGTCTTGAGCTGAAGGTAGAGCGCCCCCGCCAGCAGGCTCATGACGCCGAAGCCGATCGCGGTGAGGGCGAACAGCCAAATCGGCACCCCCCGGCTTGGTTCGGGCTCGGGCGCACTGGGCGGAGGCGAATAGCCGGTTTGCATGGGTGGCTTCTATCGTACAGGATCGAGGGGGAAAGGGGAAGGGGGGCAGTCTCGTTGAGCGGGCAGCCAGCAGCCGGCAGGCAGAGGGGAGAGTGAGGAGTGAGGAGAGAGGAGTGAGGAGTGAGGAGAAAGGAGAGAGGGGTGAAAGGTGAAAGGAGAGGGTTTCAAAATCAAAAAAGCCCTCTGCATTTGCAAAGGGCTTTCAGGTTTTATGACCTCCCGCCGGGAGATCGGTCGTTAGAAGGCTCACCCTCCACCCGTGGGCGCGCCAACGAAGTCGAGCTTCGCCGCCTTCACGCCCGCGTTGTCCGCCATCATCTTGTTGATTTCGGCGAGCTCCTTTGGAGAACAGCCCTCGAACACCTTTTCGACGTTGCCGCTTTTGTCGACGGCAACCAGCCAAGGCGAATAGAGCGCTCCGTAGGATCGAATGACCTTCAGGTTGGAGTCCTCGGCGAGCGGATAAGTGGCTTTGTACCGCTTGATCCACGATTTGGCCTCAACGACCGAACCGTTGTAAACGCCGAGAAGGTTGGCCTTTTCGCCATAGGCGGCCGCAAGCTTTTGAACATGCGGCGCGGCCTGGTGGTTCACCGGGCAACCCTCCTTGATGAAATAAAGGAACGTGGTCCCTTGTTTGATGTGGCTCGCCAACGTGTGGGTTTTGCCATCGGTGCCGGCGGCCGAGAAGGCGGGCGCCTTCTTTCCGGCCTTGACCCCTTGCGGCGGTGCGGGGCTGAGCACGAGGCCCATGGCCACGCACGCCCCCACGATGAGAGCCGTGATCGCGAAGTGTCGCATCGATGTAAGTATACGGTCAGGCGGGGAGGATCGTTACCGAAGTTGGCGGTTGGCGGTTGGCAGTTGGCGGTTCAGTGAGGTGAGTTTCCGGTGCAATGGGGTTTGCCTTTTCCCCTCTGCCCTCTGCCTTCTGCTGGCTGCTGGCGCATGCTGCCTTCTGCCTTCTGCCTTCTGCCTTCTTGCCCCTCGGCGTATTAAACTGGGGACGCTATGCCCACCGCAAATCGAGCCACCGAGGAGGTCGCGGCCAAGCTTCGAAAGCTGCCGGCGAGTCCGGGCTGCTACATCTATTACGATGAAAAAGGCGCGGTTCTTTATGTGGGCAAGGCGGTTTCATTAAAGAATCGGGTTCGAAGCTATTTTCAATCGTCGACGCGACATGGCATGCGGATCGAGCGGATGGTCCGCAAAGTCCGCGACCTCGAATGGATCGTCGTCGATAGCGAAATCGAAGCGCTCGTGCTCGAATGCAACCTGATCAAACGCCACCGCCCCCCCTACAACGTCCGCCTTCGCGATGACAAGAGCTACCCCTTCATCACGATTACGAACGAGAAGTTTCCGCGCGTGCTTTTCACGCGGCGGATTCGAAAAGACGGCTCGAAATACTACGGCCCGTACACGTCGGCGTTTTCGGTACGGGAAACGTTGACCCTGCTCCATAAAGTGTTTCCGCTGATCCCCTGCGGCAAGAGCTGGACCGGACTCGCCGAACAAAAGCCCTGCCTCTATTTCCATCTCGGCCAGTGCTTGGCGCCCTGCGCGGGGCTCAGCGACCCCAAACAATACGGTGCGGTGATCAAAGAAGTCCAACAGTTTTTGGGTGGCAAAGGCGAAAAGCTGATCGATTCACTGAAAGCCCAGATGGCGCAAGCCTCGGATGGCCTCGACTTCGAGAAGGCGGCGGCCCTGCGCGACAAGCTGATGGCGCTCGATGCGGTGCTCCAAAAGCAGAAGGTGCTCAGCAGCGACAAGGTCGATCAAGACGTCATCGCGGTGGTCAAGGATGATCGCGGCTCTGCCGTCCAAATGCTCTATGTTCGCGGCGGAAAGCTCATCGGAACGCGGCAGTTCTTCCTCGATGGGTCGGGCGAGACCCCGCCCGCCGAAGCGGTGCAGGAGTTTGTCAAACAGTACTACGCGGAGGCGCCCGAAGTGCCTCGCGAGATTCTGCTTCCGGTCGAATTCGCCGAAAAGACGATCGTGGAGCAATGGCTGCGCAACAAGCGAGGCGCGGCGGTGACGCTCGATGTTCCACAGGGCGGCGACAAACTGGCTTTGGTCGAGATGGCGGCGACCAATGCCGAGCAAGCGCTAGCGGCGTTCTCCCAAGAGCTCACTCAGAAGGAGGCCTGGAGCGAGGCCGCCGCCGGCCAACTGCATGAGGCGCTGGACTTGCCCGCGCCGCCGATTCGGGTCGAGGGCTATGATATTTCGAACATCCAAGGCACCGCGCCGGTGGGCTCGATGGTGGTCGCCAAAAACGGGGAAGCGGCCAAAACCGAGTATCGGCGGTTCAAGATTCGCTACCACCCGGAAAGCCCGGACGATTTTGCGATGATGCACGAGGTCATCACCCGGCGGCTCCGCGCCTACTTGGGCCAAGACGAGAAGTTCTCCCGCCTGCCCGATCTCATCATGATCGACGGCGGCAAGGGCCAGCTCGGAGCGGCGCTCGCGGCCCGTGATGCGCTGGGTTTGACGGTGCCGATGGTAGGCCTGGCCAAGCGGATGGAGATCCTGTACGTGCCGGTCCGGAGCCCCTCCCTTGTTTTTGCCGAAGGCGAAAATGAGGGAGGGGTTGGGGAGGGAGATCTGGGCTTGGGGCAATCGGCGTCATCCACCCCCTCCCCTCCTTCAAAGGAGGGGGACTATCGATTCACCGAAGTCGAACTCCCCCTTCAATCTCCCGGATTGCTCCTCTTGCGAAAGCTTCGGGACGAGGCCCATCGTTTCGCGCTCACGTTCCATCGCAAAGTCCGCAGCAAGCGTATGGTCGGCTCGGCATTGGAAGAGATTCCGGGCGTGGGGCCTCGGCGCAAGCGGCTCTTGCTGCGCACGTTCGGAAGCGTCGAGGGGATTCGTCGCGCTTCGGTGGAAGAACTCGCGGCGGTGCCGACGATGACGCAACGGCTTGCCGAGCAGGTTCGGGAGTATTTGGCGGAAACGTAGGCTGGCCATATCCGATTGTCGTGGCAAACGAGGGAATTGCAAGTTTCGACCAATCGTCGTACAATGAGCGCAACGGATCCCCTTTACCTCATCCGTGGCAAGAGGAAGTGAACAATGAAGCCCCCCCCCCCCCGAGAAACGGGGAGCGGGGGGGGGGGGG
>CAYONY010000246.1:0-4967 GCA_964405415.1 uncultured Fimbriimonadaceae bacterium | reverse complement strand
TCACGCGGCCCTCTTCAATCCGAACGTCTTTCAATCGCAAGTCGGCGGGCCAATCCGACGCATCCAAAATTGGGTTGATCGCATCGATCTGCTTTTGAACCAAACCCTTGACCCCGGCGCCAAGCATCTCAACCGATTCCAACTGAACAAAAAGCCGTTTCTCGTCTTCGATGCGCAGCGTGCAGACCGCGGTTGCCGAAACCGGCAAGAGCACCCGGACCGTCGCCCGCACCACCAAGCGGCCCGGCTCGAGGCTGAGCGACGCCGATTCGAAATTGTCTGGCAGTTTCGAACGAACAAACGCTTCCAGGGGAGGCTGAAGAATCAACGCCTCGAAATCGGCAGGCGAAGGCAGATCGTAGCCAAACGGATCGGTGCGTATCGAAGCCCGGTCGCCAGAAAGCCGAATCGCCGAGATTTCCAAACCGGCGGGAGTTTGGAGGCCCCGAAGGATCAGCTCGAAGCCTTCAACCGACGCGCCGCCTTCCGCCATTCGGGGGAGCCTACCCAAGCGCGAAGCGGGGCCTAGGCGCATAATGCTTGCGTGCCCGAACCCACCCGCACACTCGACCTTGCCGACCTCACGTCCGGGGAAATCTATGGGTTGCTGGTCGAAGCGGTGCAGCCACGGCCGATCGCCTTGGTCTCGACGCTCTCCAAACAAGGGCACGCCAATCTGGCCCCGTTCAGCTTCTTCATGGCGGGCGGCAGCGCCCCGCCCAGTTTGGCGTTCAGCCCCACCGTGGGGCGCGATGGGATCGAAAAAGACACCCTTCGCAACATCGACGAGACCGGGGAGTTCGCGGTGGCCGTGGTCGTTCGCGGAATGGCAATGGGGATGAACGAAACCGGATTTGCCTATCCGAAAGACGTGGACGAGTGGCCGGCTTCCGGGCTGTCGCCGATTCCGAGTGTCCAGATCCGCCCGCCCCGCGTGGCCGAAAGCCCCGTCCAATTGGAATGCCGGCTGCATCAAATCGTTCGCCACGGCGAAGGCCAGGGGGCAGCCCGCTACGTGATCGGCGAAGTGGTCGCCGCCCACGTTCACGAAGCCCTCTGGCGAACGGATTTGAAGCGGCTGCAAGGGCTCTTTCCCTTGGGCCGGCTGGGCGGGAGCCGGTATATCGACCTGGCTTCGGCAGAAATCTTTGAGATGGCGCGTCCAACCGCCCCGATTGCTTCGTCTGGTTCAAAGAACCCTGGCGTACAATAGGCCGTCTTCGTTCTTTTTTGCGTTGGACCGAATTCAGGAGCTTGCGCCGTTGGGGTAGGGGCGTCAGCGCCTGACGAAGACTCCGAACATGCGACTTAAGCGCGTCAAAATCTTCGGCTTTAAGACGTTTGCCGACAAAACCGAGGTCCAGGTCGATGGCGACCTGATCGCGGTGGTCGGCCCGAACGGCTGCGGCAAATCTAACCTCGTGGATGCCATTCTCTGGGGTCTTGGCGAGGGCAGCGCCAAACAGCTTCGCGCCCAAACCGGGCAGGACGTCATCTTCAACGGCTCTTCGCGCCGCAAGCCGCTAGGCTACGCCGAAGTGACCCTGCTCTTCGACAACGAAGATGGCTCGCTTCCGGTCCCGACGAGTGAAGTCGCGGTGACCCGTCGGCTCAGCCGCTCGGGCGACAGCGAATACCAAATCAACCGGCAAAACTGCCGCCTGCGCGATATCCTCGATCTGCTTTCCGATTCGGGCCTTGGCCGCGCGGGGTATGCGATCGTCGGCCAAAAGGAGATCGACCAGGCGCTCGCCGCCTCGCCCGAAGATCGCCGCGCTTGGGTCGATGAAGCGGCAGGCGTGCAGCGCTACCGAGCCCGAAAGCACGAATCGCAGCGCCGGCTTTCCAGCGCAAAGGACCACCTCTCGCGAGTCGACGATATCCTGCACGAGATCGGCCTCCAGCGCGAGCCGCTTCGGGAAGAGGCGGAGATCGCCAAACGCTTCAAAAGTGCCCAGTCCAGCCTGCGCGAAGTCGAAAGCGGCCTCCTGATGAAGGAGATCGCGGACGCCTTCGCCGATGTTGAAAACCTTCAAACCCAAGTCGACCAGGCGATCGAGCTGGCGGGGAAGGAGATCGCGCTTTCGGAGACCCTCGAGGCGGAGGCCCGCCTATCGGGCGAAAAAGTCTCCGGATTGGAATCGAAAATGGATGCGATTCGGAGCCGCGTCCAAGACAATCTGACCGCCGCCGAGCGTGCCGCCGCCGAGGTCCGGCTTTGTGAGCAGCGCTTGCTCTCGCTGTCCGATGTCGAGAGTTCGTTGGGAGAAGAGGCGGAGAACTCCAAGGTTCGCATCGAGGAAGCGGCCCGCGAATTGGAGATGGTTCGCGAGGAAGCTCGGCTCGAAGAAGAAAGTCTGGCCCGGGTGCGGGCCGAGTGCTCCGGCGCCGGCGACGATGCGAAGGCGCTCTCGACCTCCCTGAGCGACGTGGAAAAGCGGTTGGGCGAAGCCCGCGAAAAGGAAGCCCATCGCCTCAAGCTCGAGGCGGAGAAGCGCCACCGGCAGGAGCGCACGGTTCAAGTCAAGCGAGAGATCAAAGGCATCGAAGGCGCTTTGCCGGAAATGGATTCGGCAGTTTCGGAGGCGCTTGCCGACCTCGAAACCAAATCGCAGGCGGCAACCGCGCTCAAGGAAGGGATTCATGCCCGTCGCGAGCGCTTGAAGTCCCTTCGCGAAGAGGAAAGCCAGGAGAACGGGGCCGCCCATCGGCTCATGGCCGAAAAAGCCGCCCTGGAAGGCCGCCGTCGCGGCATCGAAAGCACGCTCGAAGCCCACGAGGGCCTGGTCCAGGGCGCCAAAGCGGTGATGGATGCGGCTCAGAGCGGCAAGCTGAACGGTGGCTACGTCCCGGTCGGCGAAGCCATCGAGGTCGAAAAGCGGTTCGCGGTCGCGATCGAAACCGCCCTGGGCGCCAGCGCGAACGACTTGATCGTCGCCTCCGATGCCCAGGCCAAATTGGCCATCGAGTATCTGAAAGCGGGCCGGTTGGGTCGGGCCACGTTTCAGCCGATCACCCTCATGCGCCCGCCCCATGTCGGCGAGGATCTGCGAAAGCTCCTGGGGCAACCTGGCGTGGTGGGAAGGGCCAGTGAATTGGTCGCCTCCTCCAGCGAGCATCGGCCGGTTATCGATAGCCTCCTTGGCCGAATCTTGGTTGTAGAGGGGCTCGACGAAGCCCTCCGCCTGGCCAAGACCTCCGGCTGGAGCCGACTGGTGACGCTCGAAGGGGAAGTGGTCCACCACTCCGGCGCGGTCACCGGCGGCCAATCGACGCGGCAAAGCTACGGCCTGGTTCAGCGCAAAGCCGATCTGGCTGAACTCAATCGCCGCATCGCCGAAGCGGAGGGCCAGATCGAGGCCTTTGCCCGTGAGGCCGCCAAGAAAGCGGCCAATCGACAGTCGATTGAAGTCGAATTGGCGGACGGCGAGCGCGCACTCACCCTTGCCGAAGAGGAGGAGCGGGAAGCCCGGCAATGGCACCACAGCCTCAGTGCCGAACAACGTGAAGCCGCCAAGAGTCTGGAAAAACTGCAACACGAACTACTCCAACTCCAAGCGCAAACGACGGAGGCGTCGTCGCCGGTCGATCTCGTCGCCCTCGAGTCTGAGCGTGACCTCCTGCTCAAACAGCTTGCCGCCCGCAGCGCCGATGCCGAACAGGCCGAGAATCGGCTCAAGGATGCGGAAAGCCGCTTGGCGCTGGCCCAAACGCGGGTCCAGCATGCCGAACGGCGATTGGTGGCGGCGCGCGATTCCGAACATACGCGAGAACGCCGCCTTTCGAACCTCGAACCGGAGCGTCGCCGGCTCGCGGGAGAAATCGAACTCGCTCAAAAAGAGCGCGGTCGCGCGGAAACCGCGCGCACCGAGGCCGAAAAGGAGTTGGCCGAAGCGCAACGTTCAAAACAAGTGCTGCTGGAGCGGGGCTTCCAAATCTCGGAGGAAATCCGGCAGGCCCGCCAAAACGCTCAAGCGTGCGGCGATCGCGCGCACCAAGCCGAACTGGGCCGGGCGCGGGCCGATTCGAAGCGTGCCGCCGCCTTGGAGCGGCTCGTCGAAGAATATGGCCTTTCGGAGGCCGAAGCGCTTGACCAGGGCCCGCATCTCGAGATCCCGAAAGATGCCCAAATGCTCGTGTCCAAGCTGCGCCGGGAGCTGAAGGCGATGGGCGACGTCAACGTTGGCGCGATCGAAGCGTTCGAGCACCGAGCGGTCGTCGTCGTTCACGATCGCTTGCGTGCCCCCGGGCTCGACGACGATCGTGCCGGAGCGGCGGTCTCCCCAGAAGACGAGTCCCGCGCCCTCGGCGCGATACGTCTTCGGCTCGTTCGTTCGGTTGCGGAGGAGGACGAGCTTCTTGCCGTCGGGTCCGGACCACTCGTTCGCGTCGAGGCCCGACACGCCGGTCGGGACGAGCGGTCGCCACTCGCCGTGGGCGATGAGGTCGGCGTAGGCATCGAGCACGACGCTCGTCTCGGCGAGCAGCTTGCGATCGGCACGGTCGTAGGGGTTCCAGCATCCGAAGACGTTGTCCCAGAGGATGAGGCCCGAGCCGGTGAAGAAGGAGTAGACGATGTCCTTGCGGCGCGACGTGTCCCATCGCGCGATGACGAGCTGCCGGTGACGCGGCTCGATCCAGCGATGCCGGTGAATGGAGGGGTTGCTCGCGTCGCCGACGTCGAACCACTGCGCCCACGACTGGCGGACGACGCGCAGCTCTTCGTCGCGCGGTCGGAGCTCCGGCGCGAAGACCACGCCCTCTCGGCCGACCGCGCGTGCGAGGTCCTCGGGGAGGTTCGTCATCGTGTCGAGCATCACGCCGTCGGCGCCGAGCGCCTTCACGATCTCGGCGAGCTCGGCGAACGTGCCCGTCGCCCACGGGTTGTAGTCGACGAACACGCGGATGCCCTCGGCATGGAAAACGTCGACGACGTCGCTGCGGAGCCGCGCGAGGCCGCCCGGCAT
>CAYONY010000245.1:0-4982 GCA_964405415.1 uncultured Fimbriimonadaceae bacterium | reverse complement strand
TACTTCCTGAAGTGGACGGGGCTATGGACGACGTGCTGGATCTTCCTGGCGTTCCTGGCCGTGGTCTGCCTGGTCTGGATGCACCTGGTGATTCTGAAGATGACGAAGGGGAAGGTACCGGAAGGGTTGCTTGATCGAAGTGCGAACTCCTATGATCGTCCAGCGTCTTAACGCCCGTGGTCACCATCGCATTGGCTATGTTTGTTCAACAAGGGCGAATTGACCGGGCTCCGCAGATCGGAGTCACTGCGCCGGCCGTCGTGGCGCGCATCGTGGATTCGAAGGACACTTTCGAAATGTCTTTGAACAGGGGCAAGCGGCCGACGGTGCTTATCTTCGGCTCCTGCACGTGACCCCCGTTTCGGACCCACGTGTCCACGCTCAACCGGTGGTATGAGCAGAACAAAGAGAAAGCCGATTTCCGGGTCGTTTACATATCTGAGGCGCACCCGACCGATGGCTGGCAGGTGCCGCAGAACACCCGCCAGGGCGTCTTGGTGGCAACTCATAGGGGGCTCGAAGACCGGGAAAAGGCGGCTCGCAAACTCCGCGACGATCTGGGGGTGAAAATTCCCATGGTGCTGGACGGTATGGATGATCGGCTTGCCAATACCTATGCCGCTTGGCCGGACCGGATCTTCGTGATCGACAAAGACCTGAAGATCGTCTATCGCGGCGCCCTAGGCCCGGCGGGTTTTCGGCCCGCCGAGGCGATGGCGGCGCTGGAACGGATCTCGGCGAATTCACTCCAATCCGCTTGGTCAGAATTAGGGGCGCTTCGGCGTTAGGCAATCCGGGCGGCTGGACTTGAGTAGGTAACTTGCCCCAGATGCAATTTCAGCCCGTCCCCTATCGCCCGGAGCCAGTGGCTCCGGAGGAATCCGCTCGGCGGCTCCAAGAGGTCTTTCACGAGGCGGACCGGCGGCGGACGGTGCGGATGTTTTCGTCCCGGCCGGTGCCGCGCGAGGCGATCGAGTGGGCGATCCGTACGGCGGGGACGGCTCCCAGCGGCGCGCACCTGCAGCCGTGGCACTTTGTGGCGATCGCCGATCCCGACCTGAAGCAACGCATCCGCGAGCGGGCCGAAGAGGAGGAGCGGGAGTTTTACGAACGCCGGATCACCCCGGAATGGCGGGCCGCTTTGGAGCCGCTGGGGACCGATTTCGTCAAGGTCCACCTGACCGATGCGCCCTGGTTGATCGTCGTTTTTCGACGCGACTACGACGTGCTCCTCGATGGTTCGAGACGGAAGAATTACTACATGACGGAGTCGGTCGGCATCGCGGTCGGGTTCCTGATCCAGGCGCTGCACCGAGCGGGATTGGCGACGCTGACCCACACCCCCGCCCCGATGACCTTCTTGCGCGAGATCTGCGGCCGGCCGGTGAACGAGAAGCCGTTCGTCATCTTGCCGGTCGGCTATCCGGCGGAGGATTGCGTCGTTCCTGATCTTCGCCGCAAACCGCTCGAAGAGATCGCGGAGTTCTTCGAATAGCCGGCGGGCTTGGCCCGGACGACGAGGCGGAACCGTGATCCCGGACAAACCCGTATCCGTCGCTTCGCTCCCCGACCAGGGGTGACGGGGCAGGCGAGGACAGGCTTTCATCACGCATGATCCGGGGCACTCCCGTTACAAGAATGTCCGGCCCACCGGCCGACGATCCTGAAGGGATCGAAGACGGTAGCCCGGGGTCGCTCCGGCGACCCCGGGTAGGCGATCATTGTTATCATCGCGCACCCCGGATGGGGTGCCAGACATCCCGGCCCTAGTCTACGACCCCTTCCAGGGTCGGGGTTAGGAGGTGCTTGCGAGTCCCGGGGTCTTCGACGCCCGCTACCGTCAGCCACCCCGCTGAGGAGGGAGGGGGCACGTCTTGTTAAGGCAAACGTGCACGGACAGCCTCTTCTATCGCATTCGCAGCTTCTTAATGGAACAATATACGCCCATAATGACAAATATGCCCAATAATATGTTGGTCGCAGCCCCGATACGATTAATTAGAGTCGAATCAGGGGCGATAACCATCACCGCGTCGGCCGCTAGGTGTAGCGGATATGTAATCAATGCGGCAATCAATCCCGAAGCCGGACTTTCGACGAACTGTCGGAAGTAGCGGTCATCGCGCATTATTCCGCTCGCATACCCTATAAATAACATGAAGGAAACAGCCAGCACGACCCAAGCGAGTGGCTTGCCCCACTTCTCCGGATTCTTCCGAGGCTGAGATCCCGCCTGGTCACCAACGTAGAAGGCAGTTTTCTCGCCATTCGCTTTCTTGACAGTGTCGACAAACCAGCTACTGAAAGAGTGTGACCATCCGACTGATGTCATTCTAAATATGATGGTGTCCTCTTTTGCTCGTCCCAATAGCATATTACGAACATCTAGCTCAAGCACTTCGATATCTGACTCTAAGGCTTTAGAGAACTCGACCGCCAACTCTGGCGGAACATGAGCGATCATTTATTGCGTCCTTCCTTCGTCCCTACGGCACCGTCACCGCACTCGCAATCCCGCTCAACGCCCCGACCCTCGCGTTGTTCTGCATCCCCTGGCACCGGTATTCCCTCTGCTCCGGCTGGCCCGCAACCAATGGCGCGCGGGCATCGATGTACTCGGCGGTCTGCGAAACACCGATCTGCTCCCAGGCCCCGCCGCCTCGGCGAGAATCAATCGCCAACACATCGTAACCGGCCTTGGAAATCGTCAGCCGTACCTGCGATGCGGTCAGCGCTTGCGCGGTAAGCGATGGCGTGGTCGGCGTGATCACCGCCGGCGCGACGATCCCATAAAGCTCGCCGATCTCCGCCGTGTAAGTGGGCTGGGCTTTGATGATCGAAGCGAAGATCCGAGTCCGCTCTTCGATCCCCGGCAGAGCGCCGACGATCAACGTTACCGCGGCCGGAGGGGTCGGCACCGGCGGCATCGGCTCGGTGGCGCTACCCGCCAAGATCACGTCTTTGTAGGCGGTCACGGCTTGGGCAAACGAATCGACCAATTCGGCATAGTTGACGACGACGCTCACCTCGGCGGAATCGGCGGTGATCTGGGTCACTTGCGCGGCGGTAAGTCCCCGGGCCACGCCGGTCGCGATGGCTTGAATGTTGAAATTCGAGTGCCACGGAATGAGGTCGGTGATTCGAGTCGGATACCAATCTGCGTTTGCCATTTCGGATTTCCCCTTTTTCGAAAGACGGGCGGTGGACCGGGAGTGACGCTCGGTGTACCGTCCGCGTTTCTCGGTGTATTGTGGCCGATTCCCGGTGTACCGAGAATGATTCTCGGTGTTCCGTGCGCGGTTTTCGGTACTCCGTGGGCGGTTCTCGGTGGTCGCGGAATGGCTCTCGGTGGACCGAGGGAGGTTCTCGGTGGCCCGTGCAAGGCTCTCGGTGGTCCGAGAAAGGTTCGGCCCACCCGTCGGGAGCTTGCCCCATATGTGTCAAACGAAATACTGCTCAAGAATTCTGTCGAACTCAGCTTTACTTCCTTCGCGCGGCACAATTCGACTGATAGGAAATGCACTGGACTGCATGGCGCCAAGAACCCTGGCCCCCTGCTCTTTCGATTCTATTCCCGGTAGGAACTCATCTTGGCCGATCAGGCTTCTCCGAATTCTATCAAAACCAGTATCCCAAACAAAAAGGTCTAGCCGGCCCTCGAGAACAGCGTTGAAAATCGGGGTGTTAATGTGGCGGTCTTGGAAAGAATAACCGATTACCATCATTCGCAAGCCAGAACACTGGAGTACTGATTCATAGATCGATGCATACCAAGCGAGCAACGGGGAGTCATGGATTTGCCTTGACTTCTCAGATCCAATTACTACTTCTAGGTCGTTCGATTCTCGCCACCAATTGAATGATCCATGTAATTTGATGTAATTCGTAGGATGGAGAGACCTCTCAAAGCTCTCCGAAATGGGCGACACAAGCGGATCGGTCACATCCATATAGTCTGACTGAAAACGAGGAAGACCAGGCCCAAAGTAGCCAAGATTCGATGACCGATTCCCGCATCGGGTCAAGCGACACGGCGGGACGCCAGGCATATTGGGGGGAACACGCTGATGCATATTATCTCTAAACCAAATGCGCTCTAGGAGAATGTCCTGGTTTAGAGTAAACAGGAACGACTGCCGATTCTTATCTTGGTGAGTTGCACACATGCGCGCTAAAAGTCTCGAAGTAAACCCATGGTGATCAATATTCGTGTGATTTAGATTGTCAATATCGCTCACGACGGTGTCCATTAGCTGAAAAGTGTCAAGAATGGCTTTCTGCACGGACTTTGACTCCTCAGGACTGAAGTCCAATAAGTATGAGCTCGCTAACGCGACCTCGAACGAAGATTCGTGCTTGAAGCGATCCATCACTCGGGGATGCTTGCGGATCTCGGGATGCGAATAGAAGGCGCCCCATACTTCAGACGACAAATATCCTCCCCAATTCGCCGTAAATCCGGCACCCGTTAACAAGAGATATCGATTCGGGTTTATGGACTCCATTCTCCCAATCTACCCATATCCATTCTGATTATTGCTTCTTCTGTTCTTGGTTCGGAATCAATATGAGTATGACCCCCGTCATAGCCGTCCCCCGGATTCCCCTCGACAATGAACCTCGAGAGGGAACCCGAACATGGCCCAAACTCTGGATCGTCCGCGCGAGAACTCGCGCACCTGGCTGCCCGAATGGCGGCCCGAAGACCCCGCGTTCATGGAGGAGGGCGGCCGGAAAATCGCCTGGCGCACCCTCTGGATCACTACTTTCTGCCTGATCCTTTCTTTTGCCACCTGGTTCATGGTCAGCGCGATCGTCGTGCGCCTCCAGGGCGTCGGCTTCAAACTCGATTCCGGCCAGCTCTTCTGGCTTGCCGCGATGCCCGGCCTGGCGGCGGGGACGCTGCGAATCGTCCACACCTTCCTGATCCCGACGTTTGGCAGCCGCCACACGATCGCCGTCTCCACGCTCCTTCTCGTTTT
>CAYONY010000244.1:2336-5002 GCA_964405415.1 uncultured Fimbriimonadaceae bacterium | reverse complement strand
CGACGCATTCGTCGAACTCGATCGCCCCGACTTCGACTCCAGACGACTCACATGCCGCCAGAATCTCTTCCCACTTCAGAACCCCTTGGCCCGCGGGCACGTGGGGCGTGTCGGCGCCGGTACCGTCTTTCAGGTGGACGCTGACGATGCGGCCCTTCAGCTTGCGAATGTAGGCGGCCGGATCCTGGCCTCCCGTGAAGCACCAATAGAGGTCGAGTTGGGCATGGAGTCGCGGGTCGCCGCTTTCGTAGAAATGGTCCATCCCCGGGCGGTCGCCTTCGAATTTGAACTCGAACGCGTGGTTGTGATAGCTGAAGCGCAAGCCCTCCTTCTCGAGCCGCTCGATGTGGGGGGTCAAGGATTTGGCGAAGGCGCCCCAGCCGTCTCGATAGCGGTCCTCACCCACCCATGGGACGATCACATCCTTCACGCCCAACGTCTTGCACTCGGCAACGAGGCCGTCAAAGTCGTTCTCGAGCCGATCGAGGCCGCAGTGCGAACCGCTGGCCTTCAGACCGAACTTGTCGAGGATCGCCCGAATTTCGGCGGCCGGCTTACCATAAAGTCCCGCCAGTTCCACATAGTGAAAACCCATTTCGGCGAGCCGGGAAAAGGCGTTTTCGGGGTCTTTGGCGAATTCATCGCGAAGGGTGTAGCATTGGACGGAGATTTTCATGGGATGGTTGATTCTTGCATGAAACGCAGGGCCGTATCATCGGCATCCTGCCGATGGGTAGGCCGGGCTTCCAGCCCGGCTGAGCCGGATGCGGACGGTCCCTGGGGCCAAGATGGCCTAAAGGAACCGTGGACAAGTTGCCCGTGATACGCAAGCGGGTATCTTTAGCATCCTCTGGCGGGCGGTTGGCACAGTGGTAGCGCGCTTCGTTCACACCGAAGAGGTCACAGGTTCAAGTCCTGTACCGCCCACCATTTCCCATTCTCCCGTTGGGTGACGGCTAATCGTCATCGTCTCGATGGCGACCCTCCCGTTCGCTTCGTTTTTCGTCGCCGGCCGTACGCATAGGAAGGGTGGCGTCCAAATAGGCTTGAAGCCTCTCCCCATCCGCGCGCACCGGGTCCGGACGGCCCCATTCCCTGGCAATCTCTCGCATCTCCTGCAGCACTTTTGGCCAACGGTCTTCCCGGCTGCCTTTGAGAATGGGGGTCGCACCATGGCAACCAAGGCATTCGGAGCGGAGAACCGCCTTTCCGCTTTGACCTTCCGGCGTGGAGGCGGGCAACATGGCGAGCCGAAGGGATGGGGGCGCGACGAGCCCGATCGTCAAAAGGGTCAGGGCCAAAAGGGTCGCACCCAGCTTAAGAAGCCACTTTCCGAAATCCGGCCGGCAACGAAGAATCCAAACTTTGCCGACAAGAACCACCGGAATCGCAAGTCCCGCAAGAACATGCGCCCAAATGCGGTTCTCGTGAGGCTCCCGAAGCAGATAGGGCCATCGCGGCAACATTTGCCCGATCAAGACCAAATAGAGCAGGCCATAGCCGTAGCCCAGGATTCGGTGGACGATGCGCCACGATCGAGGAGCGGTCGTTCTCCCGTTCGGGTCTCGCCCTGTCGGGTCCGACTCCATAGGAAACGTCCACAACCAGAATTGCAGAAGAGCGGCGGCAAGGCCCAACGCCCCAAAGGCGATGCCAAGTCCAAGGTTGAATTCAGGCGACACGCCCTAAGGGAGTCCATCTTCGGCCCAAAAGATTCAGGACGGGCACGCTGAACCGAAATGGATTCGCGGACCGACGCTCCCCGGTTGTGCCATAACCGGCCAAATGGATCCCGAAGTCGTCCACCTCATCGAAGCCTGGCACTGGATGTACTTCGAGACCGACCTGCTCTTTGAGGGTCTTTCGGAGGCCAACCTCCATCGCCGCCCGGCGCCAACCTTGCTCTCGGTCAGCGAGCACGCGGCCCATGTCACCCGCTCCGAAGCCTCCATTTTTAATCGTTACCTTTTCGGCCAATCGCGCGATTCGCTCGACGATTGCCTCTTTCGTCGGCCCGAATTTGGGTGGCCCCCGACGATGGTCGAAGGTCCGGTGAATCCCGAATTGGCGCGGTTGTCCGTCCACGAGGTCAAAGAGGAGTATCTCAAGCAGCACGCGCGATGCTACGCCTTGGCTCAAACGCTTGAGCTGCCGGCCGACCATGGCTTCGACGACGATTGGACCCGCGTCCGCACCGTGCGCGACCGGCTCCGTATCGCGGCCTACCACGTGGCTTACCACGCGGGCCAGATTTACACGGTCCGGCATCTTCTGGGCGAGGAGACCCCAGAGAACTGATTTCGTATCGGAATCGGGAACGACCGCGGGCGGCTCATGCGTCCCTCCCCATATGAGGCGGCTGAGTTGGCTCCTTTTGGCGCTCCCCGCATGGGGAACCGCGTGTTTGAACGATCGCGACACCTTGGCCTTTGAGCTTCGAAACGTCGACGCGCTCAAACGGATTCAATCTGAAAAAGACCCTGAGCGCCGTACCGCCGCCATTCAGGAGCTAGCCCTCAAGGCGATCGGGGGCCGTTTCGAGCGGTTTCCCGACCGCTACTACGAAATGCGCATCAAGCGAATCGAGAGCGAAACGAGCGGCCTGACCGCAAACGAGTTTGACGATCTGGCGGTTGCTTATGATCGGCTGGGAAGGGTGGACAAAG
>CAYONY010000244.1:0-2326 GCA_964405415.1 uncultured Fimbriimonadaceae bacterium | reverse complement strand
CGGAAAACCGACCAAGATCAGTACCGGTTCCACGCGAATTACGGTACGTTTCTTGTCCATCGATGGATCGTCAACGGCCACACGAAGGAAGACCTGAAAACCCTCGAGGAGAGCATCGCCCAGATCGAAAAGGCGCTGAAGATCGACCACAATTCGCACTTCGGCCGCGAGCGCGTGCAGCTTCAGCTGGAGGTCAAATGGCGGGAAGAGAAGCAAACCGGCAACGCCTACATTTCTCGCGCCGGGCTCGCGGATGAGGATTGGATCGTCGGACTGAGCGGCATCGCGATGATGGGCTTGGGCTATGAACTCCCCGACACCTATCTTCTGATGGGCGGCCGCTGGCTCCAGGGCCGGGCGGAAGACACATTGCTGGATCCCTTTTCGGAATTGCGGGCCAAAGAACTGCTTGATTCGGGCAAAAGGCCGGTCGGCAAATTCAGCCTGCCCCAAGTTTGGGGCGGCGCCGACTACGTCGAGGACTACGAGCGGCTGCGCGAAGATGGCGAAGAGGTCCACCGGGCAAGGCTGGCTTACATGAATGTACGCTTCGAGCGTGGCGAGCATCCCGACACCCACGCCGACTTCTGGGAGGAATGGGAAGAACCGGAGGTTCCGGTTCTCAACAAGGAACCGGCGGGCATCATGAGCCAATCGTTCGATTTTTGGGCGACGATTGCCCTGATTGGCGGCGTTGCCTTCCTTGCCATCCTGGCCGGAACCGTCTTTTGGCTTCGAAGGCGTGCCCGAGCCTAGCCGGGACGGGTACCTTTGCCTGAGCCGCCATGAATGACGCTGGGATCGAGCGATTGGCCGAGTTTCTTCATCCCTATCCGGGGCATGTGCAGGCGTTCACCTTGGAAGCCCGCCGTTACCTGAAAGATCTCCTCGAACCGGCAAGCGAGATCCATTGGGACGCTTGCTCTTCGGTGTGCGCCGGCTTCACCTTTACCGAAAGCACAAATGACAACTTTGTGAACCTTTCGGTCTACTTTGACCACGTCACGCTGATCTTTCCATGGGGCGTTCGCCACGAGGATCCGGATGGCCGATTGAAGGGCGAAGGCACGCGCATCCGCCATATCCGCCTGGCGGGGATGGAGACGCTGCGCGATCCCTACGTGGTCGATCAAATCTTTCAGGCGCAGGCGATCGCCAAACGGCCCTCGACGCCTAGGGAGCCGACCACGATCGTCAAAGTGATGAACGGACCGAAGCGCCGGCCCAAGCCGCCCGAGGCGGCCCGGTGAAACGGCGGCTGGGGCTGGCGGCCAGTCTGGTCTGGCTTTCGCTGGCCTACGCCGGATTGGAAACCGGGACTTCACCTCCCCAGACGCCGTTGGCCGAACAGGTCGAGTTCTTTGAAAAGAAGGTTCGACCGGTGCTTGCCGCGAGCTGCCTCTCGTGCCACGGCCCGGCCGTTCAGATGGCGGGACTGCGTCTCGATTCCCGGGAAGCCTTGCTCAAGGGCGGCGTTTCCGGTCCCGCCTTAGTTTCGGGTCAGCCCGACCAGAGCCTTTTGATGGAGGCGCTTCATCAGGAGGGCGCGCTGAAGATGCCCAAAGGCGGCAAGCTTTCGGATGCGGAAATCGCGAACATCGAGACGTGGATAAAGATGGGCGCGCCGTGGCCCGCGGCAACTTCGACTCCCGAATCCAAGCCCGCCTTGTGGTCGCTCCGGCCTGTGGCCAAGCCGCCGGTTCCCAAAGTGAAGGCCGCCGCCGCGATCCGCAATCCGATCGATGCGTTTATCCTGGCCCGCATGGAGGCCAAAGGCCATTCGCTGGCTCCGGCAGCCGACGCCCGCACCCTGATTCGGCGTTTGACCTTTGACCTCACCGGGCTCCCTCCGACTCCGGAAGAGGTCGACGCCTTTGTGGCCGACCGCAGCCCAAACGCTTATGAAAAGCTCGTCGACCGCCTGCTCGCCTCGCCGCATTACGGCGAGCGTCAAGCCCGGCTTTGGCTCGACGTGGCCCGCTACGCCGATACGAAGGGCTATGTCTTCGAAGAAGATCGCGTGTACCACCACGCCTACACGTATCGCGACTGGGTGATTCAAGCCTTCAACCGCGATCTCCCTTATGACCAGTTCATCCTTCGCCAGATCGCCGCCGACCGGTTGCCGGAAGTCCAGAACGGCGACGACAAATCCGCGCTGGCGGCTTTGGGCTACCTCACCCTCGGACGGCGTTTCCTCAACAATCCGCCCGACATCATCGACGATCGGATCGATGTGACGATGCGCGGCTTTCAGGGACTTACCGTCGCTTGCGCCCGCTGCCACGACCATAAGTTCGACCCGGTTTCGCAGAAGGATTATTAT
>CAYONY010000243.1:0-5016 GCA_964405415.1 uncultured Fimbriimonadaceae bacterium | reverse complement strand
GTGAGGATGTGAGGATGTGAGGAGTGAGGAGTGGAGTGAGGAGAGGGGCCTTCGTGTTCAGCAGGCGAATAGGGGGGCCGAAACGCCGAACAGGCTTCGCCGGCGCGGCGAAGCCAGTTCACGCGCCTTGTCCGGTGCGGCTAGCGGCGGCATCGACGCAGCAGCGCGGCCGCGCCGAGGCCCAGCACGGCCAAGCTCGCCGGCTCGGGAACGGCATTGACGTAAACCAAACCGAGGAGGTTCCCGCTGCCGGTCGAGCCGACAAGCGTCGCGGCGCCGGTCGTCATGTTGATCGTGTACAGGTTGTCCACGTTGTTGTCGATCATGTACATGAGGCCGTTGTCCGAGTTGTAGGCGAGCCCGTTCGGGTTGGTCGAACCGGCCCCCAGCGCGCCGATTAGGGTAGGGATGCCGGTCGCTCGGTTCATCGAATAGAAGCTGTCCGAGCCACTGTTGGTCATGTACATGACGTTGGTGGCGCTGTTGTAGCCCAGATTGTTGAACGACGTGAGTCCGATCTGGCCGATGAGCGTGGCGAATCCGGTTGCGGTATTGATCCGATAAAAGGTGTTGGTCGCGGCGGTCGAACCTCCCGACGCGCCATAGAGGGTTCCCGTGCTGCCGTCGAACTCCAGGCCATGCATCACGATTGCCGAATCGCCGTAGGCGCCGACCAGCGTGGCATTCCCGGTGAGCAGGTCGAGGGTGAAGAGGGAGTCGTTCCCGGTCGAGGTGACATACACCACATTGTTCGCCCGGTCATAGGCGAGGCCGGCGGTGGTGCTGGCGTTGCTGGAAACGGTGCCGATCTGGGTTTTGGCCCCGGTCGCCATATTGATTTCATACAGCGCGCGGCTGCTGTCGACCGCGATCAAGCGCCCTGCCGAAAGGGCGGATGCGGCAACTGCGGCCGCCATCGCCAACGCCGCCAAACGAACTCCGGACTTGAACATCTCCCAACGCCTCCCGTAGGGCCGCCACTGCGTTGCCCAACCTTCCCCATTCTATAGCAATTTTGCGGGCGGGGACCTGGTAAGGGTGCGGGTTTCCCGAGGCTGCCGCCGATTTTGAGGTCAACTGAGATCAGGCCCACTCCGCCAGAATTCGAAAAAGACGCAGGGCGGGGGACGGGCCGCCGCGAATACGTATTCCGAGTCCGATGACCACCGCCAACTCGATCCTTCTCTCGCTGGCCGGCCTCGCCACCGTCGGTGCGGCTTGGTGGGGCGAACGGGTGGTCAGCCGCCAGGCCCTTCCCGGCAAGATCACGGTCACGTATTGGGAGAAGTGGACCGGCGGCGAGGGCGAGGATATGCGGAAGATCGTGGACGATTTCAATCGTTCGCAGGACCGCATCTACGTGCGCTACCTGAGCATTTCGGCGGTGGACCGCAAAACGATGCTCGCGGCGGCGGGGGGTGATCCGCCCGATGTGGCGGGGCTGTGGGTGGAGCAGGTCTGTCCGTTTTCCGATGCGAACGGGCTGATGGATCTCACCGCTATGGCGAAAGAGAGGGGGCTCACCGCCGACACCTATATCGACGGCTACTGGAACATGCTCAACTACCGGGGCAAGCTGTGGGCGCTGCCGAGCACGCCCGCCTCGATTGCGCTGCACGTCCGTCCCGACCTGGTGCCGCCCGAGATGGCGACGCCCGAGACGTTTCCCAAGACGTTCGAAGCCCTCGATGCGATGGTGCGGCGGATTTCCAAAGTCGACAAGAACGACGGGAGCCTGAAGCTGGCGGGGATGCTTCCCTCGTTTCCGGGCTGGTGGCACTGGGCCTGGCCCTTCTACTTCGGCGGCAAACTGATGGAGGGCGACAAGGTAACGGTGAACCGGCCCGAAAATGTCCGGGCGTTCGAATGGGCGGACCAGTACGCCAAGATGTTCGGTTCCCGAAACGTTCAATCGTTCCAAGGTGGATTTGGCAACTTCGCCTCGACCCAGGACCCGTTCATTCAGGGCAAGGTCGCGACGGAACTCAACGGGGTGTGGAAGGCCAATTACGTGCTCATGTACGGCCCCAAAACGCCGTGGTTCGCGGTGCCGTTTCCCTACCCGGCGGACCGTCCCGATCTGGCCGATCACGCCATGCTCTCGATGGATATCTTAGCGATTCCTCACGGAGCCAAGCATCCCAAGGAGGCGTTTGAATTCATCGCTTACGTCCAGCGCCAAGAGGTGATGGAGAAGCTCTGTTCGCTCCACGGCAAGAACTCGCCGCTTCGTGAGGTTTCCGAAGCGTTTTTTGCCAACCATAAGAACAAATTCATCCGGCTTTTCGATCGTTTGGCGCGGTCGAAGAACGCCTTCGGGCCGACCCAGACCGGCATTCTGCAGCAGCTCAACGGCGAGATGTCGGCCGCGTTTGGCCAGGTGCTGACCGGACAAAAGAAGCCCAAGCAGGCGCTCGACGACGCGCAAGTCCGTCTCGAAGGGATCTGGGCCACCTATCAACGGCAGGTGCTCGGCCGGCGATGAAACGCGATGCGCGGGCCGGCATTTTGTTCGCTTCGCCCTGGATTCTGGGCTTCTTGATCTTCTTGGCCTATCCGCTGCTCGCCTCGCTTTTCTACAGCTTCACCGATTACGCCATTTTGCGCTCGCCGCGGTGGATCGGCTTGGAGAACTATCAGGAGCTCCGCGGCGACGAGGTTTTCGGCATCGGGCTCAAAAACACCCTTTTCTACGTAGCGGGCGCGGTGCCGCTAAGCACGGTGGCGGCGATCGCACTGGCGCTTCTGCTCAATACGAAGGTGAAGGGTCAAGCGCTCTACCGAACGATGTTTTTCCTGCCCACATTGGTACCGATGATCGCCCAGGCGACGCTCTTCATGTGGGTTTTCAACGGGGACTATGGCTTGATCAACGAGGGGTTCAAGCTCTTGGGCATGCGTCCGCCGAATTGGATGGGCGACCCGGCCTGGTCGAAGTGGACGCTGATCCTAATCGCGATGTGGGGCTGCGGCCATGCGATGGTGATCTATCTGGCGGGCCTGCAGAACGTGCCGGCGGCGCTTTATGAAGCTTCGGAGCTCGATGGAGCGAAGGTGTGGGCCAAGTTTAAGAGTGTGACGGTGCCGATGCTCTCGCCGGTCATTCTCTTCAACGTGGTCATGGGAATCATCGGGGCGATGCAGGTTTTCGCCGTGCCCTACGTGATGTTCCCCAACGGCGACCCGGCCCGGTCAACCTATTTCTTTACCAGTTACCTTTACGACAGCGCATTTTTGCACCAGCGCATGGGTTTTGCCAGCGCCATGGGGTGGGTGATGTTTCTGATCACATTGGCGCTAACTTTGGCGGCGCTGAAGATTTCCGAGCGACATGTCCATTACGAAACGAGCTAAACGATGAACAATCCTCCATCGAACAAAGTGATCGTGACGCACATCGTTCTGGTGGTTTTCTCCATCGCTTTCGTGCTGCCTTTCTTATGGATGCTGTCGACTTCGCTCAAACCGATTGAGCAGACGATGTCGAACCCTCCCGAGTGGATTCCGAAGACCGTGCTTTGGAGCAACTATCCGGATGCGATCTTTCATGGAAGCAAGGACTTGGGCTACATCCCATTCCTCGTTTACGCGCGCAATACGATTCTGATCACGCTCTTGGCGGTGGTGGGTTCGGTCGTCTCCAACGCCCTCGTGGCCTATTCGTTTGCCCGGATCAAGTGGCCGGGCCGGGACCTCTTTTTCGGGGTGACGCTGGCGACCATGATGGTCCCGTTTCCGGTGCTGATGGTGCCAACGTTTACGCTCTTCAAGTGGCTCGGCTGGGTGGGAACGTTCAAGCCGCTCTGGGTGCCCGCGTTCTTTGCTTCCGCTTTCTCCATCTTTCTGCTGCGGCAGTTTTTCAAGACGATCCCGATGGAGTTGAGCGAGGCGGCCAAGATCGATGGGGCGAGCGAGTTTCGCATCTTTCTCGATGTGGTAGCGCCGCTCGCCAAGCCAGCTCTGACGGTGGTCGCGTTATTCACATTTATGGGCACGTGGAACGACTTTTTAGGGCCGCTGATCTATTTGGTGGACCAGAATTCGTTCACGCTTTCGCTCGGGCTTGCGGCCTATCAAACCCAGCACGGCGGCACGCCATGGAACCTCTTGATGGCGGCGTCGCTGATGGTGATTCTGCCGGTGATCGTGGTCTTCTTTCTTGCTCAGAAGACGTTTATCCAGGGGATTTCGACGAGCGGGCTGAAGGGGTAGTTGAAAGGGAAAAGTTGAAAACAATGGGACCCATGGGCCAAATGAGTCCCATGGGTCCCCAAGCGGATCGTCCGGCTCTTACTTGACTTCGACCTTTCCGCCGACCTCTTCGAGGGCGGCTTTGATTTTGTCGGCCTCATCTTTGCCCACGCCCTGCTTGACGGGTTGGGGCGCGCCGTCCACCAGGTCCTTGGCTTCTTTGAGGCCAAGTCCGGTGAGTTCGCGGACGACTTTGATGACTTGGAGCTTTTGATCGCCCGCCGCCGCGAGGATGACGTCGAAATCGGTCTTCTCCTCGACCGCGGCCGCTTCGCCGCCGCCGCCGCCCGGCATCATCATCGGCATGCCCATCATGGGGGCCGCCGCCGTGACGCCAAACTTGTCTTCGAGGGCCTTTTTGAGCTCGGAGAGCTCGAGGGCCGTCATGCCGCTGATATCTTCGACGATCTTCTCAACCGTGGTTGCCATTGTCTAATCTCCTTCGCTAAGCGGAAGTCTCTGCATCGGTCGCGTCGGACGAATCGGACGGATCGGCCGGACTTTCGGATGCGGGGTCAGGGGCCACTTCGGCCGAGGACGACGATTCTTCGGGAGCATCCGCGGGCGCGGATTCGGTTTCCGATGCGGTTTCCGCCGGGGTTTCCGGCGCCTCGGGCGCCGCTTCCACGGGGGCTTCGGCGGCGGCCTCGGCGGGAGCCGATTCAGCCGGAGCCGATTCGGCCGGGGCGGCCGGCGCGGGCGCCGGAGCGCCTTCGCCAACCTTGTCGGCCACCGCACCGATGGTGCGGATCGGATCGGCATAAA
>CAYONY010000242.1:0-5033 GCA_964405415.1 uncultured Fimbriimonadaceae bacterium | reverse complement strand
TACTGCTTCTACCCCTCATATCGTGAAATCGTACACGCCTGACATCCTCACATCCTTCACTCCTCACATCCTCACATCCTCACCCCCTCACATCCTCACATCCTCACCCCCTCACCCCTCCCTAGGACCGGAAACTAACCAACCCGCCAGATGGTATCTATTCCACGAGAATTCCCATGAGCGCCCCCGCCAAACGCAAACTCGCCGCGATCGTCTTTGCCGATATCGCCGGCTATACCGACAAGACCAACCGGGACGAATCCGGAACGCTCGACGTTCGCGGCCAGGTCGAGCGGCTGATCAAGTCGTCTACGCTTGGCCATAACGGCCGAATCGTCAAAACCCTTGGCGACGGCGCGATGCTCGAGTTTGCCAGCGCGGTGGAAGCGGTGAGCGCGGCGCTCGATATTCAAGACCAGATGGAGCATCTGAACCGCGAGCTCGAACTGGCCGAGCCCATGAAGCTCCGGGTCGGCGTGCATGTTGGGGACGTCGTGGAGGAAAACGACGACCTCTATGGCAATGCGGTCAACATCGCCTCGCGCGTCCATTCGATGGCGCAGCCCGGAGGCATCTGCATCACCCGCGAGGTCTATGTCCAGATCCGGCCCATTCTCAAGCTTCAATGTGCGCCGGTGGCGGGATCGACCACCGATCGACTGCCTGAAAAGGTGGAGGTCTTCGCCATCTTGGGCGAAGAGGTGGAAGGGCTCGATGTGGCGCCACCTCGAAAGCGCGCGAATCCCCTTGCGATTGCGGCGGTGTCTTTGGCCGCCTTGGCGGTGCTCATCGCCGCCTTCGTGATGTTCAACCCCTTTCGGGAGAGCGGCGAGCCGCCAAACGTCCATCGTATTTTGCTTCCCGATTGGGTGAGCCCCGGCGAATGGTTCGAGTTGGATGCCGGTCCCCGCGGCGAGAATTTGGCCGTCTATTTTGGCAACCGCAGAGCCCAGTCCGAGTTGGCGGGCGATGTGCTGCGGGTCAAAACTCCGGCCGATATCCCGACCGCCCAAACCACGATTTCCGTCTTTGAGGAAGGCAGCTCCAAGCCGATTCTCAACCAGCAAACCGAGGTGATCCGAATTGGCGCGCTGGCCATGAATTCCGGCGGCAATGGCTCAGCCGCTCCTCTCGAGGCGGCAGGGCCGGATATCGACATTGATTCAAAACCCGCCCCCGAAAAACCGGGGCCGTCAAAAGCGCAGGCAGGGGTCAAGCCGGGACTCTCGCCTGCCACAAAGCCCGGAGCGACGCCTGGGGCCGGGCCACCTTCGGCGGTGCCTGCCACGGGGGGCCGGACGCTTCCGGCACCACCGACGGAGCCGCGACTGGTGCGGATGCCTCCGGTGCCCGGCATGCAGGATTACGACAAGATGATCACCTCGATCGGCGATCCCAACTTCAAGTTTGAGAAGATCGACTTGGAGGAATTGAACGGGAAGAACCCCAACCTTGGAAGGGCCCTGCGGACGGTGACGATCGCCCAGGGCGGCGATGCCGACAAGGCTCGGGACCAAATTTCAAAAGTTCGTTTCGAGTTGAAGGGGGTCGATTCGAAAACGGCTGCCGAATGCGAAGCGATCCTGAAAACTGCCGAGGCATTCCTCGAAAACCCTGCGATTCGGGGCATGCACCGCATGGGGCCGAAATGGGCTCAGGCGTTTGCCTTTTCCATGAACAATGGCACCCGGAATTTTCCCGGATTGATGATGATCGATCGGCTGATCGAAGCCGGTAAGCTCGATGAGGCGCAACGGGCCCTGACGTTGCTTGCCGAGCGAAAGGACCTTACCGACGCCGAGAAGAAGGCGCTCGATCGGCTCAAAGCCAAGATGAAGGCTTCGGGAACCGAATCGAAACAGGGCGGCGAAGAGCCCGACTAGGCGGGCGGCAGCCCCAAAAGGGGACGCAGCCGCGCCCCCACCGCATGAATCGGTTCGGCGAGATATCGGTCGCGCCGCCGTTTTCGCTGGCTCCCTCCGGACGTCGCCTCCTCGATCCACGCCTTCGCGAAGGCGCCGCTCTGAATGCGCCGTAACGTGGCCTCAAGCCCTTTTCGGGAAGCGTCGCCGATGAGGGCGGGACCCGCCTCGTAGGCGCCCCATTCCGCGGTCTGACTGATGTTTTGCACCATCCCGTCGAGCCCTTTGGCATAAATGAGATCGACGATCAGCTTGACCTCGTGAACGCACGCGATATAGGCGATCTCAGGCGAGATCCCACCCGCCACCGCCGTCTCAAAGGCGGCCCGCATCAGCTCTGGAATCCCCCCGCAAAGCACCGCCTGTTCGCCAAAGAGATCGGACTCGGTCTCTTCTCGAAAGGTGGTCTCAAGGATCGCGACCCGCCCACATCCGATGGCGGCCCCATAGGCGAGCCCCTTCGCCATGGCTTTACCGGACGCATCCTGGTGGACCGCGACAAGCCCCGGAACGCCCGAACCCTCTGCAAAGCGCGCCCGAACGATGGGGCCCGCGCCCATCGGCGCCAACAGCACGACGTCGTGCGAAGGGCCTGGACGGATGAGGCCATAGTGGATGGCAAAGCCATGGGCGAAAAGGAGCGTCGCATCGGGGTTGAGTTGGGGACGCACCGCCTCTTCGAAGATTCGACCCATTTCAACATCGGGAAGGCAAAACGCAAGAAGATCCGCGCCCCGTGCCGCTTTGGAAATCGACGTCGGATCAAACCCATCGTCTTGAGCTCGGCGGAAGGACGCGCCGGATTCTCGAACCCCTACCCGAACCCGGATACCGGAATCTCGAAGGTTCAGAGCCTGGGCACGGCCCTGGCTTCCGTAGCCCAGCACGCCCACCGTTGTGTCCGCCAAGAAGGATGCGTCAACGTCGATGTCGCGAAAGATCCGGGCCATGGCGGCTTCATCATGCCATAGCGTGGCCGGTTCGATTTCCCCGCCTCTTGCCACGCCTTGAGAAATGCCTTAAAATGAAAGGTATGGTACGCGCCATTTGCATAGGGACATTGCTTTGGGTCGGGCCCGGCGTCGCGCCCGCCGCCGAGAAGCCGGTTGAAGAGCTCCTGAAGAACATGCGCCGCGCCTATCAAAGCGTCAAGTCAGCCCAATTGGCGATCAAGATTGTCCTCGACAACCAGGATGGCGTTTCGAGCGGGGTCGTCTCCGTCGATTATCTAGCGCCAAACCGCCTTCGCTATGCCTCTAGGGTGGGCAGCACCGAAGTCCGCCGCTACGCAAACGGAAAGCGGGTGGTTACCCAGCGGCCCGGCTCGCGAGAAAACCAGGATCGGGTTGATGTCGACACCCTTGGCGGCCAAGTGGCGGGCAATCTTGAATGGCTCTGCTTGTTTGACTGGAAGCGCCAGCTCTCCACGTTGAAGGGCGCGAATATGGCGAAGAGCCAGCTTAACGTGAGCCTGGAGAAAGGCTGGCGAGGCAAAAGTTGGATCGTCCTCGATGAGCGCGCTCCGGATATGGCCGTGCGGGTGCGTTACTTTATCGATCCCAAGACGTTCTTTATCTGGCGATGCGATGTTCACCGGATGCAAGACGACAAGCGAGTCGCTCAAACCGAACTTCAGAAGCTCACCCTGAACCCGAGCTTCGCTGCGGGGCACTTCGAAGCGCCTCGCGACCCCACCGCAAACCGGACGGGCGGACCCTAAACAATTGCCGGTTCGAGCGCAAGTACGACGGAATTCGGCCCGACCGGGAACGCGAGGGCGAGCGCCTAACGAATAGAATGCCCGTGATGCTTCGGTTTTTCGCCGCGATGCTGGCCCTGTCCGCCTTGACGTCGGCGCTTGCGACGGAGGACGAGGTTCAGACCCTGCTCGCCAAGATGCGAAAGGCGTACCAAAACGTCGGGTCCGTTTCGCTCCAAGGCCGCAGCCGGGTTCGCTATTCCGAAGGCGAGGAATCCCATTCGTTTACGTTGGATTACGCGCGCCCCGCCAAGCTCCGGCTTGTCTTCGATTTTCGGGGCAAGACGATCCGTCGGGTCAGCGATGGCGAACGGGTCTACACCTGGGTTGCCGAGGCGAAAGCCTCGGAGAAACCGGAGCCGGATATCGCCAAGATCTCGATGGACGCGTTGGGCGGCGAAGCCCCCATCAACTTGGAATCGATGAGCTTCTTCGATTGGAAACGCCAGCTTTCAACCACAAAGGGCGCCAACATGGAGAAGAGCGAGCTCAAGGTGGTTCCCGAAGAAAAGTGGAACGGGAAGGAGTGGGTCGTTCTTGAGGAAATGGCCCATGGCCAGGGTGTGTTCGCCCGTTACTTCATCGATCCGAAGACCTTTTTCATTTGGCGGTGCGAAGTCCGGACGCTCGACAAGAAGTCCTTCTTCATGGACACTCAAGTCCTTGGGATGAAGCTCAATCCGTCCTTTGGCGACGGCACGTTCAAAGCCCCATTCCAAAAACCGTAGCCTGGCTTAGCGGCCGTCCGGGCCCTCGTTTGAATGAGTGCCTTCAACCAGCGCCGCGGAGCCGGGGTCATCCAGCCAGTCTTTGAGCGGCGAGTCCTCGTTGGCGGCGAAGAAATCGAAGGGATACTCCTCGCCGTGGATCCAACGCAGCGACTGGTGAGGCACGGCAACGCTTTCCGCCGCGGAGAGCTCGCGCGGCCAATCCAGCCGTCGATAGCGGGGAAGCGGCAGCTCGATCGTCACCGGCAGGAGGCTGAGCACTTCTGCCGTCGGTGAAATGTTCCCCAACAGAATGGGGAGCGCCGTTGCATAGGCGGCCTCGCTATGGGGCCGCCGCATTTGAATCGTCCGGGCCGCGCAATTCACGTCGGCTTGGATGATCACCCGCGACGCCATCGCGACCGCTTCGTCGGGGTCCTCCGTGCTTACAAGGCCGTTGGCGGACTGGGTGAAGGCGAAAAACGTCCGCCCGAGGCGGTCGAAAAGTTCGAGCCGTTCGGGGTCGGCATCGAACAGGCACACGTCCAGCGGCCGTTCGCCCGAATAGGCGGCCAGAGTGGCCAGGACCGGCGGCGTGCATTGCACATTGCCCGCCCCGACCACCGCCACCGCAACCCGATCCAC
>CAYONY010000241.1:0-5039 GCA_964405415.1 uncultured Fimbriimonadaceae bacterium | reverse complement strand
CGAATGTCGTACTTTTGATCCGCCATGCGATGGGGCGCCTTTTGAGAAAGCACCGCGTCGAGCGAGGCCCGTAAGTTGGCGGTGCCGGTCGCTTCCGGATCGTCGGGGTTGTCGGGGAAGACCTCAAAGAGCCCGCGGCCCAAGATCTGGGCGCGCTCGGTCATCGTCGCCGCGAGATACGCATCGGAGACGGCGACTATCCGGAGGTCGGGGGTCAGGACGAGAAAGAGCCCTGGGGCCGTTTCAAACAAGCGCTGAAACTCGACGCCCACTGCTGCCCCCCAGCAATATTCCGGTTCCACGGAATTCCATATGGAAATTGTCGGCAGATTTGCCAGGAACTATTGGGCTACCCATTCGCCTACTATTCGGTTGCGATAAATAGTAGACATTCATCTATCTTGTACTCCATACTCGATGCAAAATTCAAAAATTCCCAGTCATTTCCCAATAATTAGCTTGGCATTTCTCAGAAGTCCCAGTATTATCCCAGTCAAGTGGATCTACGGGGCCAGGGAGGCCGCCGGTTCCACCCGGGAAGGGCGGGGTGCTCGACCCAAATGTAAGCGGGCGATCTGCACGGATGCGGGATCGCCCGCCCAAGTCTTAGAGGAGTCCATTCGTCGTGTCGCCGTCTCGATTGCCCGAGAATTTCAAACCGCTTCTGGGGACAGAAGAGGCGAGGCTCGACGATAAGGGCCGGCTCCTGTTTTCCAAAAAGAAGCGCGAACGCCTTGGCGACGATTTCACTCTCTTGCTGGGCAAGGTCGGCTGCCTGATCGCCTATCCCAAATCGGTTTGGGAGCTGCTGCTCGAAGAGATTTTCGCCGTTGGCACGATGAACCCGGCGCGCGAGGAGTACACCCGGCACCTCTTGGCGATGGCGGAGGACGACCTCAAGTTTGACGAGCCGGGCCGAATCGTCATCCCGCAAAAGCTCCGCGCTGCCGCCAAGCTCGAGGGCAAGCTCTGGGTGATGGGATGTGTGGACCGGGTGGAGATCTGGTCCCAATCCGAGCACGAGGAATTCAAGAAGTACCCGACCGAATATGGCGACTCGCGGCGCAAGGCGATCGAAGCTTCCTATCGGGAGATGACGGGGAGGTCCGAGTGAAGATCTCGCCGATGCCTTGGCGACGGGCGGCCTGGCCCTTTGGAAAGGGCGCGATGGTGGTGTGGGACAAGCACCCGAAAGCCCGGCCGAAGCGGGCGGAGGTTTCGGCCGCCCAAGGAGTTCGGGACATGAGCGCGGAGAACCCTCTAGAATTGCGGCATGAGCCGGTGATGGCGGCCGAGATCCTGGCCGATCTGGCGCCGGCTCCGGGCCATGTGGTCTTTGACGGAACGTTGGGCCTGGGCGGCCATTCGGCACGGTTCGCCGAGCGCATCGCCCCCGGCGGAACGCTGTTGGGAACGGATTGGGACGAGGCGATGCTCGCGCAGGCTCGCATGAATCTCTCGGCAGGCCAAGGGGTCGACCTTCGCTTGGTCCATGCGGACTTTCGTGATTTGCCGCGTCTGGCTCAGGAATTCGATCTGCGCGCGGACGGCATTTTGCTCGATCTCGGCCTCAATAGCGCCCAAGTCGACGATCCGGAGCGCGGCTTTGCCTTTTCGAAGCCAGGGCCCCTGGATATGCGGATGGACCGTTCGGCCGGCGAGCCGGCCTCGGCGGTCGTCAACCGCATGTCTCCCGCCCAGCTCGAAGACACCCTTCGTGAATTGGGCGACGAACGGTGGGCCCGAGCGATCGCCAAGCAGATCGTCGACCGGCGCAAGGTTCGCCCGCTCAAGACCACGGCCGACCTTGTGGACTGCGTGCTTGCCGCCATCCCGCCCGGAGCCCGTGACAAACGCATCCACCCGGCAACGCGCACTTTTCAAGCCCTGCGCATTGCCGTGAACGGAGAACTGGACGGGCTCGAAACGGCGCTGCGCGAATTGGCGGAGACGCTTCGCCCCGGGGGCGCGATCGCCGTACTCAGCTACCACTCCGGTGAAGACCGGATCGTCAAACGCGTCTTTCGCGAACTCGATGGCTCGGGATTTGAGGAGCTTCACCGCAAGCCTCTCGAAGCCTCGGAAGCCGAAATTCGCCGCAATCCGCGCAGCCGCAGCGCCAAGTTGCGCACGCTGCGCCGCTTCGAGCCCAACCCCGGCGCGGCCGATCGCGCCTAGCCTCGAAAAGGAAAAGATCCCATGGCCTCAATCCCTGCCTACCGCACGCAAACCGCCGTTCTGAACCCCGGATACCGGGTCGCCTCTCGAACGCGAACCCATTCGCGCGTCCATCCTTTGGGCGCGGCCGTCGCCTTCTTGGGGCTCACCTATGGCTTTTTCAGTGCGGGCAGCCTTGCCGCCAGCGTGATGACGGAGCAGGCACGCCAGGAAGCGATTCGGGCGATGTCGCGAACGAAGCTCGCCGTAGCCTCCGAGGCTTCCCTCACCCATCGGGTGGATGAGCTGAACAGTCTGGGCAGCGTGGATCGCTGGGCCGCGAGCCAAGGATTTGTCGCGCCCGGAAGAGGCCCCGTTTCGTCTCATCAGGAAGAGGATGTCCCTCGCCTCCCGTGATCCGTTTCGTCTTTCCTATGCGCCGATCGTCGCCATCGGCGGCTTCGGGCTGGCGGTTCTGAGCCAGCTTCGCGTGCAGACGTTTGGCCGAGAGGCCATCCTTGCCAAAGGCGAGGCGAGCAACCGGTTTGTCGTCGAGCGCATTGATCGGGCGCGCCGGGGGGCCATACTCAGCGCCGACGGCCGGCAGCTGGCGGGCGAGGAAGACACGAGCGAGCTGGTGGTCGATTTTCGGCGCGTCCCGAATTCGGCGGGGTTTTTCAGCGATCTCGGCGCGGCGGCCGATATTCCCGCGTCGGAGCTGATGCAGCTCCGGGCCGCCGGCGTTCGCAGCCGGACTTGGCCCGGACGGCTCGCGGGCGAGCAAGCGAAGCGCGTTCTGGCGGTCAAGGCCAAATGGCGCGCCGATGGCCTATCGGCCTCTCGATTCGGCGAGCGTAACTATCCCCTGGCGGAAGCGAGCGCCGGCATCGTCGGCTACCTGCGTGACGGCAAGCCGAAAGGGGGAATCGAGGTCGCTTTCGACCGGGCGCTTCGCGGGGAGGACGGCCGCATGGTAGGCATGGTCGACCGCGCAGGCGAGTTTCTCCCGCTCCGCATGGATCCCGAGAGCCGCCCGCGCAGCGACGGCCAAAGCATCCAATTGACGCTCGATTCGGAAGTGCAGCTTGCCGCCGCGGCCGCGGTTCGCCAAGCGGTGGAATCCAATCGAGCTGACAGCGGGTGTGCGGTGGTGATCGAGCCGGCGACGGGCAAAGTTTTGGCGATGGCGAATTGGCCCAGCTTCGACCCCAATGGGAGCCAAGCGCCGGTTGGCTCAAATCAAGGTTTTTCCGATTACAACTCGGCCTATATGGCGCGCTTGGAGCCCGGTTCGACCTTCAAAATCCTTACCTTGGCGCTGGCGCTCGACGAGAAGGCGGCCGATATGGGCCAATCGATCAACTGCCCTGGGGCGTGGAAGGTTTGGCCGACGCGCGACGTTCATTGCGATGCGCATGGAGGCAAACGCGCCCATGGCCGGATCGGCCCGATCGATGCGATCGCCAAAAGCTGCAACGTTTCGGCGGCCCATTGGGCGGTCGATATCGGCTATGAGGCGTTTACATCGTTCCTCGAACAGTCCGGTCTCTTGGCCAAGCCGGGACTAGGGCTTCCCGGCGAGCTGGCCGGAGGCTATAACGAGAAAGAATATGCCAAGCGGCTTCAATTGGCGACGTTTGGCTTCGGCCAATCGCTGACGGTGACGCCGGTTGCCCTATGCAGCGCTTTTTCCGCTCTTGCCAATGGCGGGGTCCGGCGCCCGGTGCGGCTGGTGGAGCGCGTGGGCGAACGCGAAATCCCGTGGGCGCCGGAGAGCCGACTGGTTTCGGCGGAGGCGGCGGCAAAGGTGATGTCGGCGATGGAGGCGGTGTTTTCCAGCGAGCACGGCACTGGCAAAAGCCTCCGGATCCCGGGGTACCGCCTGGCGGGAAAAACCGGCACGGCGGAAAAGCGCGACGACCGCACCGGAACGGTGGGCGAGGGCGGATATGTTTCCAATTTCATCGGCTTTGTCCCCGCGGAGCAGCCGAAAGCGGCAATTCTCGTGATGGTAGACCATCCAAAAATGGGTCGGTATTACGGTGCGTCGGTGGCTGGGCCCGCCTTTCAAGACATTGCCAAAGCGGTGATCCGTCGCTATGGCATCCCGCGCTCCAAGCCTTCGGCGACGACGTTTGAGCCGACCGCGATCTCGGCCGGCGGGCCCGAAGTGGCGATTTCGGCAACGCGGGCGCAAGGGGTAAACCGGAGGCCGTGATGCGCCTTTCCGAACTGATCGCCGAGTCCGGCGCCCAAGTGGACGCGGTCTCGGGCGATGCGGAATTCGAGGGCATGTCCGCCGACACGCGAACGCTTAAGCCGGGCCAGCTTTTCGTCTGCATGCCGAGCGGCAATCGGGATGCCCATGAGTTTTTGCCCGAAGCGGCCCAGTTGGGGGCAGCGGCGGCGCTCACCCATTCCGATGCGGGCTTTGAATGGGCCACGTCGCTGCGCCTCCCCGCCATTCTCGCTTCCGGGCTCCCGGCTTTCCCTTCGGCGAAGGGGCCGACGCCGTTTCAGGAAGCCCTGTGGCGGCTCGCCAAAGCCGTTTTCGGCAACCCATCGTCGAGAATGCGGGTGGTGGGGGTCACCGGAACCAACGGCAAGACCACCACCGCCTGGCTCATCCGAGATGCGCTCATCGCGCGGGGCCGCCGCGCCGCCTACTTGGGCACGCTTGGCTTTCAGACGCCGCTCGACGAGCGAGAACTGAGCAACACGACGCCGTTTCCGGTGGAATTGAATGCCCTCTTGCGCGAGGCGGCGGACGCGGGCGCCCAGGATTTCGTGATGGAGGTCTCCAGCCATGCGCTCCAGGAACGGCGGTCGGATGGAGTCGAATTCGACGTGGGCGTCTTCACCAACCTCACCCAGGACCACCT
>CAYONY010000240.1:0-5083 GCA_964405415.1 uncultured Fimbriimonadaceae bacterium | reverse complement strand
GGAACGCCAGGAAGATCCAGCACGTCGTCCATAGCCCCGTCCACTTCAGGAAGTACCCGAACAGAATCGGGCAGAAGAACCCGCCCAGCCCGCCGATGACCCCCACGATCCCGCCCACGACCCCTACGTCGTGCGGGAAGTACTCGGGGATGTGCTTGTACACCGCCGCCTTGCCGATGCCCATCATGATCCCGGCCAGGAACACCAGACCGGTGAAGATCCAGACGTTGGCCTGGAAGTAGGCGTGGGTGACGCCCTTTGCCAGCACCTCGCGCCGCTTCACGGACTGCCCCGCCGTGACCGCCGGCTCCTGCCAAGAAGTAAACGTCGGGAAGACGAGCGTGCCCTCTTTCTCGAGTTCACGGCTAACCGCAGGCTTGACGGCGTAGGCTTTGGGACCGGCCTTGCCTTCGACAACGATCTCGGTCGGGCTGACCGACGCAACCTTGCCTGCGCCATCCGCCATCAACCCTTCGCCAGGACTGGTGATCTCCATCCGTGGGGCGACGAGCAAAACAAAGAAGAGCGCACAGGCGCTCAGCACCCAATACATCGTCGTTCGGGCGCCGAAGCGATCGGAGACCCACCCGCCCAGAGCCCGTATCACGCCGCTCGGGAGGCTGAAGACCGCCGCCATCATGCCCGCCGTCGCCAGGCTCATGCTGTACACGTTCAGGTAGTAGGGGATGAGCCACTGGGCCAGCGCCACGAAAGCCCCGAAGACGAGGAAGTAGTAGAGTCCGAACCGCCAAACCCGCATATCGCGAAGGGGCCGCAGCATGCTTCCCCAACTCTTGGCGGCGGCGGCCTCATCGCGGCGGTGCACGGTGAGCAGAGCGAAAAGGATCGTCATCCCGACCAGGGCGTAGGCGTAAATCTGGGGCAACTGCCGCCAGTGGTCCGGCTTGGCTCCGTTTTCAGTCAGCCAGTTCAGGATGTGCGGTGCGCCCAGGCTGGTTGCGGCCGAGCCGGCGTTTCCCATCCCGAAGACTCCGAGCGCGGTGCCCTGGCTTTTGCGCGGAAACCAGATCGAGGAATAGGCGATGCCGACCGCGAACGAGGCCCCCGCCACGCCGAAAGCGAGCCCGCCCCACATGAGCCCGGCGAAGCTATTGGCGAAGCTGGTGCAGTACACCGCGACCGCCGAAAACAGCATCACCCCGATGTAGACCGGCTTCCCGCCGAAGCGCTCCGTCAGCATTCCCACCGGCAGGCGCGTCAAGCTCCCGCTTAGCACGGGAATGCCAATCAGCCACCCGATCTGGGCTTTGTCCAGCCGGATGATCGCGTTCTCGGCCAGGTAAGTGATGAGGACGCCGTAGAGCGTCCAGACCGCGAAGCAGACGGTGAAGGCGACGGTGTTGAGGATCAGGACGCGATTGGAGACGGCGCGCTCGCTCATGGAACCTATTTTCGAGCGGCGAGCGGCGATAGGCTATGACGGAGGTCATACCTTTGGTGTGCGCGAAGCTCTTCGCGCTTTCCTTTGCAGCGGAGACGCCTCAAGGCCATTCAAAGCGCGAAGAGCTCCGCGCACTCCAAATCACAGCTTCCGCATCACCTGCAAAAAGAGCCACTTCTGCCGGTCCGCCGAGCCGCCGTTCATCCGCTCGACAAACTTGCCCGGCACGAAAACGCCGATCCCCAACTGCAGAGTCGTCCGGGCGTCCAGCCGAAGAGTCCCTTCCAAATCGACCTCGAACCCCACGTCCTTCCCGGCGGCTCCGGTCGGATCCAAATAGACGCCTCCGACCCGCTTGTTGGCCGCTCCTCCCGCCCCATACCACGCATCTTTGGCGTCCATCAGTCGAAACGCATGGGCGTGCAGATGGAGATCGGCTTTGGCGCTCAACTTCCGTTGCCATCCGAGGGCGAGTTCCTGCATGTTTCGCCAGCCTTGCAGGTCCATGCTTCCGTAGAACTTGTGATTGGTGGGATAGAGGTTGTCGAACGTCTCGCTCTTGTGAGTTCCGGCGCCGCCGCTGGCTGCATTCAGCTCCAGGTAAAGGCGATTCGTCTTGTCCGGCCGGAAGCCGAGCGCGCCGTGGGCCGCCCATGCTTCGTGGTCGAGCCCTTTGTTTTTGCCGCCCTGGAGCGCCACGTCATAGTCGAAATCGACCATGCCCTTGGCCCCCTTTTGGCTATGGTCCAGGGTCCAGATTTCGAGGTCGCCCCCCGTCACATTGTCTTTCTTGAAGACCAACATCGTCTGGCCTGCCCGCCAATTCCGGACCGCCGCGCCGAGCTCGGCATCCCGCGGCCGAGGAACCGCCACCCCGAGCTTCCCGGCAAACACATCCCACTCGCTGCTCTGAAATCGAACCGCATCGAACGATCTCCCGACGTTGATCCATTCGAGCGGACCGATGAGGCGTTCCGAACTGGCCGAAATCTTCTGACGTCCGATGGTCCAGACGCCCCCGGGGCTCGAATGCCGAATGTAGGCGTCGCGAGCATCTCGATTTTCCAAGACCGTGTCCGGGCCCGGCTTCCAGGCTTTGGCGTGGGCATATTGAAGCTGCACGACCGCGGACCAGTGCTTGCCCTGCCGCAATTCGAAACCGGGCCGGATCCGGGTGAACAAATCCGATCGATTGTCTTCGTTGGACTCAAGAAAATCCCGGTCGAGGCGCCGCTCGAAGCGTTCCCGGATCTCGAAGCTGAATTTGAAGTCGATGACGGGCAGGTCGGGAAGCAGCATCATGCTCCCATTTTTGGGGCCTTCCGGTTTTCGCGTCTATGACCCCCGTCATAGTCCGTCGACGCACTTCCCTCGAAAATGAAGCCCGAAAGAGGCCCTCATGGCGACCCTGAAAGCCGTACCCGGAAGATTTGCCCAGCCCGTTCCCGAACGAGGCGAAAAGCGCGTCGTGCGCACCACCGACAGCCCGAACTGCACCGGCGCGTGCGGGTGGCTGGCGACCGTGGTGGACGACGTCATCGTCGATCTCAAACCCGCCGCCGACTACGATTGCGCCGAATACAACCCCCGCGGATGCCTGCGCGGCATGTCGATGACCCACATGATCTACGGACCGGATCGGATCAAGACCCCCCTGATTCGCACCGGCGAGCGCGGCGAAGGCAAATGGCGCGAAGCCACGTGGGACGAAGCCCTCGACCACATCGCCGGGCACATGAAGCGGATCATCGCCGACCACGGCGCCGACCATATGCTCCTTTTCAACCAGGTCGTGGGCACCGGTTACGTACAGAAAGGCGCCCAGGTTCGCATGGCGGCCCTCCTCGGGATGAGTTTCGCGACGGCTTACGATTTCAACGGCGACATCTCCATGGGGTTCACCCACACCGTCGGCATCGACTGCGTCGAGTGCGAAACCAAGAGTTGGGGGTGGGCCAAGACCGCGATCCTCTGGTCGAGCAACGTCTTTCAGACCCGCATCCCGGATGCCAAATTCCTCACCCAGTACGCCAAGCAGCGCAACAACTGCCAGATCGTCTGCATCGATCCGCGGTGCAGCCAGACTGCCAAAGGCGCCGACCTGTGGGTGCCCATCAACCCCGGCACCGATTGCGCGCTCGCGCTTTCCATGTGTCAGGTGCTGATCGACGAGGACCTCGTCGATTGGGAATTCCTGAAGACTTTCACCGATTGCGCGACGCTTGTCCGATCCGATAACGGCATGCGCCTGCGGGCCTCCGATGTTGGCCTTGGAACCGACGCCGAATTCGTCGTCTGGGACGAAGCGAAGGACGCCTTCTTTGTCCTGCCCATGGATTCCCTTCGGCTACCGAATGAACTGAAGCCGAGCTTCCGGGGTGCGCGCAGAGCGTCGATCGAGGGAGTCGAGATTGAGGTCGTTCCCGCCTTTCAGATCCTGGCCGATGTGATCGGCCGCGAAGAATACCGCCCGGAAAACGTCGCCCCGATCACCGACATTCCGGCCGAGACGATCCGTAAGCTGGCCCGCGACTACGCCACCAACCGGCCGAGTTCGATCATCATCGGCATGGGCTTAAATCACCGGCTCCACGGCGACCTGACGATCCGGGCGATCCTTCTGTTCTCCGCCCTGGCCGGAGCTCACGGCAAGCCTGGCGAATCGGTCTCGATCTATTCCGGCCAGCACCACTTTCGGCTCGACACAAGTCCGTGGTGGTTCCCCGAGGGCAAGCGCCCGAAGCCGCTCCCGATGCACTATTTCGTGCTCGGAGGCCCGACCGAGACGATTAATCCAAAGATTCGGTACCCGAAGGATGGCGTCAAAGCGCTGTTCTGTTCCCATGCCAATCCTTTGGTAACCGAATGGTCTTCGCCCCTCAAGACCGCCATCGACAAGCTCGATCTCTTCGTCGTGATGGATTTCTCGATGTCGCCGACGTGCGAATACGCCGACGTCGTCTTGCCATGCCCGACCTTCTGGGAGAAAACCGAGCTCGTCGGCACCAGCTGCCACCCCTACCTGCAGATTCAGAACGAAGTCGTCAAGCCGCAATACAACTCGCGGACCGAGTACTGGATCGTCAAGGAGCTCGTCCGCCGAGTCGAGCCTTCGCTCCTTGGCCAATTCGAACTCGATGAATGGGGGGCCATCGACCTCATGCTCAAGGGTGGCGGAAAAGAGGTCGAAGGCATCACCCTCGACCAGCTCAAGAAGGGCCCGGTCCGCCTGAAGGTCCACGATCCCGAAGTCGGCTGCGACGAGCAGTTCCACGACATGAAGCTCTTCCCGCCTCGCGCCTATCCTTTCCCCGAAGGATCCCAACGCGAATTCCTCAAGACCGGCCGCATGGAGTTCTACAAGGAAGAACCCATTTTCGCCAAGCTAGGCGAACAGGTTCCCATCTATAAGCCGGCCTTCAACCACCTGCCCGAAGCGGACCTCAAGCTGCCCTTCTGCATCATGACCCCCCACAGCAAGTGGCGGGTCCACTCCACCCACAGCAACAATCCGGTTCTCCTCAATCTGAACCGCAAGCCGGTCGTCGAGATCCACCCGCTCGATGCGGCGGCGAGGGGCATCCAGGACGGCGACGAAGTCGAGATCTTCAACCAATACGGCTCTTATCGGCTCTGGGCTCTGCTCACCGAAGCCATCAAGCCGGGGGTGCTCTGCACCGA
>CAYONY010000239.1:0-5170 GCA_964405415.1 uncultured Fimbriimonadaceae bacterium | reverse complement strand
CTAGCGGAAAGGGCCCACTCGGTGGTTCCCGTCGGCTCCCAACCATTTGGATAGGTGTAAAGCGTGACGCTCGGCGATAGGAGCCAACCTCCGGCTTCGAAGTCCCAGCCCAACGACACATCGACCTCGCGGGCCGAACGGTGGGCCAGGGTTTCGATGCCGCGGTTGTACGTCCAAACGTTCAGCCACGCATTGCCGAATCCCATCGTCGTATCCGACTCAAAGATGCTCTTCGACTCAAGTACCAGCCCCCGCCAGATGTAGGACGAACGCCAGGTCGACTTGCGCTCAATCGAGAGGGAAGGGGCCTCTTGGGCAAGGGCGCCCGCGATTGCGAGATAGAAGGCAAGAGCCGCGGACGGGAGTCGGAGTCGAGTTCGCACGAAGAGATTGTCGGCTTGATTCATTGGTTCGCCCAGCGGTTGATCAGCCACCAGCAGGCCTGGTCATGGGGAATGAACTTGGGATGGGTGATGATTTCAAACGCGGGAAGATAGCCCATCGAGCCATCCCCGAACTGCCGAATACGCTGCAGAACGACCTCGACGTGGCGTTTGGCGGCCCGGCAGCGTTCGACGTCGGCTCGCGAGCCCCCGCACCGCACCACCATCCTTTGGGCCGCACGTTCCAAGTCCTCAAAGAGCTTGCGGGTGACGGACAGCTTGCCGATGGCGGCTTCCGCTCGACCCGCGGCGTACTCGATCCGAGCCGATTCGGCGATGCGAACGAACTCGACGGCCGAGCGGGCATAGAGCGTAATGTCCTTGGTGGCTTCGTCTGGGGCGACCGCGAAGGCCCGCTCGAAGATCGAGAGGGCTTTCTCTCCGATTTCGCCGGAGAGCTCGTCGGCGTGGTGCATCCAGGCCAGGAAGGGGTTGGAATAAAGGAGAAGGCGACATTTGAGGCTGTTGCGGATGCGGGAAAAAGCGAAGACGCCGCCGCATTCTTGAAGCTCGACGCCCATCAGCCGGGCCCATTCTTCGTAGCGCTCGGATTCGGCGAGATAGGCGGCGAGAAACGTGGTTTGCGACTTGTCGGATGTGGGTGGGAGGTTTGCCGTTCCGGAACCCCCAACCCCTTCCTCTCCCCCCTCCAGTGCAGGGGGGAGGGATTCCTCCGCCAAGATCTTCCCACAGGCCCTGAGCGCGGGCATCAACGTATCGTAGCTGCCGAAGAGGCCGCATTCCCAGGTCGTCACGCAGACGCCGAAAAGACCAAGCTGGGCGGCATCGGCTGCAATCTGTCGCACGTTGGCCTCGGATTCGTTGAGGTGGAGCCATGTCGCGTTGTAGGTATGAAGTGCGGGGCACCCGACGACTTCATAGCCCTTTTCCAAGAACGGCTTCGCAGTCGCTCGGCAGCCGCCGAAGTACTGCCAGTCAAAGATGAGGGTGTCTTTCGGCAACGCGTCGAGCGCGGCGGGGTGGTCGTGAAACATATCGCCCCAGAGCGCGGGGCGGCGTCCAGCTTGCTTCACCCGATCGCAAAGCGGTCCGAAGTGCGCCGCGTACAGGGCGGCTTTGCCGTCTCCATCGGCTTGATCGACCCTTGTTTTGCACCGTGGGCATGCGCCGAGCTGCCACGTTTCATCCCCGCCGAGATGGACGATCTTGGAGGGGAAGGCGGCGAGGGTGTCGTCGATCAGCGTCTCGCAAAGCATTACGAACTCCGGGCAACTGGGGCAGGCCTGGAGCCCCTGAAACAGCTCCTCCCGGTAGCGCTTGCCCTCTTCGGTGTAGAGCATGCCTTCAAAGTGGCCGAGCAAGTTGATGAAGGGCACGATGGCCAAGTCCGGAAACTCCCGTTCGAGCGCGCGCACCATCTCGGGGGTCACGCCGCCCCCGCCGTGGGCCCAGGGCGCGCTCGGATAAGCGAAGCGGTGCTCGAGATAGAGCCCGATCGCGTCGAACCCGGCCTCTTGCGTGACTTGGCAGAACCGCCGCAAATGGTCGAGCGACGGGCTCTGCTCGCGAGCGATGTCGTAGGTCCACATTCGGAGCGGCATGGGCGAAGGTTACCGGGGGCAGCTGAAAGGATGAGGATATGAGGGGGTGGGGGAGTGAGGATGTGAGGCGGTGAGGATGTGAGGAATGAGGAGTGGGGAGAGGGGAGTGAGGATGTGAGGATGAAGGGGGGTGAGGGAGTGAGGATGTGAGGATGTGAGGATGTGAGGATGTGAGGATGTGAGGGGGTGAGGATGTGAGGGGGTGAGGGAGTGAGGCCACCTCCGGTCCGAAATCCGGAATCCACAATCGCAGCCCCCTAAAGTTGCCGGGATTTCCGCCGACGATCCTATTGGAGCGGCTCTTTGCCGAGCTTCGAAACTTCAAGCGGATTGTCAACAATGCCGGCAAAAAACATCGAGTGCCAACTTGCCCAGGGCCAGATCGGACGCTATCTGGCGGGAGCCAATATGTCGGCCGAGGCGATCAGCCAACTCGAGCAGCATATTGCGGAATGCGACGATTGCACGCAATACGTCGACGTCAAGCGCAAGACCCTTCAGGAGGTCGCGCAGACGCGACACGCCGCCATCCATGTTCCCGATCCGTTTCCCCGTTCGACCGAGCCGGAGCTGATCGAAGCTCAGGAGCGGCCGAGTTCCCCATCAACCTCCTCTCATGCACTGATCCAGGCGCTGAGGGAGAAAGCGAACCCGCTCGCCAACGAAACCGTTCTGGAGACCACGCGAGAGCCCAAGACGCCGCGTCGCATCTCTTGGCGGTCGCTCGGGTATTCGGCCGCATTGGGCGCGGTTTTGTTGGCGATGTCTCACTTCACGGCGAATCCCACTGCGCTCTTTGGCGAACGCGTCGGCCCGAGCTCCGAACCGAAAGCGCCAACGTCGCGTGAGGCGAAAAAACTGGCACCCAATCCTCCGACCGACGGCGACCCCTTTACGGCGGAACCGCCGGCCGCCAAGCCGAACCCAACGGCCACAGCGGCCAACGCAGAGCCGACCCCGGCCCCACCGACGACCTCGACGCCCGCCAACTCGGCCTCATCCGCGACGCCTTCGAGTCCCGTTGAAGCTCGGCCTATAGCCACGGAGCCGACATCCAACCCGATTTCTTCGAGCACCCCAAGCCAACCCCGGACGACCATTCGCTCGCGCCGCATTGGCCGAGGCCCGCGCCAAACCGCGCGGCCGGCCCAATCGGCGCCGCGAAGCGGCAACTCGATCCGCGTTTACGACGCGAACGGAAAACCCATCGGTTGAGGAATCTCATGACCAAACTCATTGCCCTCGTCGTTTCGATCGCCATCTCTGCCGGCGCCGGCGCGCAAGGTCCGGGTACGCCCGGTACCGAGCCCAAAAAGCCCGATCCCGTCACCACCGTCTCGGTTTCCAGCAAGGGACACGATGTTCGGGCCGTGCTTCACGATATGTTCAAACAGGCCGGAAAGAGCTTCGTTCTGGAGCCCAACATTCGCTTCGGCCTGTTTCTCTCGCTGGAAAAGGTTGAATTCGAAGAGGCCCTGCGCCTGGTGTGCCGCGTCGCGACGCTCGAGATCGACGTGCAAAACGGCATTTACTTCATCAACAAGCCCAAGCCGATTGCTCCGCCCGCGAACACGGCGGTCAAAGGCGCCTTTGAGACCAAACCCAAGGGCCGTCTGCCGGAGTCGGTCCTGACCAAGCGGATTACGGCCCGAGCCGAAAAGATGGACATTCGCGCCTTGGCGATCGATCTGGGAAAGCAGGCCGGCATCACGCTTGAGGTCGACGCGGAAACCCCGGCCCTCAAGCTCGACGCTTACCTCTTGAACACCTCGCTCAAGTTTGCCCTCGATACGATCTGCGCCGCGGCCAAGCTCCAATATCGATTCACCGAAAACCTGTCCATCGTCATCTCAAAGCCCGTTGCGGGCAATCGCGTGGCGGTCGTCGGGGGCTAGGTCCTCAGGGCGCGCCGGCTCGGTCCAGCGCTTTCCAGATATCGGCCAGGTGGCGGGCGTGGGTCATGTGCGCCGGCCCGTCCTGGCCTCCGTAAAACCACACGTGGAACCGGCCTCGATCGTAGCGAGCTTTCAGGGGAAAGTCGGGCTCGCGTGCGGCCGGGGTTTCGGGTAGGACCGGTTCCGGCGACCCATTCAGCTTCAAAACCAGATCGAGGGCAACCTCGCTTGAGCTGGCGTAGGCCGGGGTGGGCACCTCAGAGCACGTGATCGCAAATGTCTTTTCGCCACGAATGGCCGCTTCGGCCAAAGGACGCCAGACCTCGACGTCGCGATTGGCGGGGATTCGAAAAGGCATTTCCGGGGTCGGAGGCTGCAAGCCACCGTAAAGAGAATCGGCCAGGACAACGCGGCGAAGGCGGGCGAAAGCAGTCGGCTGGCTGACCAATTGACGCACGGCGCCATATCCCGCGCTAAAGCTTGTGATATCCACTTTCTCGATCGTGGCGTCTTGCGGCCAGCCGTGGGCGGCCATCCGCGATTGGGCCAGCGCAATCCACCGGTCCAGTCGGGCCGGATCGCTAAAAGCCCTTTCGTAAATGGCGGAGCCTTCGCCCGGATAGAAGGCGATCAGCGGCCCGGAAAGGCCTCGGTCGACATGCTCCTGGACCGCGTGCCAGGTGGCGGAGTGAAAGTGAATCGTGAGCACGGTCGGCCTTCGCGGCCGTTCGAATTTGGGCAGGTAGAACGTGAGCTTCTGGCCGCCTTCTTCCAACTCTTCGCGGACGCCTTCGAGCGCGGTGCGCGGGGCGATAGACCGTTTGGGCATCGCGGGGGGCTCAGGCAAGACTTGGCTTGCCAGGCACGCCCAAGCCAACAAACCGGTAATCACTCCGTTCACCTCAAGCGGGATTCTCCCATAATATGAGGTGCGGGCAGGTTCATATGAGCGAACCTGAGAGGCCATTGGCGAGTCTCATCCTTGTTTGGGCTTCGGCCGACATCGCTTAAGCCAGGGGCAATGCGGCCCTTGGAGGCAAAGGAACGAAGATGTTTCGAAAACTCTATTTCATCACGGAGCAAACCGACGCAACCGGCGCCTATCGCGCCACCGGCGTCTACACCTCGATCCACGACTTGGTCGACCACGGCATACGCTGGATCGAACCGTCGGGCCACCAGTTTCGCATCAGCTTGGTCAAGCTCGATTGCGCCGCCGACGTGCTGGCCAGTTGGACCGGCCCGACGTTCGATGGCCTCGAATCTCGGG
>CAYONY010000238.1:0-5197 GCA_964405415.1 uncultured Fimbriimonadaceae bacterium | reverse complement strand
CGGGTGCCGCGCGCGTCCGTGAGATCGACTCTGAGATTCACCGCCTCTTTGACATCGGAAAGGCGGATGGACACAGTGTAAAGATACTTTTGGTCGGCCTCCGGGTCCCGCTCAGGCGCCCGACGCCCGCTGCTGATGGTGATGCGGATGCGCGTATTGCGCTCGACTCGGTTTCCCCTTTCGGGCGTGTGGGCGATGATCAGCCCCTCATCCATCTCCCGGTCCCGCTCTTGGCTGATCCGTTCGTCGAGGCGGAGCCCGATCGTATCGAGCAGCGCCTTGGCCCGATCGGCGGTGAGCCCCCTTAGGTCGGGCACTTCGACGAATTTTGATCCCGCGCTGACCACCACGCTGACCGGATTGCCTTCGTAAACCTTGGAGCCGGCCGAGGGGCTCGACTCGATCACCGTATCGGCGGGAAAGTTCTCGTTGGGCTGGCGCTGCGTGATGCGCATCGTCAACTTGAGGCGTTTGAGGCTCGTTTCCGCATCGGCCAACGACAGGCGCGCCAAGGACGGCACGGTCACCAGTTTGGGTTTGCTCAAGTTGAACAAGATCCAGCCGCCGACCATAAACACGACGAGCGAACCGAAGAAGACCATCGTCATCTTCAGCCAGGCCGGGATATCGGCGGGCGGCTCGTCGAAGTCGTCCACCCACATGTCCTTTTGCTTCTTCGCCGGCTTTTCCGGCTTGACCGGCGCCACCGGCTTGGGCTCTTCGACCGCCGCCGCCCCGGCCGTGAGGGGCCAGGAAAGGCTGCGTCCAAAACGCAGCGCATCGCGCACCATGCGAAGATCGCTCAGCAGTTCGCCCGCCGAGCGATAGCGCGCCTCCGGGTCTTTCGCCATCGCCTTCTTCACGATTTCGTTGAGCGCGACCGGCACCGACGTATTCAGCGATCTGACTTCGGGCGTCGGCTCCGAGGCATGCATCATGGCCAGGGCGACCGGCTGGTCCGCCACGTACGGTTTGCGGCCCGCCAAGAGTTCGAAGAGGATGACGCCGACCGCGTAGACATCGGAGGCCGGCGTAGGCATGGCCCCTCGGCTCACCTCGGGGGCGATGTAAGGCGCCAAATTAGGCAAGACCATGGCGCCCGCCGTGCTGCTCGAGGAATACGCTTCCCAGATTCCGGCAAGCTGAAGGCGCGTGTCCCCTTCGGTGGTCACGCAAACATTGAACGGCGAGACGTCGCCATGCACTTGGAATGAGCTGTGGATGGCGCTCATTGCCTCGCAAATGCCGATGGCGGTGCCCACGGAGACCGGAACCGAAAAGGGCGCCAGCTTTTTGATGCGCTCGGCGAGGGTCAGACCGATCGTCGCATCGCCGACCATGAACACCACGCCCTCATCGTCGTCCACTTCCCAAATGCGCTCGAGTCCGGGATGCTGCAGACTGGAGGCTTTTTTGACCGCCTTTTTGAGCGCTTCGAGAAACGTTGCTTCGTGGGCGAACGGTTCCTTGACCACGCGGATATGCACGTCTCGGTTCTGGACCTTGTCACGCGCCGAATAGAGCGTGAAAAGCGGGCCGTCATGCAGCGACTGCACGATCTCATAGCGGATGCGAAGGGTCTTTCCGATCACGACTCGCCCCGTGCCTCGTCACGATCCGGAATGAGAGCCAACACGACGGCAAGGGCCAGCAGGGCCAAGCAGAGGTAGCGAACCGCGGGCATCTCCATTCGGGCGGCATGGGCGGCCAAGCGATCAGGCCGTCCGGAAGGTTCGCCGCTGAAAAACGCCCATTGACTCGCCGCGTAGCCCAACGCCAGTAGGAGCAGACTCAGGGCCGTGAGCGCGGAGCGTAGGGCGTTCATGGTGCGCAAAGGGCGGCCTCGACCTCTTCGGCCGGCACGTTGGAAACAAGTTTACACTCGCCGAGACGGGTCAGAAGGCAGGCCGCGATTTCTCCGCCCGATGCCTTCTTGTCGTTTCGCATGGCGGCGATCATGCCCGGATGGCCCAGATGGGGATGCTGCGTGGGCAGACCGGCCCTTTGGAGACGTCCCGCGATCGCTTCCGCCGTTCCCCGGGGCGTCATGCCGAGCCGCTCGCCGAGGCGAGCCTCGGCCACCATGCCGATGGCCACCGCTTCGCCATGGCGGATCTCTTCATAGCCGCTGACCGCTTCCAAGGCGTGGCCGACAGTGTGCCCAAAGTTGAGGACAGCGCGCTTTCCCGATAAGTCCAGCTCATCTTCTTGAACAATATCGGCCTTGAGCTGAATGCAGCGACGCACCACGTCACCGAGCTGAGGCGACTTCGCCGTGAGGGGCGCCTCGTCCAGCGTTTCGAGCAAATCTGCATCGACCGCGAACCCATATTTCCAAACTTCCGCCATACCATTGGCGAATTCCTCAGTCGGCAGCGTCGTCAAAGACTCAAGCGAAACCACGACTTCGACGGGAGGATAGAAGGCGCCGGCCAGGTTCTTGCCTTGGGGCAGATCGACACCGACCTTGCCGCCCACCGAAGAATCGACCTGGGCGAGGAGCGTGGTCGGAATTTGAATGAAAGGCACGCCGCGCATGTAGGTGGCGGCCAAGAACCCGCCCAGGTCGCCCACAACGCCGCCGCCCAACGCGATCAGCGGGGTTGACCGATCGGCTCCGCCGGCGGCGAGCCACTCCAGCCCCTGGCGATACGTTTCCAACGACTTGCGGGGCTCGCCAGGCTCGATCTTAAGCACGGGCCAATGGGGGGGCAGGAGGTGGCCCCAGGCCTCCATCACGTTGGAATCCGTGAGGACGCGAGCCTTCTCCGGCAGACGCGGGATCGCCGCCTCAAGCGACTCGAACGCGATGGGATAGGCGCCGAAGCGATGGGAGACCGTGATCACCGGTAGCTTCAACGTACCTGAAACGAGCTCGGTTCGCATGAGGCTTCAGGCACCTCCCAGCATCTTGAAGAGCCGTTCGGCGGCGGCTCCAAGGTCTTCGCTTTCGATCTTGAGCGTGAGGTCAGCTCGCTCATAGAGGGCGCGCCGCTCCTCAAGGATTTCGCGAAGACGATCGGGCCAGTTTTCCACTTCGAGAAGAGGCCGGCGTCGGCTGCTCTTTTCAAGCCGTTCAATGAGCAATTCGGGCTCAAGTTGAAGATAGACCGTGGTGCCGAGCCGTTGAAACTCAAGCCAATTCGCTTCCCGTAGGACGGTGCCGCCGCCAGTGGCGATAACCGCTGAACTCGGCTCAAGCCCTTTCAGGATCGAGGATTCGTGATCGCGAAACGTGTCTTGCCCGTAGACCGAGAAAAGCTGGTGGATGGGTCGGCCGAGACGGCGGACGATGAGTTGGTCGGTGTCGATAAAATCGCGTCCCGACCGTTGGGCCAGAAGCCGTCCGACGGTGGACTTGCCCGAGCCCATCATGCCGATCAGGATCCAAGCGCGCTCCAAGGGGTTCCCTAAAGAAGACGGCGGCGGACCGGAGTCCGCCGCCAGATGATGCGTATTCGGTCGGATCGGCTTAGCCGCCGCCGCCGCCACCGAGGCCACCGGCTTCATCGTCGATCACCGTGGGGGTGACAAAGATGAGGAGCTCGGTGTTGTTGCGCTCTCCGGTGGTCGAGCGGAAGAACTGGCCGATGATCGGAAGATCGCCCAGGATCGGGAACTTCTGCTCGGTGCCTTGATCCGACTTGCGGGTCAGGCCGCCAAGGGCGATGGTCTCGCCATTCTTGACGCGAGCGACGACACTGATCGTCTGGGACAGAAGGTCGGGCACCTGTTCGCCGTTCGGTCCGGTTCGGAGCTGGCCGAAGTCCTGGACGGGAACGTTGATAAACATGGTGATAAAGCCATCTTCGTTGATACGGGGCGCGACGTTCAGGCCCGTCGTGATCGTGAAGTTCACGAGCTGCGGAACCGTGATGATCTGCCCGTTGCCAACGCTGACGACCTGGCTGATGAAGATGCTGGTCTGAACCTGCGAGAGCACCGAAGCCGGCTGGTTGTTCAGGGTCCGAATAATCGGCGCCTGGACGACCTTGCCGCGGCCATTCGAGAGAAGGGCGCGCATGCGGCTGGTCACGTTGCCCGTCGCGTAGTTCAAGAAGATCGGATCTCCGGCGCGAGCGAACGAACCGGGGCGAACGCCCGCAAAGACCGTACCGCGCTCGTAGAGCCAGTCGAACCCGAGCGAACGGCTGAAGGAGGAGCTGGTCGTGATGAATTCGACCTTGACCACGACTTGCTTCGGCGCCACATCAAACATTTGAATGTAACGCTGAAGCGACGCGATGTCCTCTTCGTTGCCGCGGACGATCAGGCTATTGTCGGTCGGATCATAGGTGATGAAGTCGATCGACTGGCCGACCAGGCCGTCGCCGCCGCGCAGGGTTCCCTGCCCGCCGATGCCACCACCGCCTTGGCCCAGACCGCCGCCGCCCTGGCCGAGTCCGCCACCGCCCTGGCCGAAGCCGCCGCCCTGGCCGAAGCCGCCGCCGGTGTCCGCGCCGCCCTGGCCGGCTCCGTTCTCACCCGGGAGGGTGATAGAGGCGCCGGATTCGCTGCGCATCGCGGTCGGGGTTGCCATCGGTTGGAACTGGGTGGGATTCGGAGACGTGTTCAGGAGCGGCCGGCCATCGCTGAACCGCGTCATTTTCGGCTCGACGAGCTGGCTAAAGTCCTGAAGATCTCGATACCCCTGAAGCGGATTCCACGCCTGCCCTTTGAGGCGGCTCAGGATTTCGGCACCATTGCCCTTCATCACGATGAACTTCTTGGTGATGAGGGGCTTGGGCGGGGACGCCGGGACCGGATCGGTCGGCGGGATAATCCGAATGTTATCCTTCTTGAAGATGATGTACACGCCGTTCGGATCGCGCCGATAGCTGGCGCCCGCGGCATCGCACAGGTACTTCAAGGCTTCTTTGGCCGGGCACTGCGTTAGCCCCAGGGTGACCCGGGGGAACGTGGTGTCCGACTGTTCGAACACAAACTGCATTCCGGTTCGCTGCGTGAGCATCCGGGTTGCTTCGACCATGTCGGCATCCTTCAAGTGGATATCGACCAAGGTCTCTTCCGGCAGGGCCTGAGCCCGCGCCGCGATCGGAGCGACAATTCCCGCCGCGATCGCTGCGCAGGCCAGTCCTGCCTTAACGAGTCGAATACGCATCATCTCTTTCCTTACCCTCCGTTGATGAATGTGGACTTAGCGTCGTCCGCCGCCGCCGCCGAAGCCGCCGCCGCC
>CAYONY010000237.1:0-5256 GCA_964405415.1 uncultured Fimbriimonadaceae bacterium | reverse complement strand
TTGCGAATAGCGCCTCTCTTCTTCTTGCAAAGTTCGTATTCAGCCTGACACCTTGCAAATCGTGGTGCATGACGAAGCATGCAAGCACCTGTACGAAGAGTAAACAGGCCAAGGGCGACAGCAATACATCCTATTACTAGCTTAGGTATTGTAAGAAATCTACATTTTCTGATATCTCGAGCAAGTTGTGCAGATGCTCTTGCGATACATGCGTTCTGCGATCGATCAACTTTTCTTAAACACTTGTCAAGGGCAACTAAACAAGCATACCGAATCGGCAACTGGGTGACTTTCAGCTCGAATGAATTAACAACTAGTTCATCACCTTGACCGCCCCAATATTTATCATTTGCAGCATTGTAATAGCCTATAGAGGTGTATGCCAATCCACTCTGACTCCCTCTCGCTCCATCGTCGTAGTACCCCCACTGCCCGACAAACTGCATCGGATTCACGGATGGTTCGTCGGGAGTGAAGGAGGGGTCGGGAGTTCCAAACCCGGTATAGGCGTACGTATCCGTAACCGTCTCATCAGGGTCGGTCAGGGCTAAGGTCGAGCCGAGGCCGTCGAAGTGGAAGTAGCGTTTCGTGCCTTCGCGATGGATGCGCTGGGTGCCGTCGGCGTCGATGAGGGTGAGGTTGCTTTCCTCAGCCGTGACATAGGCGTGGTAAGGGAGCATCCATTTGGACCCGAGGTCCGAGTTCTCGGTACCCAGGGTGTTGTAGACCAGGATGGGGCCGGTCAGCTTCGTTTCTTGAGGATCCGGGTAGACGTTGCCCCCCCCCCGCCGCAGGTGACGCAGGACTCGCCGCCGAGTTCCAAGTGCAAATTGCCGTTGCTGAGGTTGACCCCCAGATGGGTGGGCCACCATTTACGCGTTCCGCCTTCTCCCGCCATTTTCAATTCCCCCTATGAGCCGTTACGCTAAAGAGTCGTGACGCCAGCAAAAACACCGAAAGTTCCCGAAATCTGTCCGAAGTGGGAAAGCACCTCGCGGTCGGAACGAGGCGCCACCTCAGGAGTGGCTTGCCTCCTTTGGTTCAGCAAGGGGCCGCGGAAGGCAAAAGGTAAACTCGCGGCTTGCGCCGGCCGAGCGTGCCGGACCCTCGAATGCCCATGCAAGTCACCCGAGAGGAACTCAACCCCTGCACCGTCCAACTCGACATCGCCTGCGCGCCGGAACAGGTCCGCCATGGCTTTGACAAAGCTTTTAAGCAGCTCAGCAAGCACATCCGCGTGCCCGGCTTTCGCCCCGGCCATGCGCCGAAGAACTTGCTTGAGCCGCTTGTGCCCAAGCAGGACCTTTTCGAGCAGGCGGCCGACAACATCATCCGCACCGCCTTCAAGGCCGCCCTGGAGCAAGAGAAGCTCGAGGCCTACAGCCAGCCTTCGGTGGACCTCAAAGTGCTCAACGAAGAGGAGCTGAAGTGCGAATTCACCGCCAAAGTGCCGCTTCAGCCGGTGGTGGAGCTCACCGAATACAAGGGCCTCGAGGCCGAGCAGCCGCCGGTCGAAGTGCGTGATGAGGAGGTCGACGCTCAGATTCAGGACCTTCGCCAGAAGCGCGGGAAGCGCGAGACGGTGACCGGGCGGGGCGTGGAAGAAGGCGACGTCGCGGTGGTCAACGTCAAAGTGGACGGCGAGGAAGGCGACGGGCGCAACTTCATGACGATCGCCGGCCAGACGTTCCCCCAAATGGACCAGGCTTTGATGGGGATGCAGGCCGAAGAGCTCAAGAGCCTGAACCTGACCTTCCCGGAAAACTTCCAGGAGAAGGATTGGGCGGGCAAAACTTTGAAGTGCCAGGTCACGCTCCGATCGGTGAGCGCGGTGCATCTGCCCGAGCTGGACGATGCGTTCGCCCAGACCCTTTCCACCGAATCGGTGGACCAGCTTCGCAACCGGATGCGCGAACTGATCGGCCAGGCCAAGATGAACATGGCCCACGAGTATGTGGTGGAGCAGCTGTTGGAGCAGCTCCTGAACAAAAGCACGATCCACGTTCCCGACACGATGTGGGAATCGGTGGCTTCGCGCCGGCTGCAGGAACTGGCCTCCGAGCAGCAGCAGAAAGGCAAATCGATGGAGGATTACGCCAAAGAGCAGGGGATGTCCCTGGATGAGCTGGTGGAGGCCTGGAAGGGCGAATCGAAGCTTCACGTCCAGCGCGCGGTGATGGTTCGGGAGATCTTTTCTCGCGAAAACATGAACTTGAGCAACCAGGAGTTGAACCGGGAGCTGCAGACCATGGCCCGGGAATTCGAGATGTCGCCGGGCGACCTTTTGAACACCCTGAAGAAGAACCAGGCGATTGACGAACTCCACTTCCGCGGGATATTCCGGAAGGTGACGGAGTTCTTAAAGGAGAACGCCCGGCTGAAAGAAGTTCAAATGGCGGGACGATAGGTCTGGCGAGAGCCAAGGAAGGAACCGATAGTGAAAATGGAGATGGAGAAAGCGGCCGTGAAATCGATGGGCGTCCCTTACGTCATCGAGCTCACCTCGCGAGGCGAGCGGAGCTACGACCTGTGGTCTCGGCTGCTCAAGGATCGCATCGTATTCTTGGGCACGGAGGTCGATGACTACGTTGCGAACCTGATCGTGGCGCAACTGCTCTTCCTGGAGAAGGAAGATCCGGACAAGGACATCGATTTCTACATCCATAGCCCGGGCGGCTCGGTGAGCGCGGGGTTGGCGATTTACGATGCGATGCAGATTGTGAAGCCCGATATCGCGACGATCTGCGTGGGCCAGGCCGCCTCGATGGGCGCCGTCCTTTTGGCGGGAGGCGCCAAAGGCAAGCGCCACGCCCTGAAGCACGCCCGGGTGATGATCCACCAGGTGGCGAGCGGCTTCCGCGGCACGATCAGCGACATCAACGTCCAGGTGGCGGAATCCAACCGCTATATGGATATCTTGATGAACATACTGGGCGAGCATACGGGCCAGCCGACCGATAAGATACGTAAGGACGTCGATCGGGACTACTTTATGTCGGCCGAAGAAGCGGTCGAATACGGACTGGTGGATAAGGTTCTCCAGCCGGGAGCCCGCTAGACCCCGAAGGAATGCGCATGGCGAGAACGCTCGAACGAAGAGACCAGTGCTGCCTCTGCGGGAAGACCAAAGAGCAGGTCCGCAAGCTCATCGTCGGGCTTCACGGCGCGGTTTGCATCGACTGCATCGACCTTTGCAACGACATTCTGAGCAGCGAGATCGAGCGGCACTCGACCTCGCCCACCGCGCCCGCGCTCTCCACCAAAATCGGCCGCGCCGAAATGCGCTCGGTGCCCAAACCCAAAGAGATCGTCCAGTTCCTGGATGAATATGTGGTGGGCCAAGACCACGCCAAGCGCGCCCTTTCGGTGGCGGTTTACAACCACTACAAGCGGATTCGTGACGAAGCGGACGACGGCGTCTTCAAAAGAGCAATATCTTGATGGTGGGCCCCACCGGCTCGGGCAAAACGCTGCTCGCCCAGACGCTGGCCCGAATGCTGAACGTGCCGTTCGCGATCGCCGATGCGACCGCGCTGACGGAGGCCGGCTATGTGGGTGAAGATGTCGAGAACATCCTGCTCAAGCTTTACCAGGCCGCCGAAGCGATGAACCCGACCGGGGCAAAAGACCTTTGCGAGCGGGGCATCCTCTACGTCGACGAAATCGACAAGATCGCCCGCAAAAGCGAGAACCCCTCGATCACCCGCGATGTCAGCGGCGAAGGCGTGCAGCAGGCGCTGCTCAAGATTTTAGAAGGCACCACGTCGAACATCCCGCCTCAAGGCGGCCGCAAGCACCCGCAACAGGAATACATCCAGATCGATACGCGGAACATCCTGTTCATCTGCGGCGGCGCGTTTGAAGGGATCGAAGAGATGATCCGGCGGCGGATGAAGGAGAACACGATCGGTTTCCGCGCCAACCCGGAAAGCAAAGCCGAGCGCGAAGCCCACGTTATTCAGAAGCTGCTTCCGGAAGACCTTCTGCGCTATGGCCTGATCCCCGAGTTCATCGGACGACTTCCGGTGATCGCCACGCTGGATTCGCTCGACGAAGACGCGCTGGTGAAGATCCTCACCGAGCCGCGCAATGCGCTGCTGAAACAGTACACGAAGTTTTTCGAGCTCGATGGGGTCGACCTGATCATCGAGAAAGGCGCCCTGCGCGAAGTCGCTCAAGAGGCGATGCGGCGCAAAACCGGCGCGCGCGCCTTGCGGGCCATCATCGAACAGATCATGATGGACGTGATGTACGAGGTGCCGAGCAACCTCGACGTCAAGCGCGTGGTGGTGCCGGAAGGCATTCTTGAAGATGGCGCGCAACCGATGCTGATGACGGAAGACATGATCCGGCAGGCTTCGTAAAGCCTGGGCCTCGTTGCGAATCCGGCGGGTGCTTTACTTAGGCTTCAGCAGTTGCCGCTTCCGCTTCCGGAGCGGCTTCGGCCGCGACCGGCTCGGCGGCGGGAGTCTCAACCGGAGCCGTAACTGGAACCTCCGCCGGAGCAGCGGCTTCCACCGGAGCCGAAACTTCAGCCGGCGCAGCCGCCTCTTCGCGAGGCGCGCGCTCTTCGCGCGGACCTCGATCTTCGCGCGGCGGACGATCGCCCCGATCGCGGCGCGGCGCATATTCGCGTCGATCGGAACCCATCTCCTGCACCACAAACGGAAGCAGGGCCAGCTCGCGCGCGCGGTTGATGGCGCGGGTGATCATGCGCTGCTGCTTGGCGGTGTTGCCGGTCTGGCGGCTCGGAAGGATCTTGCCTCGATCGTTGATAAAGCGCCGAAGAATCGGGATGTCTTTGTAGTCGACGGTGTCGATCTTGTTGATGGTCAGATAGCTGACCTTGCGGCGCTTACGGCCCTTGAAACGGCCGCCCTCGGGGGCCGCGTCCTTGTCGCGCGGGAAGCCGCCATCGGCGGCGGCGGAAGCCTGGGTGATCTCTTCGCTCATGCTGATCCAACCGGAATAACGGGTGAAGGCGAATTATAGCATACAGATGCAGTTGGCAGTTGGCAGTTGGCAGTTGGCAGTTGGCGGTTGGCAGTTGGCAGTTGGCAGTTGGCAGTTGGCAGTTCGGAAGGAGCGCGTGGCTTTAGCCCGCGGCTTGGTCCCCGGGCTTTAGCCCGGCCCAGGGGCAGAGGGCAGAGGGCAGAGGGCAGAGGGCAGAGGGCAGTTGGCAGTTGGCAGTTGGCAGTTCGGAATGTGCGCGTGGCTGTAGCCCGAGGCATGGTCCCCGGGCTTTATAGCGGCCCA
>CAYONY010000236.1:0-5256 GCA_964405415.1 uncultured Fimbriimonadaceae bacterium | reverse complement strand
AACTAAGCGGCAGCGAGGAGAGGGAAAGTGGCGCACGGATTCGGGCCATCGCAACGTCAGGAAGTCAAGATTGGGCTGAAAGTCGACCCCAAGGTCGTTCTCTCCAGCCAGATTCTTCAATGCAACCAGCACGAACTGGAGCAGGCGATCGAAGCGGAGCTCGAAGAGAATCCGGCTTTGGAGCGGCTACAGGACGATGCTGAGCCGGTCACCGACGAGTGCGTGCTCAAAATCGTCGCCCCCCAGGAGCTTCGGCCCTCGAGCGACGATTTCGAGTTCCGCAAGAGCCTGCCCAACGATGACGAAGGCGCCGACTGGGTGGATCTCGCGGCCGCCAAACCCACGCTCGACGATCACCTTCGCGCCCAGCTCCTGCCGATGCTCGAAGACCGCCACCGGTTTCTTGGCGAATACCTGATCGCCTCGCTCAATGAGAAAGGCTATCTTGAAATTCCCATCGAGGAGGCGGCCCTCGACACGCGGGTTTCGCTCGAAGAGGCGGAAGAAGTCCTTGCCAAACTCCAATCGTGCGAACCGGCCGGCGTTGGCGCGCGGGACGTCCAAGAGTGCCTTATGCTTCAGCTTCGCGATGCGGAGACCTTCGAGCAGAAATTGGCCCGGGCGATCATCAAGAACCATCTCGACGACTTTCTGGCCCGCCGGCTGCGGCCGCTCATGAGAAAGTTCAAAGTCTTGCCCGAAGTGCTTGAAGAGGCGTTCGACGAAATCCTCGCCCTCAACCCCTTTCCCGGGGAGAGCTTTGAACGGGCGCCGACGTCGTTGATCACCCGATCGGCGGCGGCCGTCGTCCCGGACCTGATTCTCTTTCGAACCGAAATGGGTTGGGAAGTCAGGGTCACCGGCCCCGACCCAAACTCACTGGCGATCGATCATGGCTACCGGCAGCGGTATCAGGAGATCAATTCCGGCCATAAGTCCAACCTGGATGAGCGAAGCCACGTGAAAACTTACGTGGGCCGCGCCTCCAATTTCATCCAAAGTGTCAACCAACGCCGCAAGACCTTGCGGCGGATCGGCGAGTATCTCGTTCAAAACCAGACGAGCTTTGTCACCACCGGCAGCTATCAATTCCTCGGCGCGCTGACGCGATCGCAGATGGCGCGGGATTTGGGCATGCACGAGAGCACGGTGAGCCGGGCCACCATGAACAAATTCGTTCAGATCGCCAACGGCGAAGTGGTCTCGTTCGAAGTCTTCTTCAAGCCCGCGCTTCGGGTGCAGAAAATGATCGAGGAGATTCTCGAACATGAGAACCCGACCCGGCCGCTTTCGGATGAGGCGATTGCCAAGTTGCTCGCTCAAAAAGGAGTAATCGTGGCGCGGCGTACCGTGAACAAATACCGCGACCGCACGAAGCTGCTGAGTTCCCGCAGCCGACGCTCCGCGTAACGGACCGGGTGGATGGCAGGGCGGACAAAAGTGTCCGCCCTGCCATCGACTTCTTACCTTCCGCTGGGATCGGGAATCTCGGGCAACGACGCGTCAAACTGTGGCGAGAGGTTGGCGCCGGCGCCCATCAGGCCGCGAAGCGCGCGAATGCGTTCGTCGATCGGCGGATGGGTGGAAAACAAGGCGTTCGCGCGATCCTCCAGACGGCGAAACGGGTTGACGATGTACATGTGCTGAGTGGCGTGGTTCGCGGCTTCCAGCGGGTCGGTGTCGCGGCTGATCTTTTCAAGCGCCCGGGCCAGACCCTCCGGAAAGCGGGTCAATTGGGCGGCGGTGGCATCGGCCAGGAGTTCCCGTTTGCGGCTTACCGCCATCTCGATGAGCTTGGCAAAGAGCGGAGCCAGGATCGAAAGAATGATGCCCAAAACCAGGAAGATGATCGCGCCATCGTCGCGCTTGCGGCTTCCTCGGCCCGCCCACGTCATGCGTCGAAAGCCATCGCTGAGCAGGGGGATCAGACCGGCGATCATCGCGATCGTGGTCATGAACCGGATGTCGTAATTCCGGATGTGGGCGATCTCGTGGGCCATCACCCCCTGCAGCTCGTCCCGGTCGAGCTTTTGGATGAGGCCGGTGGTGAAAACGACAGTTGCGCGACGAGGATCGGGCCCGGTGGCAAAGGCGTTGGGTGCCGAGTCGTCAAGGACCATGACCCGTGGTTTGGGGATGCCGGCGGCGATCGCCATCTCTTCGGCGACGTTGTCGAGCACCCGATCCTCGATTTCCGACGCTTCGCGCGCTCCGGACATCGAGAGCACGATGGCGCTGCCGGCGAACCGGGCGATGGCAGCCATCAACAAGCCGAGCGCGCCCGCCCCCGCGGCCCCCCAAAACCAATACCGAGGCGCTTCATAGCCGACGATGCAGGCGCCAACCGCCGCAAGCAGCATCACGAGGAAGAAGCCGTAGAGAAAGCTGGCCCGCACGTTCGCGCGAATCTGGTCGTGGAAAGAGGTACGGATCATCAGGATCAGGATAGATACGTGCCGCAACCGAGACGGGCTTCACTTGGGGGTGAGTTCGGGTTGGGTCCATCCAAACTCAACGCGACTTCCTGCCGATCACGTCAACGCCCCTTTGCGCCGCGCTTTGATACGGCGGAACACCGGCACAAAGAAGATGATCACGCCGGAGAGCCCCAATGTGAACAGACCCAAACCAATGAACGGCAGAAAATAGCCGTTCAGCCAATCGGAAAAGAGCGAAAGATCGTGGATATCTTCCACATATTGATCCACGCGATGGGCCACTTGAAGCACTTCGCCGGTTTTGCCGTTGACCTGAACTTCGTGGTAGCCCCGCTTGGAAACGATTTTGAAAACGTTGCTCTTGGGGCGATAGTCCACCCGGTCGATGTCCTTATGCGATTTCAGTTCGGCAATGCCCAAGGCGAACGCGGCCTGGGTGGCCTGATGGACGGAGACCACCTCATGCAGCGCCTCGATTTTAGGTCCATCCGCCTCTGCCGGGCGCACCCATCCGGTCGTCTTCTTGGTCGCCAACAACGTGCCGGTGACGGCCAAGGTCATCAAGAACAGGCTGGCGATCAGCCCGATCCATCGGTGAAGCGCTCGCAAACGATGGTACATCGACTTGGATTCTAATACGTCGGCCGATGCCTTAGGTTCACCGGATGGGACGCCGACGTGACACGCACGATGTCCTGGATGGAAATTGGCGGATCAAGCGTTTGCCCTTTTGCGGGTTGGCTCTGGATTCTTCGAACGACGTCCATACCTTTGGTGACCCGGCCGAACGCGGCAAACCCCTGGCCGTCGGGGTTGCGTTTGCCGCCAAAATCGAGCTCGGGCTGGCCGCCGATGCAGATGAAGAAGTCGGAGGTCGCGGTATCAGGCCCGCTGCGGGCCATTGAGATCGTCCCGTCGAGATGCTTCAGGCCGGTTGCCGAGGTTCTTTCCAATTTAAGGGCCGGAAAATCGTCTTTTTCACGCGAAGGATCGACGCCCCCCTGAATCACTTCGATCTTGATCGGGTTGTTCGGCTGGTTCTGCATCGTCACCGTCCGGTGGAACCGAGCGTTTTTGTAGTGCCCCGCCTCCACATACCGGAGAAAGTTCCTTACGGTCTCTGGCGCCTTCTCCGGTTCCAAATGGACGCGGACCGTTCCCAACCCGGTACGGATGTCCACTTCGACGTTCGACGCCGGGCGGGCCACAAACACCTTCTTGCCCTCGACCGCCACGAGGTCCGGCCGGATCGTCTCCCATTGCGGATTCCGGTCAAAAGGTGACGCGTTGAGCACCACGAAGTCGGCGCGGAATCCGGGCGCGATCCGTCCGAGTTCTTTATCCATAAACATGGCATAGGCCCCTCGGCTCGTGTAGCTCCTCAGGGCCTCCTCAACCGTGAGGTTCTCCTGAGTCATCCAAAACGTGTGGTCGAGCGTCTTGCCGGTCACCGCCGCCTCCACCCCCAAAAACGGGTTGTTCGAGACTACCGGCCAATCCGACCCGAACGCGACGACGGCTCCCGCCTTCAGAAGCGATTTGAAGGCATAGCTCGAGCGGCTGCGCGCCAAGCCGATCCGCGCTTCGGCATAGCGCGCATCGTCGGCTTTGTGATAGGGCTGCATGCTCGCAATGACGCCGAGCTTGCCAAACCGGGCGATATCGGCGGGCAGCAGGTGTTGGGTGTGCTCGTCGCGGCACCTTGCGTCGCGAAGCTTCGGGTATCCGGCTTCCAGAATGTTCAGGAGCTGGTGGTTGGCCTCGTCGCCGATCGCATGGCAGATGGCCTGGAGTCCGGCCTCCGAGCCCTTCTGGCACTCGGCCAGATAGCCGCCCCCGATCATGTTGGGCATAGGCAAGCCCGTCCAGTCCTTCTTGTCGGCCGGATTGTCGGCAAACGGCTCGTGCATAAAGGCGGTTCGAGAGCCCAGGCTGCCATCCATGTAGGCCTTAAAGCCGCGGATTTCCACTGAGCCATGCTTGGCCTTGAACCGGGCTTTCGCGGCGGCAACCGCCCCCGCGGAAGCGTTGGGATAGAGCGCGAATCGAACCGTTTGGAGCCCTTCCGAAAGCATCTTTTCGTACACCGGCAAAGCGCTCAGCGGCGGAATGTCGCTGACCGCCGTGATGCCCAGCCGGTTGGCCTCTTTCATCGCGGCTTGCAGCGCGGCCAGAGATTCCTCGGTCGTGGGATCGGGAATATGCCGCGTGACGAGCCCCTGCGCGGTTTCGCGAAGAATGCCGGTCGGTTCACCGGTGGCCGGGTCCTTATCGATAACGCCGCCGGGCGGATTCGGCGTGTCTTTGGTGATGCCGGCTCTCCGCAGGGCTTCCGAGTTCGCAAGCCCCGAGTGGCCGTCCATGCGGCTCAAATAGGCGGGGGCGTCGCCGGTCGCGGCGTCGATCCACTCTTTTCGCGGCAAGGCCCGGTCGGCCCAGCTGTCGACCGACCATCGGCCGCCAAGCACCCATTGGCCCGGTTTCAGCGTTTTGGCGTAGTCCGCCACCAATTGGACGAACTCCGCCCGGTCCTTGGCTTGGCGCAGATTCACCCGCGAAAGCTGGAAGCCGCCGCTGAGCATGTGGGCATGGCTGTCGATCAGCCCCGGAAGGACCACCCGGCCGCGGGCATCGATCCGCTCGGTTTGGGGTCCGATATAGCCCTTTTCGGTTTCGCCGATGTAGAGGAATCTTCCGTCGCGGACCGCCGCGAATTTCGCGAAACCGGCTCGGCCGTCCGTCCAAATGCGGGCGTTTTCTAGGACGAGATCAGCCGGGGCGGGAGCCAAGACAAGAGCGCCGAGCGCGGCAATCCGAG
>CAYONY010000235.1:528-5281 GCA_964405415.1 uncultured Fimbriimonadaceae bacterium | reverse complement strand
ATCGGCGCCGGGCGCTCCATATCCCTCCAGATTTCGTCGATGACCCGCTTCTGGGCGTTGGTCAATTCGAAGGGGAGCAGCGCGTGGAGCTCGCCTTCGAGCGATTGCCCTTGGGCCTGCCCGATCAAGTTTTTCGAATCGAACGTCGCCGCATCCAGGGTCGAGATCGGGAAAGCAGTTCCAATCTCCTGCTGGGTGGCGGCGCGGCGCAGCGCGAGCGACACTTGAAAGTAGAAGAATTCGTCAAAAACGAGGCGACGGTGGGCTTCCGCCCGCGCGGCATCGCTTTGCGGCAAGTGGATTTGCGAAAGGCTCCAGCGCAGCGGTTTGAGGTCGAACTTCTTCAGGAGGGACTCGGGAAGCGGATCTTCGACCGCATCGAGCGCATGGGTGATCGCCGAGGCCGCCGCCTTCCGCACGATCCACTGGGCCACGCCGTCCGAAAGGGGGTAGACCGGCACGATCCGGGCGAACCCCTCGCTGCCCTCCTCATCGCCAAGCAATTCGTATTCGGGGCTGGTGATCTCGTAGGCATAGCCGGACTCTTTGACCAAGCCGTACGCCACGATTTCGCCTTGGTAGTTTTCCAATCGCCGCTTGACCCAAGGCTGGTTGAACCAAGTGAGAGAAACCGTGCTGGTGCCGTCGCTGATCGCGGCTTTGAGGATGACTTTGCCGCCCCGCGCCGTTCGCGAATCGACGCCGAGGAGCCGGCCCCGGACGGTGACGCGCTGGCCGGGCCGGATCGCCATCATTTTGGGAAGGTTCGAGCGGTCTTCGTGGCGGCGCGGAAAGTAAAAGAGCATGTCGCGGACGGTGTGGATGCCGACCTTGGCCAAGGTCGCGGCATTCTTGGGGCCCACGCCTTTGAGATATTGGATCTCGGTGTCGAGGCTGCGGGTGGGAGTGGGCGTGCTCACTTCGGTCAAGTCCTGCTGGATAAGACCTATACGTCCTATAGGACTTATCGAACCTCTTGCGAGTAATGTTCAAAGTATGCCGGAAGTGCCCATGGGCGGACAAGGCGATAGCGACGACGCGTTAGAGGCCGAACTGACCGAGTTCGAAGCCGCGCTGAAGAAGCACGTGGAGGAATCCAAGTTGACGCCCCATGTGGAGGAGCCGTTGCCCGAGCCGCACGCGCCGCACTTGCCGACCGATGAGGAGATCGAGGCGCGGCTTTCGCGTGCGATCAAAGATGCGGAGTCGTACTTGGGTCCGGAGAAGTCGGATGCGAACGACGTTGGGTCCGATTTGGATGAGGACAAGGTTCACGCTGAGTTCTCCGACCGGGTCCGGCAGGTGGACGCGCGCTTGGACAAGATCCAGGATGCAAAGCGGGCCGACCAGGAAATGAAGTCGAAACGTCAGAGTTCGGAGGGTGAAGCCGCTCGGGGCCTGGGGGCGGGGCTCTCGGCCGCCTACGCGATCATCGGCTGTCCGCTTTTGGGAGCGGGGATCGGCTTCCTGATCGATCGCGGACTCGGAACCCAATCCGGCATTGCGATCGGCACCGTCGTCGGCGCCGGCATCGGGATGGTGGGAGCGATCACGATTCTGAACCGATTTGGTGGCCAGTGAGGCGGTGGCTGGCCTTGGCATTGGCCGTTTTGGGAGCGGCCGGCGCGTGGCTTTATGGGCAGAGCCAAGGGCTCGCCGGATATGGTCTCGGAGTGGCCGGCGGCGCATTCGGCGTGGGCGCCCTTTGGTTGACCATTCGCCTGATGGCGGCCTCGGCCAGCGCGGCGCGTCCCCCGGCGGCGGGGGTGGCGATTGCGATGATGATGGTGGCGGGGAAAATCCCGCTTTTGCTCTATTTGGCGGGGGCGTCGCGCGGGATCGGAGACGCCGCGTTCGATTGCTTTTTGGGCGGTGTGATGTTGGTATACTTTGCGGCGGTGGGCGGAGCGGCGACGGGCGGTTCCGAGGACGAAACCCCTGCATCAGATGGACCTTCAACTGGTTAGATCGTTACCCATTGCTTCCTCCGAAGGAGGCGAGCACGCCGGGCCCAACTTCTATGGGCTCGTTTTTTATGTGGTCCTGGTGCTCGCGATCCTCGCGTTTCTGGTTGCCCAGGCTCGAAAGGGCATGAACCAGCGGGTCTTCAAGAACCCCATCACGCAAGCCGCCGAGCAGATGTATCTGTTTGTCGAAGGGCTGTGCGTCAATATCATCGGGCCTCACGGCCGCAAGTACATCCCGTTTATCGGCACGCTTTGGCTGATGATCTTTTTAGGGAACTCGGTTGCCCTGTTCTTCCCCACCGCCCCGACCGCCGATTTCAGCTTTAACCTGGCGATGGCGGTCATCGCGATCGCCTACGTTCAATTCGAAGGCATCAAGGGCCACGCCGACCACTTGCTCCACGAAGGGAAGAGCGCCGGCCAAGCCTGGAGCCAGGGCTTTCTCCGGCATATGCGGCATTTTGCCGGACCGCCGATGGGCAAGGGCAACGCAATCGAGGCCGTCGTGGCGGTCGTGATGCCGATCATCCTCTTTCCGATCGAACTCGTTTCGGAACTGATGAAGAACGTTTCGCTCAGCCTCCGTCTTTTCGGCAACATCCACGGCGGCCATGTGGCGGTGGAATCGCTGAATTCGATCACGCCCTATTTTCCGTTGGGCGGCTTTCTACTTCTCGTCAAGCTACTCACGGTGATCGTCCAGGCTCTCGTCTTCAACCTGCTCACCTGCGTTTACATCTCGCTGGTGACCCACCATGAGGAGCCGGCCGGCGAGCACGCCCACGCCCACTAAACCGAATTTTCGACCCACCACAGGAGGAAACACACACAACCATGATGATGATAGGACTCGGCCTGGCGATTCTCGGCGCCGGCCTCGGCTTTGGCCTTATCGGCTACGGCGCTATGACGGGCATGTCCCGTCAGCCCGAAGCGCTTGGAAAGCTCCAGACGGCGATGCTCATCGCGTTCGCCTTCGTCGAGTTGACCTTCCTTTTGACCCTCTTCTTGGCCCCGGCAAGCTTCAACAAGTAATTCGGAATCTATGAAGACCTTTCTTCTGGTTTTGGTCGGCGCCGCGATAGCGGCGGGGGGAGCGTATCTCTCCACCCAAGTCCATCTGGGCTTTCAAGACAGCGTGGTCAAGATGGGCATTCCGCTTGACCTGGGCAAGACGATCGCGATGATCGGCATGTTCCTGCTGCTCTTTCCCGTGTTGCGGATCTTCTATTTCGCGCCGCTTGGCGAGGCGATCCATAACCGCACGACCGAACTCGAGAACACCTTCAAAGAGGCCGAGGATTTGCGATCGGAGATGACCCAGCTTCGGGCCGACTACGACCGACGGCTAGCCGAAACCGAAGCGCAAGCGCGGGAGCAGATCCAAAGCCAAATCAAAGAGGCGCAAGCCCTCCGCGACTCGCTGCGCGCCGAAGCGGTGCAGCAGGCCGAGGAGATGAAGCGCCGGGCCATCGACGAAATCGAATCGGAAAAGCAGCACATCCTCACCGATCTGCGGCTCCACGTGGTCAACCTGACGCTGACCGCAACCGAAAAGCTCGTCGGCCAAAACGTCGATTCCGACACGAACCGCAAGCTCGTGGAGGAGTTCATCGACAAGGTGGAGGTGCCTTCCTAAAGTGGCGGAGGCCCGAGTCGGTAAACGGTATGCCCAGGCGCTCTTCCAAGCGGCCCGGGCCGGCGACGTCATCACCAGCGTCGAAGCCGATCTCAATGCGGTCGCCAACCAGGTGGAGCAAGACGCGCGGTTCCGAGAGTTTCTCATCAGCCCCCACGTGGGCCGCGAGGAAAAGGTGAAGATTCTGGAGCGGATCTTCTCGGATAGGATCACCGCGCTGACGATGTCGGCCATTCGGCTTATGCTGCAAAAGCGGCGGGAGGCCGAATTTGAGACCGTTCGAGGGGAGTTCGTACGGCTGCGACGCGAACACGAGCGCAAGGTCTACGTGCTGGTTTCCTCGGCGGAGCGGCTCACCGACGACCAAATGCGGCGGATCGAACAGAAGCTCGAGGCCGCCTCCGGGAAGGACATCGAACCGGAATTCCGGATCGACCCGACCCTCATCGGCGGCGTGCGGGTGAGTTACGGCGATTACGTGTTGGACGGCACGATCCGCGGGGCGCTTCGGCGGCTGAAGGACCGGCTGCGCATCGACGTTTTGAAGCAGACTGGTTAGTTGAAAGTGGAAAGTTGAAAAGTTGAAAGTATCCGGCTAACGGCTATCGGCTAACGGCTTACGAAACCGCCAACCGCAAACCGCAAACCGCTGACCCTAAGAAAACCATGGCAATTCGACCCGAAGAAATTACATCGATTCTGGAGCGCGAGCTCCAATCGTTCGAGCGCAAAGTCGACGTCGAACACGTCGGCACGGTGCTCCAAGTCGGCGACGGCATCGCGCGCGTCTACGGCCTGCCTGACTGCCAAATGGGAGAGCTCCTCGAGTTCCCCGGCGGCGTCATGGGCCTCGCGCTGAACCTCGAAGAGGATTCGATTGGCGCGGTGCTCATTGGCGACGATACCGAGATCAAAGAGGGCGACCCGGTGAAGGAAACCGGCCGCATCATCGAAATCCCGGTCGGGACCGCCATGCTGGGCCGCGTCGTCAATGCGCTCGGCCAACCGCTCGATGGCAAGGGCCCGATCGCTGCCACGGAGTTCCGCAAGCTTGAGATCATCGCCCCGGGCGTCGTCCAGCGCCAACCGGTGAAAGAGCCGCTGCAGACCGGTATCAAAGCGGTCGATGCGATGATCCCGATCGGCC
>CAYONY010000235.1:0-518 GCA_964405415.1 uncultured Fimbriimonadaceae bacterium | reverse complement strand
CTCGTCATCGGCGATCGCCAGACCGGCAAAACCGCGATCTGCATCGATACGATCATCAACCAAAAGCGAACCCACGAGCCCGGCGGCAGCCCGGTCTTCTGCATCTACGTGGCGATCGGGCAGAAGATGTCGAACGTGGCCCGCATCGTGCAGACGCTTACCGAGCATGGCGCGATGGAGTACACCTGCGTCGTCGCGGCGAGCGCCAGCGATGCCAACGCGATGCAGTATCTGGCGCCGTTTGCCGGCGCGTCCATCGGCGAGTTCTTCCGCGACAGCGGCCAGCATGCTTTGGCGGTCTACGACGACCTTTCCAAGCACGCCCAGGCGTATCGCGCGGTCTCGCTTCTGCTTCGACGCCCGCCGGGACGCGAAGCCTATCCGGGCGACGTCTTCTACCTGCACAGCCGCTTGCTGGAGCGTGCTGCCAAACTGCGCGAGGACTACATCATCGTGTCGAAGAGCGCCCCGGCAGATGCCAAGATTGGATCGAATGGAAAGGTGTATGAAGGGCCTCC
>CAYONY010000234.1:0-5299 GCA_964405415.1 uncultured Fimbriimonadaceae bacterium | reverse complement strand
ACGACCGGCAAAAGCGTCTGTGACTTCACGCTTGCGGTGACGAAGCGAATCAAACCGCAGGACGGTTCACCGGACGCCGATTTCTTCCGGGTGAACGCTTGGGGGCCGCAAGCCGAATACACCGCCAACTATCTGACGAAGGGACGCTTGGTCGCCGTTGATGGCCGGCTTCAATCGCGGCGGTACACCGCCAACGATGGCACCAACCGGGAAGTCGTCGAGGTGGTCGCCGAAAGCGTCCAGGGCCTGGATCGGCCGCGCGACGATGGCGGTGGTGGCGGCGGTGGCGGGGCCGGCATGGCCTCGGCTTCGGGCGAGCCCGCCGGAGTGGCGGCGGCCGCGGCGCCCAATATCGACGAATACGACCCCTTCGCGGACGAATAGATGGCGCATCCGCTCGACGATCGCGCCTTTCTCACCCGTCTCGATCCCAAGGGGATGCTCGCGCTCACTGAGGGATTCCCGGCGCAATGCGAACGCGCCCGGGCGCTCGCGCGCGAAGCCGATCTCCCCCCGCTTGCCTTCGAGCCCGTTCTGGTGATGCTAACTGGACTCGGGGGCTCGGCGGCCGGCGGCGACTTTGTCCAATGCCTTTTCGAGAGCCAAGGGCGTATGCCGTTTTTGGTGAACCGCGACTATGTGCTTCCTGCCTTTGTCGATTCGAGGACGGTGCTTTTTGCGGTCAGCTACTCCGGGAACACGGAGGAGACGCTGGCGGCATACGCGGCCGCCAAAGCCAAAGGCGCGCACATCATTGCGGTCACGAGCGGCGGCAAACTGGCTGACCAAGCCGCGGCGGACGGCTTTCCGGTGATCCGCGTACCAGGGGGGCAGCCGCCCCGCACCGCCTTAGGCTATCTTTTTGTGCCCGTCGTGGTGGCGGCGGAGCGATTGGGCCTCTTGCCCGCTCAGCCTTGGGACGCCGCTCAAGCCGCTTTGCAAGCCAGCGTGGCCGCCTGGGGAGCCGATGTGGCCTTCGACGCCAACCCGGCCAAACGGTTGGGGCAAGCGCTCCATGGCAAAGTGGGTCTTCTCTATGGCATGGGAAGCTGGCCGGGCGCGGTCGCGAAAAGGTGGAAGGCCCAGATCAACGAGAATGCCAAGAACCATTCGTTTTGGCACCAGTTTCCCGAACTGAACCATAACGAGATCTTGGGCTGGGTCGAATGTACGTCGCAGGGCGTCGAGCGTTGGGTGGCGGTGCTCTTGGGGGATGGCCGAGAAAGCGCTAAGCTCAAAGCGCGGGCCCGAGTGACCTTTGAGTTGATCGGCGGCCGCGCCGAGGTCCATCATGCGCGTGCCCTTGGCGACTCGCTCCTCGAAAAGATGCTCAGCCTGGTGCTTTACGGCGATTTCGTCTCGATCTATCTTGCCGCGCTGAATGGGGTGGATCCAGAAAACATCGACTGGCTGAACCAGCTCAAGGCCGAAATGGCCAAAGTCCCCTAGGCCTTTCCGCTGCTCACGCATCCCCCCGACGCTTTCGGCGGTCGAAGGAGATATGAGCCTTCCCCATGCGGCCGTTCGGCGACCCTCCCGATGGCCCGCCGTGTTGAGCCTCTTGGCCGGCTTGGCCTACGGGGTCTCGCCCATCGACCTCATCCCGGACCTTATCCCCGCGCTCGGTTGGAGCGATGATGCCGGCGTGATGCTGACCGCCGTTTGCATCGCGTGGCGTTTCCTTCATCGTCGACGCCGATTCCATCGACTTCTGATTCCCTTGCATCGAGGCGAATAGCCCCCTCCAAGCCATCAGAATAAGGCATGGCCCGTCTCATCGGCACTGCCGGCCACGTTGACCATGGCAAAACCACTCTGATCCGCGCGCTTACCGGAATCGATGCGGACCGGCTTCCGGAAGAAAGGGCCCGGGGCATGACGATCGACATCGGCTTTGCCTATGCGGATTTGCCGGGCATCGGCCGCGTCTCGATCGTCGACGTGCCCGGCCACGAGCGGTTTTTAACCAACATGCTCGTCGGCGCCCTGGGGATCGACGTGGCGCTCTTGGTGGTAGCGGCTGATGAATCGGTTATGCCGCAGACGCGCGAGCACTTCCAGATTTTGGAGTTGCTTCCCGTTCAGAAAATGGTCGTCGCCCTCACTCGGTGCGACCTGGCCAATCGAGAAACGCGCGACATCGCCCGAGCCGAGATCGAGTCGCTTCTTGCCAAGACGCGCTTCGCAGACGCCCCGCTTCTCGAAGTGTCGGCGACGACCGGCGAAGGCCTCGAAGCGCTTCGAGCGGCTCTGGCGCAAGCCCTGGAAGCGCCGAGCGAATCAGGAGCGGGGCCTTGGTATTTGCCCATCGACCGGGTCTTCACGGTCAAGGGACAGGGGGTGGTCGTCACGGGGACCTTGGCCCGGGGCCAAGTCCAAGATGGCGAACGAGCGGTCTTGATGCCCGCCGGGCGGGTTGTTCGAATTCGCAGCGTTCAGAGCCACGGCGAGGCAGCCCCCTCCAGTGAAAAGGGCCGACGAACCGCGTTGAACCTGGGTGGCGTCAAGCTTGAGGACGTCGAAAGGGGAATGGCAGTCGGAGCGCCCGGCGCCCTGTTCTCCACGCGAGTGCTCGATTGCCGAATCCGGTGGCTCGTGGCCCCGAAACATGGGCTTCGCGTTCGGGTTTCGGTCGGTGCCGATGAAGCGATGGGAAAGGCCTTTCTCAACGATGGAGATCCGGAGTTGGTGCAGCTTCGATTGGAGCGCCCGATCGCATGTGCCTTAGGCCAGCCCCTGATCGTGCGTCGCTATTCGCCGGCCGAGCTCCTTGGGGGAGGGCACGTCGTCGTCCCGCAGGCAAAGATCCGGCGCAAATCGGAACAACTCGTAACGGTCGAGGGGACGGGAAGCGATGAGGAAGCCATCCTGACCCTCCTGGCGGGGAACGAGCAAGGCATGCCAACGGACGATATCGCCCGGCATCTTGGGCAGACGGCCCAATCGCTTGGCGAGGTGCTTGAAAGCCTGCTCAAGGCCAAAAAGCTCTTTGGCTTCTCGGGTCTCTGGTATGACAAGGCCGCCTTTGTGGCTGCGGCAGGACGATTTCTGAAAGCCCTCGGCGAGCTCCATGCCGAGCAGCCGACGCAAGCCCTTGCCTCGCGCGATAAAGTTGCCGGGCGGGCTGGGCTCAAGTGGACAGGCAAGCCTTTTGACCGAATCTTGGCGGCCCTCACCCAGTCAGGAAAACTGCATCTTTCGGGCACCGGCGTCCGCCTTCCCTCTTTTCAGATCGCCCTCAGCGCGAAACAGCGCGCGTTCCTCGATCGAGTCGTCGGGACGCTCGATGCAGCCGGCGCCAATCCGCCCTCGAGCCAGGACCTGGCCAACTTGGTGCATGCCCCCGTCCAAGCCGTCGACGAGATCTTAAGGTTGGGCGTTGAGGCCGGGGCGGTTGTTCGGGTCGCCGAAGGCATCTACTACAGTCCTTCTCAGTTGGAAGTGCTTCAAGCTCAGGCTCGGAAATTGGGGGCCAAGGGACCGTTTACGGCGGCGGAGTTTCGCGATGCGGTGGGGACTTCGCGCAAATACGCCATCCCGCTGCTCGAATATTTCGATGCGCGCCGGGTCACAGTGCGGGTGGGCGATCGGCGCATGGTGCAATCCGGCTAGAGCCCGATCGTTTCTCGAAAAAGCCCATCGAGCGCCGCCGCATCGGGACTCGGGCCGGGCTTGGGCTTGATCGCCCCCAGTCGAGGCATTTCCTCTGCGATGAACCTGGAGATTTCGGGGATAAAGGGGCCGCGGTCGAGTTCGGCGCCCTCACGCTTTCGAGATAGCAGGCTTTGGATTGCGGCGATCAGATTGGGATCCTCGACCCCACGCGCGACCAGGCGTTCAAACTCCATGGGAGCGGGGCCCAACCCCCGCTCGATCCAGCGGCAGGCGAGCATCGGCCGCAAAACGTAGAGGTACTTTTTGAGCCAAACCGTTTCCCCGCTCAAGTATTCGCGGATGTTGCCCTGCGCCATATGCAGGTAATGCAAGAAGCAACGCTCTGGGGAGTAGTAATCCGTCGCCAACGGCTGAAGTCGCGCCATGAATTTCGCATCCTGGCGGTAGACGATAGGCGCGCGCAGCCATTCATAAAACGGTGGGTTCGACTTCCTCATCAGCCGCAGGCCCTTGCGAAGCTCCCAACCGCTCAAGTCCAGATCGCCCGGGAGCATCTCTTCGATCACATCGCGCCCCGTCTCGATCGAGAGATACCAATCCCGAGCGTGCACGTAGAGAAACCGCACGTCGTAGTCGCTGTCTGGCGAATCGAATCCCCACGACCGGCTGCCGGACTCGCATGCGTAGAGCACGCGGACTCCATAATCTGATTCAATCCGAGCCAACTCGGATTGGATGGAGAGGAAGGTCTCTTCAGAGACGCCCATGCCGTTATTTTGATCGGCTTTGCGCTTCGCGGGCGAGACCGGAGGGCCGATCTCAGGTTCCGCTAGGTACAATAGAGCCCTACTCTGGGGACGCAGCGAGGGAGCCGCGCCCCGATCCTAAGGAAGCACCGACAATGGCGTCAACTGCATTCTCTTCCGCCGTGCTGGACCTTTCGCGCGCCGCCGAAGTGGTCCCCAACCTCACCATCGCCGAACTCGTGGAAGAAGCGGTGAGGGATGGGGACGTGCTTGCCGCCAACGGAGCCCTGGTGGCCTATACGGGCAAGTACACGGGTCGAACGCCGAAGGACAAGCACACCGTCCGCGAACCCGGCAGCGAACCTCACGTGTGGTGGGAGAACAACGCCGAGCTTTCGCCGGAGGTCTTCCAGCGCTTGCTGGCCAAGGCAAACGCGTACATCCAGGGCAAAAAGCTCTATGTCATCGACACCTACGGGGGAGCCGACGTCGATCATCGGATCTCGGCCCGATTCATCGTCGAGCGGCCCTATCACGCGCTGTTCATCAAGCAGCTTCTTATCCGCCCTAACGCCGACGAATTGCGGGGTTATGCGCCCGACTGGACCGTGATCGATCTTTGCCACCTCACGTGCGATCCGGCGGTGGATGGAACCCGCAGTGAGGCGATGATTGCGCTCAATTTCGCCGAGAAGACGGTTCTGATCTTTGGCACCCAATACGCGGGAGAGATGAAGAAATCGGTCTTCACGATTCTCAATTACCTCCTTCCGCTCAAGGGCGTGCTCAGCATGCACTGCTCCGCCAATATCGGCCCGGAGGGGGACACCGCGCTCTTTTTCGGCCTCAGTGGGACCGGCAAAACCACGTTATCTGCCGATCCGAGCCGGCATCTGATCGGAGACGACGAGCACGGATGGGATGAGAACGGGGTGTTC
>CAYONY010000233.1:0-5332 GCA_964405415.1 uncultured Fimbriimonadaceae bacterium | reverse complement strand
AATATCACAACTACCCGTCGGTGAGCACGCCAGGGCTCGCGGCCGGCGTCCAGTCGATACGGCTTTCAAGCGTGGCGGGGATCGAACCGGGCTATTACGTGCTCAACGACGACTATCGGCTTCGCCATAAGTTCAGCGGCGAATTCAGCCACACGCGAGCCGAGTTGGTGCGGGTGCTCTTGGTCAACCATTCGTCGCGCACGGTCGTCCTCGATGGCCGCACCGGCCGCGAGTTCTCATTGAATCCAAGACTTTCGGCGTTGGGAAACCTTGCGAGCGAAGGGATTCGCGTTCAAGGAATCGGATTCAATGCGCAGGGCGAAGGGGAGACGAATTCAGAAGGGGCCCTCCATGCCCGCCACGTTTCGGGATTGACCATCGTCGATGTCGCCGTTCGCAACTTCTCCGGGCACGGATTTCGGATTGAAAGCTGCCGCAATGTGCTGGTCGCCAATTGCGCGGTCGCCGATGCGGCGGCGACGGGGCCGGGCCAAGGCTATGGCGTCGATGTCTCATCCAGCCGATTTGTCACGATTCGCGACACGATCGGCGAAGACGTCCGCCACACGGTCCAGCTCGACCACGGCTCCTCCGACGTGCTGATCGAACGGTGCCAGGCCACGTCGGCCTTGGGTTGGAATGGCGGATTTGACATGCACGGCCAAGACAGTCGCCGCGTGACGATTCGCAACTGCAATGCCCCGAACGTGAACGTCGCCCACATGGAGTGGCTCGGCGGGGCAAGCGACGTTTCGATCGAGGGCGGGCGCATCGATTTCATTCTGGTCGGCCCCAACACATCGGGTCTGCGCGTGGTCAATCCGACCTCGAAGTGGATCCGCTTCACTCAGTGGGACCGTCAGGGCGATCCGTTCCCGGCGACAAGCAAGATCGATCGGATCGCGGTTCAGGGTGGCGTTTTCACCTATGGGGGCGTCCACATCGACAACACCGAATTGGACGTCACGAGCCTTTCGTTCACCAACACGACCTTTATCACGACCAGCCCGGACCGGTCGTCGGTCAACCTCACCTCGGCCAAAGGAGAGCTCAGCTTTATCGGATGCCATTTCCGCACGGGCAGCACCGAATTCCCCTTGAAGGTCTCCACCGGCACGGCCAGCGTGAATAAACTGAAGCTCACCGTTGAGCGTTGCCGGATGACCTCGACTCAGCCGCTCCAATACGCGGCCCAAACCGTGGCCCCGTTCCGAGGAAGGATCAGCTTCCGGACGAACGTGATCAGCAGCCCCCGGGCGGGAGCCCGCTTCTTGAACAATTCGGCCGGGGCTGCGGGCGTCATTTCCGGGTCATAACCGTTCTCGGTGAGCCGTCGGACGTGGGTGAGCAGGCTTCCACCGGCGTAGAGCTCGGCGCGGACGCCGGCGGCGGCGGCCGCTTGGCGGTCGGTCTAGCTGTCGCCCAGCGCAAAGCTGCGATCCGGGTCGATGTTCCATTCCTTAAGTGCTCGGAGAAACATGCCGGGCGCCGGCTTGCGATCCGGCGAATCCAATCGGTAGGGCGGTTCGCCTTCGGGATGATAGGGACAGTGGTACACCGCATCGAGATGGGCGCCGACGTGGGCCAGGTCTTCCCGCATTCGGTTCATAAACCGCTCAAAGTCCGTTTCGGTGAACTTGCCCTTGGCGATGCCGGCCTGGTTGGTCGCGACAATCGCCAAAAAGCCCCGGTCGTTCAGCCAACGGATGGCTTCTTTGGCTTCGGGTTTCCAAACCAGATCTTCGGGCCGGTGGACATAGCCGGGGTCTTCGTTCAACGTGCCGTCTCGGTCGAAGAAGACCGCCGGACGATGCCGCCATGAGGCGACGGCGGCGTGACTCCGGGCAAGATCATCGGGAATTCCGATATCGATGAAGAACGCTTCGCTTCGCACGGCGGCCAGTTTGCCGAGGCCGGCCAACTCGGGCAGCAGGTCGGCTTCCAGCGCAGAACGTCCTTCCGGCAGCCGATCCACGGATTCCCGCCGAAGGGCGTAAACACCCCCGTTGATCCAGCCTTCGCCCGCGTGGCCGACCCCCTCGAACCGAAGCACGCGGCCGTCGGACTCGGCAACCCGCCCATAGCGTGAGGCCTCCGCCACCCGCCTTAATCCCACCGCCGCCTCGCAACCACGGTCTCGCATTGCGCACGCCAGGGCGAGCACGTTCACATCGAACAGCGTGTCGCCATTGGCCAAAACGAACGTCTCATCGAGCTGGTCTCGGGCCAAGCGAAGGGCCCCTCCGGTGCCCAGCGGTTCGTCCTCGCGGACGTATTCGATGGTGACCCCAAAGGCAGAGCCATCGCCTAGGACGTGCTCAAACTGCTCCGCCCGATAGCCCACACTCAGCAAAAAACGATCGATCCCAAAGCGCCGGAGATTCTCGATGAGGTGAAACAGAAACGGGCGGCCCGCCACCTCGAGGAGCGGTTTTGGAGTTTCGGCGGTAAGCGCGCCCAGGCGCGTCCCGAGGCCCCCGGCTAAGAGGACGGCTTGTCGGAGCAAAGCGCCCTCTCGCAAATCTGGCAAAGGATGTGGCCGATCAGGATGTGCATTTCTTGAATGCGCGGGGTTTCGTCGCTTGGAACGCAGAGGCACAGATCGGCGGCCGCCGGCATTGCGCCACCGGTTCGGCCGCTGAGTCCGATCACCTTTGCCCCCTTGGCCCGAGCTTTATGCATCGCATTGAGGATGCTGGCGCTGCGTCCACTGGTGCTGATGCCGATCAGCACGTCGCCTGCACGGCAGAATGCCTCCGCTTGGCGCGCATAGACTTCGTCAAATGCGTAATCGTTGCCGATCGCGGTGAGCGAGCTGGTGTTCGTGTGGAGGGCGACCGCCGGCAGCCCCTTTCGCTCCATCAGGAACCGGCCCACGAGTTCGCACGCGATGTGCTGGGCATCCGCCGCCGAGCCGCCGTTGCCGCACAGGTAGATCGTTCCGCCCGCGGCCAGCGAGGCGACCATTATGGCCACCGCCGCTTCAATGGCCGGAGCCATCGCCTCCACGCCTTCGCGCAGCGCAAAGTGATGGTCCAAGGTTTCGCGAATGGCCGCCGCCGCGTCGGTCATGTCCTCATTTTCCCCATTGAAGCCGGCGATTGCTCACTCCACCGACCACGCTTGGACGCCATGCTCGACGAAGGAAAGGTTGACGAGCGCGACCCCGGCCTCTCGCAGCGTCTCTTGAAGTTCGTGCCGGCGGAAGGGATCGCAAAAAAAGAACATGAAACCCCCGCCGCCGGCGCCGGTGATCTTGCCTCCGACCGCCCCGTGGGCGCGAGCCTTTTCATAGAGGGCGTCGATCTCCGGGTTGGAAATGCCCTCGGCCATGCTCTTTTTGGCCTGCCAGGCCTCATGCAGAAGGTCGCCAAAGCCGCCCAAGTCGTTCAGGAGCAGGGCGTCCTTCATCCGATAAGCCAACGACTTCAGCTCGTCCATCGCGGCCACCGCCGACCTCTTGCCTTCTCGGTAATTGGCGACCTGACGCTCCAAGATGTGCGAGAAGACACGGTCTCCGCCCACATAGGCGAAAACCAGCCGGTACTCAAGCTCGTTGCGCACTGTCGGGCCCAGACGGAGCGCGTTCACGAGGGTTTTCCGGTCGCGAAACTCGATGAAGTTGAAACCCCCGCAGGCGGCCGCGAACTGATCCTGTTTCCCACCGATCTGGCCGATCTTGACGCGCTCGATTTGGTAGGCCAATTCGCCGATCGACGCCGGATCGAGATTCTGCCCCAAGTGCTGGGCGAGCGCGGCGATCAGCGCGACCGTGATCGCCGAGGACGAGCCCAATCCCGAGCCCGGGGGGGCGTCGTTGTGCAGCACGATGCGAAGGCCCTCGCGGAATGTGGCGGTCTCGCGAAAGTGGTCCAAAACCCCCTTCACCAGGTCAAGCTGGCCGTCGTAGGCAAAGCTTTGATCCAAGCCATACGAAAGGCTGGCGTCGTAATCGAGGCTTTGCACCTCAAAGCTGTCCCCGCCGGGAATCAGGGTGGCGTACGCGTGGCGGTTGATGGTAGCGCTCAGCACCGCGCCCCCCTGCTCATCGCAGTAGGGCGGCACGTCGGTACCTCCTCCGCCGAAACTGATGCGAAGCGGTGCGCGAGCGCGAGTTTTCATGGCTTCACGGGGCGGCACGTCCCCATTATCGGACGGTTGGGCCGCCTCCCTGGGCGCGAAGGTCAAGGTAGGCGTCCCGGGTAAGGCGCGCCACTTCGCTCCATCCCAAGTGGTCGAGGGGCGCTCGTCCCCTCTGTTTTGCCTTGGCCCACTCGATGGCGCTCGCCAGGGCATCGGGCGTGAGGTCCCCCTCGTAGGTCCGCACGAAGTCCGTTCCGGCCACCTCCAACAGTTCGCCCATCGAACCCCGATGGGGGACCAGAACCGGCCGATCGAACGAGAGTGCGAGGATCGCCGAACCGGAATTGAGAATGTCGGTGAACGGCAACGGGATGAGATCGGCCGCGTTCATGAACACTTGAAGCTCGTCGTCCTCCAGCCGTCGCAAGTGGAGCTGGATCCGGGAGTCGCCTTCGGAGGCAGTCCGAATTGATTCCGAGGTGAGCCCGCCGCCGGGAACGCCTCCGATCGCCAGCCGCAACCTTGGATCGGGCAAGGCGCGAAAACATGTGATAAGGTGAAGCACGTTTTTGTAGGGCCGCAACACCCCAACATGGGCCAGCACGTCGGCGTCTTCGGGCAAGCCGAGCTTGGCGCGGGCGGCCTCCCGTCCGATCAGGTTGGGATAGGCCGAGCGGTAGTGCCCATGCGGGATGACAAAGCCCGGCTTGCCGGCGAGGTCTGGAAACTGGGCAAGCACGGGCTCCTGGCTGGCTCGGGTAAGCACAATATAGCCATCGACGAGCTTGGGAAAACGCCGCCAGAAGCGCGCTTCGAGCCGCGGATGCCGCTGCTCGTGGGAGCGAAGATTGTGGACCGTCCAAATGATCCTTACCCCACGGCGTTTGAGCCGATGCAGCACATGGAATTCGACGGCAGTTCGCATCCAGGCCCGAATTGATGAGCGATAGTGGAGCCAGGTGTCGGGCCAATGGATGTGGAGAACGTCGAATCGCTCCTTGAGCACACCCGGCTGGACATAGGGGATGACGCGCACGCCGAGCGCCCGAAGCTCGGCGTAGAGCATGTCGTGGGTCGCATTGTTGGCCAGAGTAGCCGGCCACGCGCAAACGGAAAGGTCGCCTTCAGGCATAGGTGGAAGCAGCTCGCTCGGGCCGCTCGGGGCCGAGGTTACCGTTTGGCTCTTGGCTCGGTCAATCTGGGCCGGCCAAGCTCAAGCGGAGGCGCGGCGAAACCGACAATTGAGGTA
>CAYONY010000232.1:0-5390 GCA_964405415.1 uncultured Fimbriimonadaceae bacterium | reverse complement strand
CCCGCGCGGACGTAGCTCAACGGATAGAGCATCAGTCTTCGGAACTGAGGGTTGGGGGTTCGAGTCCCTTCGTCCGCGCCAACTTTTTCTTCGGATCGAGGGGGCGTATGGAGTTCTTGGACGTTTTCAAACAGAGTTATCTGGTGTTTGGGCTGCCGCCCGAAGCGGTCGAAGAGATCTATAACCTCGGCAAATACGAGGTTCACGTTCCCCAATCCGAGCTGATCCGCGCCGGCGAGCCAAGCTCCACGGTGGTGGCGATTTTGGATGGCCGGGTGAATGTGCTCACCCCGACCGGAGAGAAGATCACCGAACTCGGACCGGGCAACGTCTTGGGGGAGATCGGCCTGATCGACAACCAGCCGCGCTCGGCCCATGCCGTCTGCATCGGGCGCGTTCAGGCGTGCCACATTCCGGCCGACGACCTTCGCAAGCTGATGGGGGCCAAGCGGGACATCGGCTTCGTCGTGCTCACCAACCTGGCCCGGATGATGGCGATGCGGCTGCGTACCTCCGGGCTTCGGATCGACAACCTTTCCGACCAGCTTTCGAAGCAGAACCCCTGGAAAAACGCGATCTGACGGCGAAAGGCTAAACGGCGAGCCGAGGTTCGCGCAGCTCGCGCGGAACGGTGAGTGTGAACAGCCGTTGGTAGGCAATTTCCGCCAGGCGCTCCAAATTCACCACGTCGTCCCGGTTGTAGGCGATGAGCCGCTCGAGCGCTGCCTCGCTGCCGAGCCGATAGGCCCGCCAGAGCTTGATCGCGTCCATCCCGCTCAGACCGTCGGTCTCCTCCGGGCGCTCGATGCCGACCGCCTTCTCGATCTTCTTCAATCCGCCGTGGAGCCCCACTTTGCGAAGCGTCGGGCAAAGGTCCAGATGGATTTGGTCGAACTTCAGGCTCGGAAAGGCTTTTTGGAGCATGGGAAGGTCGAAGCCTCCGCCAAAGAAGGTGACGATCATCGAATAGTGCGAGATCACATCGGGGAATTCGGCCAGGTTGTCGCCCTTCACCAACGCGCGAAACTCCGTCCCATCGTAAAGGCCGACCATCGTCACCGATTCGCCCCGGTCGCCGCCGTCGGTCTCGATGTCCAAGTAAACCAAGCGCTGCCGGAATTCGGGAAATGCGCGCCAAGCTTCCGCCATCCCGAGCGAACGCGAGAAATATTGGTGGACCCCCGATTCGAGGTTCGACTTTGACGTCTCGATTTCGAGTCTCGCCTGTTCGTAGGGAACCTGGTTCAGCTCGTAGCGCGTGTCGCCCAGAAACGCATCCCAGTCGACGCACCCCTGCTCCCAAAGCTGGCGTTCGGTGCGAGGTCCGACGCCGGGAATATGCAGAAAGGTGCGGGTGAGCACCGGGGCTAGCCGCCGCCCGGCTTGCCGGTCTTTGGGCGTTCGGTTGGCGTGCCTTGGCCGCCGGCGCGCGCTTCGGGGTTCACGATCGTCATGCCGCTGGAATTCCAGGGGCGCTTTTCGCCGACCCTTCCGCCATACCAGTAATAGCCGGTCTCCAGATTCTTGTCGAATTCGCCGCTGATGCGCGCCAATCCGGCCCCGACCCATCGCGCGCTCATCTTGGTTCCAAACCATTGGATGCCGCGGAACGAGCCATCGACCACGAGTCGCCCCGTGCCATGCCAAACCTGGCGGCCGCGATCGTCGTACTCCTTGCGCAACCCAGCCGACGGCGTGGCCGTCCCCTTGAGCTGGCTGATCATCGCCGTGCCGGTGAAATTGATCTCGACGCGACCTTCGCCATCGACCAATTTGAAGCTGCCGATGTTCGTGGTCAGATAGAGATCGCCCCAGTTCGACTTGAGCGGCGGCATCGCCGTGGGGGAAGGGGGCGCCGGATTCTGCGCGAGGACAAAGGCGACCCCGGCCACAAGGGCGGCGGCCGAGGCAAGGGCGGGCTTGGCGAATCGCATAGTCAAATCAACCGGAATTATGGCTCAGAGACTCCCGACGCCGAAAAGCGCCCGGAAGTTTCGCGTAAGAATGTGTTGGCAATTCCCGGGCCAAAGGATGGATCGGCCTCCCATGGCGTAAGAAGTGATAACGTCGAATTCTACGTACCCCTCGAACCGCCGGGTTCGACTACAATAACAAACGATGAAGCTGGGCACTCTGATCTCGATCGTCGTCGCCACCCTCGCGATCAGCGGGATGGTGATCGCCTTTCTTTCCAACGCGAGCCCCTATGTGACCGTCGCGGAAGCCAAAGTGAGCACCGGCGATCAGCTTCACTTGGCGGGAGACCTCGACAAGGCGACGCTGGACAGCGATGTGCGGGCCCGGGAGGTCCGCTTCAACCTCATCGACGAAAAGGGCGAATCCATGCCCGTCGTCTACACCGGCACTCCGATCGCGAATATGGGCGAGGCCACCAAAGTCGTCGCGGTCGGCAAGTGCGAGAACGGCATTTTCAAAGCGCATCGGCTCTTGGTGAAATGCCCCAGCAAATACGAAGCATCGAACAAGGCCTCCTAAGAGACCATGGATATCCATCAGCATTCGCCTCCGGAGTGGTCGCTCTGGATCGGTTCGCTCGGCAAATTGTTCGTCTGGCTCGCCGTTGGCTTCTTCGCCACGAGCCATTTCGCCTGGATCTTTGAGCCAAAGCTGCCCAAAATCCGCCGCGTCGCCGCTTGGAGCTTTACCGCCGGCTGCCTTTCTCTGTTTGCCGTCTTTGTGAGCTTGGGCATTCTCTTTGCCAACAACCGCTTTGAGTTCGATTACGTCTTCAGCCACGCCGACACCCAAAACGCCCTCCAATATCGGATCGCGGGCATCTGGTCGGGCCAGCAGGGAAGCTTCTTGCTCTGGGGCGTCTGCGCCGCCATTTTCGGACTCTTGGCGCTGCGCGGCACCGGCGAGTTCCGCCGATGGTTCACGATCCCCTACGCCGGCTTTCTCGCCGGCATCGCCGCGATCTTGGCTTATGAGAGCCCGTTCGGGCTGACGATGGCCGATGGCAAGCCGGTCGTTCCCATCGATGGCATGGGCCTGGCCCCGTCCCTTCAAAACTACTGGGTCACCATCCACCCGCCCACCATCTTTCTCGGGTTCGGCTCGCTCACCGTCATGTTCGCCTACGCGGTCGCCGCGATGGTGACCGGACGCTGGAACGAATGGGTGCCCAAAGTCAGGCCCTGGACCATCGTCTCCACCACCATCCTCGGCCTTGGGCTCATCATGGGCGGCTTCTGGGCCTACGAAACCCTGGGTTGGGGCGGCTTCTGGGCGTGGGACCCGGTCGAGAACACCAGCTTCGTCCCCTGGTGCCTTTCCGCCGCGCTCATCCATGGCCTCTTGGTGCAAACCAACCGCGGCAAGTGGCATGCCTCAAACCTGCTCTTTGGCGGGCTGCCCTTTCTCGCCTTTCTCTACGGCACCTTCCTCACCCGGTCCGGACTCCTCTCCGAAACCAGCGTCCACAGCTTCGCGCAAATGGATAGCACCGCCCTCAAAGTCCTCATCGGCATCGGCGCGGTCAGCATTCTCGCCTTCATGGGGCTTTGGATCCGCAGCCTGATCCGCCTCAAAGCCCAGGCCCATACCGCGCCGGAAGTGGACGGGCTGCACCGGGAAGGCATGTACCGCTGGGGCAATTTCGTCCTCACCTGCTTCGCCATCGCGACCGCCTTCGGCATGAGCATGCCGATGATCGCCGGCCTGATGAAAAACGGGCTGCGCGTCTCCACCGAGCGCGACTACCACATGGTCCTGAGCTGGCTCTATTTCCCGTTGCTCCTTCTGATGGCGGCGGCCCCCTTCGTGAGTTGGCGGGGCACCGGCTTCAAAGCCCTCTCCGGCAAGCTCTATGGCTCCTTCTGCATCACCATCGGCCTGCTCGGAACGATCATGCTCATCATCTCGCGCACCAGTGCGCGGGAAATGCTCGATCTGAGCACCAAAATCGACCTCTTTTTCGGCTTTGCCAAAGTCTCGGTGCTGCCCTGGATGATGGTGCTCATCGGGTTCGCGCTCTTCGCGATCGTCGCCAACACCTGGCGGCTGATCGAGATGTTGAAACGCTCGCGGACCTCCGCGCCCGCGTTCCTTTCCCACCTCGGGATCGCCACCGCCCTCGCCGGCCTCATCGTCTCGCGCGGCTTCGAGCGCAAAGAGCAGTTCTTCGTCCAAGAAGGCGCGACCACCCAGGCGATGGGCTACGCCATCCGCTATAACAAAACCACCGGCGATCTGATGGATCGCAACAACGAGATCGTCTTCGACATGAAGGGTCCCGATGGCGAGTTCCAAGTCAGCCCCGGCCTCTACTACATCCGCAACGGCAACGGCGAGAGCAACGCCATGGCCTGGCCCCATATCCGCCGCCAGCCCTTCCACGACATCTACTTCACGGTGGGCGCGCTTGAGCTGAACGCGAGCGACGTGATCAGCCTGAAACCCGGCGAATCGGCCAAGTTCGACCGCCTCGACGTGAAATACATCAAGCAGACGCGCACGGGCGAAGCCGGCCAAATGGGCACCCAATTCGGCGCCCTTCTCGACGTGGGCGCGGGCCCCCACAAATTCCAGATCAACCCCAAAATGGAGCTCTCCTCGGCCGGCCCCATCCAGCGCCCCGAGCGGGTCGGCGACGACTATTTCATGACGATGCAGGGCATGGATGCGGCCACCGGCGCCGTCCACCTTCAGCTTCACTTCATGCGGCCGCTCTACCCGGTCGAGCTGTTCTACAAGCCCATGACCATCCTCGTCTGGATCGGCACGGGTATCCTCACCTTCGCCGGATTCTGGGCGGCTTGGGTTCGCCGACGGGTGACCGTGGCGGAATCCGAGCCGGAAGAGACCGCCGCCAAGGCCAAGAAGGCCGACGAAGGATATGCGCCTGCTCCAGCTTCTTAAATCCAAGCTCCACCACGCCCGCGTCACCTATGCCAACCCCGACTACGTGGGGAGCATTGAAATCGACGGCGAGCTCATGCGGCGCGTCGGGATCCAGGATGGCGAAATGGTCCAGATTTGGGCGGTCGACCACGCGGCGCGCCTGAACACCTATGCGTTCGCGGGGCCGAAAGGGGTGGTGGGGATGAACGGCGGCGCGGCCCGCTTTTTCAATCCCGGCGACCGGCTGATCATCTGCGCGTTCACCTGGACGGATGAGCCGGTGGTGCCGAAGATCGTGCAGCTCGGCGAGCAGAACGAAGTGGTGAAGGACCTGACCCCCTTCACCGTCACCGGCTAAGCCGCTCCCCTCTCGCCTCTCTCCTTTCTCCTTTCTCCTTTCTCCTCACTCCTCACCCCTCACTCCCTCACCCCTCACCCCACACCCCACACACCCACACAACCCACAATCAACATTAAACATTAAACTTTCAAAAATCCCCACATAACAAAACACACCCACCCTGGAA
>CAYONY010000231.1:0-5444 GCA_964405415.1 uncultured Fimbriimonadaceae bacterium | reverse complement strand
AAGAAAAAACAGCAGGACGTAAAGGGTATAAAGATCAGTCCCCGCATTGCGGAGCACGATCTGCTGTTTCAAACCAAGAAAGCGCGCAAGTTTTTGGAAGATGGCGACAAGGTACGGGTCGTCTGCCAGTTCCGCGCCCGTGAGATTACGCACTCGGTGCTGGGGAAGAACAAGCTGGAGCACATGGCCGAGATGCTGGCGGATATTGCTTCCGTCGAGCGAACGCCGGCCTTGGATGGGCGCCTCATGACGATGGTCATGTTGCCCAAGCCGCAGCCGACGGGAAAGAAGAATGCCAAAGCTGAAAACCAACAAGACAGCCGCGAAGCGGTTCAAAGTGACGGGGACGGGCAAGATCACCCGGCGGAAGTCGTACAACAACCACATGTTCCTGCACAAGGGCGCGTCGCAGAAGAGGCGCCTGGAGTCGGAGCCTGAGCTCTTCAAGGGCGAAAAGAAGCGCGTGAAGCGGCTTTTGGCAATGTAAAATTTGGTCAGGACTTATAGGTCGTATATGACTTACAAGTCCAATTCTTAGACAAACCCTCTACCACTACCGCCCCTACGGGCAGGGAACTGGTTAGAAAGGAAACGAGGAGAAACATGGCAAGAATCAAACGTGGCCTGATGCGCCACAAACGGCACAAAAAGGTTATCGAGCGCGCCTCCGGCTATTGGGGGCGTAAGAAGAACGTCTTCCGCCGCGCTCACGAGCAGGTGATGAAGTCGGGGCAGTATGCCTTCCGCGATCGCCGAGCCAAAAAGCGCGATTTCCGTCGGCTCTGGATCGCCCGCATCTCTGCGGCCTGCACCGAATGTGAGATCAAATACAGCCAATTGATCCACGGGCTGACGAAAAACGGCATCGCGGTGGACCGCAAAATGCTCAGCGAGCTCGCCATCCACGATTTGCCCGCATTCAAAAAGATCGTCGAAGCGGCCAAGGCTTAGGTTCAAAAAGTTCGAGCACGGGAGTCCCATGGATTCCCGTGCTCTTTCTTGTCTGGCCCGACAGCCTAAAACTGCCAGGGCGAAGCATTCTCCACCTCACGCCAGTTGCTGTGACGATCAATCCAGCGGACGGCCCCGAAGTAAGGAATTGCGCCGAATCCGAACAGGATGCCGAAAAAGAAGATCGGGGCCACGAGGACGCCCGCCAAGACGGAAGCGCTCGCCAAGCCCGTGACGAGCCATCCATAGGCCAGAACCGCTCCCCGAGAGGGGCTGCCCCAGATCGAAAAACGGACCCAATCGGGAAGGGCTTCTTTGCCGGACGGCATGCGAACGCCTCCTACTTCAAGAGCGCCTTCGCAATGACGAGCTTTTGAATCTCAGTCGCACCCTCGCCGATCTCGGTGAGCTTGGCGTCCCGCCAGAGCTTCTCAATGAGAAAGTAGAACGTCATCCCGCGCCCGCCGTGGATCTGGAGCATCTTGTTCGTCACATCCCGCGCCGCCTCCGAGGCGAAAAGCTTGGCGTAGGAGGCCTCCTTCACGATCGACCGCCCCTGATCGTAGAGCCAAGCCGCTTTCTGAACGAGGAGCCGCGCCGCCTCGACCTGCATGCCGCTCTCGGCGATCATATTCTGAACGGACTGCATCTGCGAAAGAGTCCGCCCGAACTGCTCGCGTTGCTTCGAATAGGCGATGCCCTCCTCGAGCGCCTTTTCGGCGATCCCCAGCGCCATCGCGCCGATGCCGACCCGGCCTTGGTAGAGAAGTCCGATCACCTCCTCAAAGGATCCGGGCGTATGCCAGCCCACCGCGTTCACCATGCGGAACTGAGAGGTCCAAGAGGCGGAGACACCGGTCGTGGGAATTCGGCCGAAGTCCCGAATACCCGGATCGTCGCGCTCCATCAGAAAGGCGGAGAGGTTTTGCTCGTCGAGGCGGGCGATGATGATGAACAGCTTGGCGAAGCCGCCGTTCGTGATGAACATCTTTTCGCCGTTGAGGTGGTAATAGCCCGGCCGGCCCTCGATCGGAGTCGCGGCCGTCTTGACGCGGCGGGCATCGCTCCCCGCATCCGGCTCGGTGAGCCCCCAACTCAACGGGATCGTCCCGTCGAGGATCCCTGGAAGGTACTTGGCCCGTTGGTCGTCGCTGGCGAAGTGCTCGAAGTGAGCCACGCAAAGGGCGTTGATCGCCGCCACATTCATCGCCAGCGCCGGATCGCCTTTGGCGATCCTTCGGCACATGTCGGCGTAGGTCTGGCAGGAAAAGCCCCGGCCGCCCAGTTCCTTGCTCAGTAGGCACGAGGTGATGCCGAGGCCGGCGGTGCGAGTCCAAATGTCGGAAGGGAAGGTGTCCTTCTCCCAACTGCGGCTGCACGGGGCGACGTCCTGATCGACAAACGACTGGACCGATTCAAGAAAACGCGCTTCTTCGGGCGTAAAAGTGGGCTCCATTGCTTCCTGAGGATGATACTCGGCATCCGCCGCCGGCCGGTTCAGGGCCGTGCCCCCATGTGTTGCCGCCCAAACCCGGTAACCACACGGGGAAATTGCGGAAATGGGACCTATGGCGCGATCGATGAAACACCGAAGAGTTGCTTAGCGTCAATCGGATGGAAATGGAAATGGCCAGGGTTTGTCCAACTTGCAGCGTCGCAATTGTCGAGTCTCCGAAAAAGAGCCACGTCTGGGTGCCGATCGTCACCGCGCTCGGCCTTTCGGCGGCTGCGCTCTTGGTTTACCGCCAAATTCGCAAGTCCCAGACCGGCGGGTTGGATACGATTCTCGACCATTGTGCCCGCGCCGCTGCCAAGCTCGACCATCGCCTCGACGATGGCATTCTCCCTCTGGCGAGCTGATCCGGGCCCCCCTTCTCTCAACGGTCCTTAAGTTGGGCTATAGTGTCCGATAATCATTATTATGGCTATTCAGTCGATTCAACCCCTTCCCTCGGGGATTGAAGGGCTCTACGACCAGTGGCCTTCCAGTTCCGCTTCGAACGCGACTTTGCCGGCCTCCGGTTTCGCGTTCTTCTTGTAATAAGCGCGATACGCGGAGGCAAAATCCGGTTCGGCCGGATTCTGATGCTTTAGTCCTCGCGCGGCGAGCATCACATCGAAAAGCGCCGTGTTGCGCACAAGGCCGTTGATCTTCTCCGAGCCCGGGCCCAGCGCCGTCAGCAGGACGTGGTCGTTGGTGTGGTTGCCGCTGGTAAAGGTCACCTTCGTGGAGTTGCCCAGGATCAGGCCGAGGGCGGCGTTCGCGCTTCCGTAGAAGGCGGAGGCCTTGAAGGGCGACTTGTTGTCGATCGCGGCGGCAATGACCTCCGCCTCCTCCTTTTTGATCCCAAATCCGACCTTGTCGCGAACGAGCTCTTGGATTCGAGGGACCTTCACGTCGAGTTTGATCTCGGTTAAAAGGTTGTTCCACGAGGCTTTCATCCGGGAAAGCGACTGCAGCCCTTTCGTGGAGTCGATGTATTCGTCCCCGGAACCGTTGAGGGAGGTGCCGCCACAGGCGTGGTCCGAGGTGATGATCACGAGCGTTTCGCCGTCCTGGCGGGCAAAATCCACCGCAACCTTCATCGCCTCTTCAAAGTCGATCTGGTCAAAAACCGCGCCCGGAAGGTCATTGGAGTGGTTGCCGTGGTCCACCCGGCCGCCCTCAATCTGCAAAATGAACCCGTTGGGCGAGCCTTTGAGGGTCTGGATCGCTTTGTGAGCCATTTGGGCCAGGGTCGGAACCGTTCCGGCGAGCTTTGGCGAGTTCTTCCGGTCGATCGTATAGGGCAGGTGGCTGTCCGCGAAAATCCCCAGCAGTTTCTTCCCCGCCGCGGCTTTCATCGAAGCCCGATCGCGAACCACTTCATAGCCGCGCTTTCGGAACTCGGCGTAAAGGTCGCGTTTATCCTTGCGCTTGTCGGCGGCGAAAAACTTGTTGCCGCCGCCAAAAAGCACATCGACGTTCCGGTTCAGGTGCTGGGCGGCAATGCCTTCCTCATCGTCGCGTGTGGGATGGCAGATCGCAAAGCCGGATGGCGTCGCGTGCGTCATCGTGGTGGTGGTGGCAAGTCCGGTCCGCATGCCCTGCTCGCGAAGGATTTCGAAAAGGGTCCTCAGCTTGGTGCCGTCCGGGTAGCAATTGACTTGGCCATTCCAAATCCGGCGGCCCGAGCCCCACGTGCTGGCGGCCGCGCTCGAATCGGTGACCACCGAGTTCAGCGACCGCGTGTCTTGCAGCGCATTGACGACAAAGGGCTGGTCGAGCAGCCACATCCAATAGGATTCCTTCCCTTCGGTGAGCTGCCGATAGTGGTTCACCATCGTCGGGATGCTCATCGGCATGCCGTCGGAAACCAGAAAAATGATGTTTTTGGCGAGTCTCGGTTTGCCTAACTTTTTCTCGGCGAAGGATGGCAGCCCGAGCACCGCCGTGCTGAGGCCGGCGCCGGAAAGGGCCAAAAGTTCGCGTCGCGAAAGAGGAGCATCTGCCATGGCTTCCCCGTTCTACCCGCTCCTCAATTGTCTTCACACTTTCCTAACTTTTCGAATGGGGCGCCCGGGCTTCACGTCCGCACCGAGGCGGAACCTGAATCCCCCTGCCATTCGTCCTAACGACATGCGCAAGCGGATCTTACGCGTCCTCCTTCCCTTCGCCATCGTTGCCGGGCTCCTGGCCCTGGCGGGATTCGGAGCCTTTCAGGGTAGCCAGCAGCTCGATGCAAACGAGGTTAGCAAGTTGGTTCAGGGCCTGGGGTACGAGCTCAAGACGTTGAACTCCGAAGTGGGTAAAGAGAAGTACGAATTTACGATTACTAAAGATGGCCTTGATATTCCAATCGCGGTCGAGGTCAGCGGAAGCAAAAACTACATTTGGTTTACAGTTTTCTTTGGTGAGGCGCCCAAGGCGGAAGAGGCAAAAGGCGCCAAAATGCACGCGCTTTTGAACTGGAACTTCAAAGTCCAGCCCTGCCAGTTCTATATCACGGACAAAGGCAATCTCATGCTCGCCTTTGCCGTCGACAACCGAAATGTCACCCCGCCCGTCTTGCGCCGGGTGATCGACAAGCTCTCGGATGACGCCGCCCGATCGAAGGATGCCTGGGCCAATGGCGGCAAGTAGTCTCGACCTGAGCTCGGCGCCCAAGCTCAGATCGGATTACCGGCGTCGCAGCCGCCGAACGTGCCTCGGGTAGCCTTGAACTTGCTTCCGAGCTTGTCCTATGCGCATTGTGATGCTCTCCTGGGAATACCCGCCTCGCATCGTGGGCGGCATCAGTCCGCACGTCCACGAACTCTCCCAGGAGCTCGCGGCCAAGGGAGTGGAGGTCCACGTCATCACTAAAGAGACGCCCTTGGCCCCCGATGAGGCCGTGGAAGCAAGCGGGGTCCATGTCCACCGCGTCTATCTTGGCGAAACCCCGAACGACTTTATCCACGAGATCCAGCTTCTGAACCGAGCCACCGACTTGCGCGCCCGCCGCCTCCTCGAA
>CAYONY010000230.1:0-5474 GCA_964405415.1 uncultured Fimbriimonadaceae bacterium | reverse complement strand
CCCCGGGGGATTACGTAGTGGCGGAACCCGCTTTGGAGGCTCCCGTTGGCTCGTTGCAGGAACGAGTGTTGGGGCTCTTGGGGCAGCATCCGAAAACGGCCTATCAGCTGGCGATGGAAGGGGGGATGATTCGAGGCTGTGTGCAGGTGGTTTTGAAGAGGCTGGTTCGGGCGGGTTTGGCGGAATACGGCCCGAAGAAGGGGCAGGCGTTCACATATCGGTTGGCGGGGTTGGAGACGGGACTTGGGGAGTCGGGGGCGTGAAGGCGGGCTGCGGTCTGCGTTCCATTTGCGTTGACCTTCCCGGGGATTCGCTTCACGAGGTTGGGAGGCGCTTTGGGGCGGGCTGAAGCCCGCGCTCCATTTCCCCAACCCTTCCCTCCCCTATCCCCACCCTTCCCGACAAGCCGGGACTCGGAAGCCGATTCGCATCGCAAAAACGAGGGAGGGGAACTCCTTGCCACGCCATTCGTCCTACCTCCTTGCCTCTGGGCAAGGTAGATTCAAGGGAAGCGCATGACCGGCAAGACGAATATCGAAGTCCGCGACCTCAGCAAGGACTATGTGATGGGGGACGTGGTGGTCCACGCCCTGCGCGGCGTTACGGTGACCATTGCCGACGGCGAGTTCGTCGCGATCATGGGGCCTTCGGGCAGCGGAAAATCGACGTTTATGAACGTGATCGGCTGTTTGGACCGGCCGACCAGTGGCGAATACCTTTTGAACGGCGAACCGGTGGCGCGGATGAGCGACAACGAGCTGGCCGAGATTCGCAACCGGCACATCGGTTTTGTCTTCCAGACCTTTAATCTTTTGCCGAGAACGACGGCGATCAAAAATGTGGAGCTTCCGCTCATGTACGCGGGGGTGAAGGATCGAGCCGCCAAAGCGATGAAATCGCTTGAGGTGGTGGGGCTCTCCCAGCGTGCCCATCACAAGCCGAATGAGCTTTCGGGAGGCCAACAGCAGCGGGTGGCGATTGCCCGCGCGATCGTGAACGACCCTCTCGTGATCTTCGGTGACGAGCCGACCGGGAACCTGGACTCCCGAACCGCGGAAGAGATCATGGCGCTGTTTCAGGACCTCAACCGGCAAGGCAAAACGGTCGTGATCGTCACCCACGAGCACGATATCGCCGAGCACTGCAAGCGGATCATCAAGTTCCGCGATGGCCGAATCGTCAGCGATGAGCGGGTGGCGAACCCGGTCGATGCACGCGAAGCCCTGAAGAACATGCCGGACCCGGATGCGGTCGAGGTGAAACCGGCTTCGGCGCCGGCCGCGGTTCCCGGCTTCCAGACCTAAAACGGGTTTTTGGTGCAGTTCGTCAATTTCGCGCACCCATCGTCAGGCCGGATAAGCGAATCGGGCCGCTCCGGTTTCCACAATAGTCCCATGGCCTTCGCCGCCCCTCTCCGCGCCAAATCGCGCCTTTCCCGCGGGGCGTTTGCGAGTTTGGGGTGCCTGTTTGTCGGGATGGGGGCAATCGGGGTTTTTGTTCCGATCTGGCCGACCACGATCTTCTGTATTCTTGCCTTGTGGTGCTTCAAAAAGTCGAGCGCGAGGCTTGAGAACTGGCTGCTCAGCAATCGCTTCGTTGGCCCCACGCTGCAGGATTGGGAAGCCCATCGCAGCGTTTCGCCTCGGACCAAGGTGATCGCCATCGGGGCGATCTGGCTCACGATCGGTATTTCCGTGCTTTTGGTCCACCGCGTTTGGGTCCAGGTCATGCTGCTTGGGATTGCAGCGGCCTTGACGCTCTATCTGGTGACGCGGCCCAATGCGCCAACGGCGCCCTCCCGATAGGGCGTGATCTGGTCGGCGCGAACTTCCAGAGGCGCCAAGCCACGCTTGGGCGACGAAACAAAGCGCAATCGGTCGCCATCGACGAACCGCCAAAGGTGCCGTTCGCCCTTGCCCGGGGCAAGGCCGATACGGGGCCCGTGCCAAATGTTGGCCACCCGCTCGCCCGCTTCGATGTGGAGGGGCGACTCAGGATCGAAGAGATCGACGCCATAGGCATCCGGCCCCACCGCCATCGCGGCGCACAGCTTGGCGGGTCCGGCCAAGAGATCCTTCGCCCCGTTTGCTTGGGTTCGCCGAGCGAGCATATCGGCTTGACCCGCAATCGGTTCGGCGGCCCGAAGGAGGACGGCGGCGCCGATGCCGGGCGCCTCAGCGGAGACGTTGAGCATCCAATGCATGCCGTACGTGAAGTAAACGTAGGCGCGACCCGGTTCGCCAAACATGGCGCGGTTGCGTGGGGTGGGTCCGCGGTGGGCATGGCTGCCCGGATCGTCGAGCCCCCGATAGGCTTCGGTTTCGACGATCCGGGCGCGAAGGCTTCCATGCACCAAGTACGAACCGAGCAACGCGGCCGCCCCCAAACGCACATCGGCCCGAAGCCCGGCCAAAATCTCCTCTCGGTTCACCTTGCGTTGAACTAAGCGATGGATACGGCTTCGCCGCGGCGGTTTACCGAATCCCAATCGATGCATTGAAGATAGGCGTCGATGTACTTGGCCCGGGCAACCTGGAAGTCCAAGAAGTAGGCGTGCTCATAGACGTCCATTGCAAGCAGACAGGTGTGGTTCCAAATCGGGAAGCTGTTCTGCGCGTCGCCGATGTAATTGAACACCGTTTTCTCCGCGTGGTTGTAAGCCAGATACACCCACCCCCGTCCTGCGATGCCGGTGGCTTTGAAATCGGCCGCCCACTTTTCGAATGAGCCATAGGCCTCATTGATGAGCCCGGCGACTTTCCCAGTGGCAGGGCCACCTTGGCCCCCGAGCGTCTCGAAGTAGATGTTATGGTTGATATAGCCCTCGAAGGCAAAGGTGTAATCGACTTTGAGCGCACGCATTTGGCTGTAAATCTGGTTGGCTTTGGCCGGATCGGTGTCGAGCTCGGCGAGCGCTTTGCGAATCTCGTTGGTCTTGTTGGCGTAGCCCTGCCAGAGCTTCAAATGTTCGTCGTGGGTTTTGCGGCTGATGCCAACGCGCTCGGAGGTGTAGACCTTTTCCGGAATGGCCTGAGGGACTTCGACAAGCTTTGGGGCGACGAGGGTTTCCATGGAGTTCTCCTTGAGTTCGGTTGTGGGCCGGCCCGGGGACGTTTTGCCCAATACCGGAAGTCCCGCCAAAGTGAGGGCGGTGGCGGTGCCGGTTTGCAAAAGTTCGCGACGGGTCATCGGGCCTTCTCTTTTCTACGCCCTTCGCCGGCAGTTAATCGGCGTGAGCTGCCGCGATGCTACCCGGAGGCCAGGGCATCGCCTCTCATCGCGATCGAACGTGGCGACAGCCGGGCCGCATAAAAGGCTTGGTTTGTTCTGGGCCATCGACCATGGGCTGATTCAGAATGAAGCATGCACGCCTATCTCTATCCCGGCCTTGAGGCCGGACCTCAGACGATCCGCCGGTTGATCGAACGAATTGAGCCCGCCGATCTCGACCGCCCCACCCATCCCGGCCGGTTTAGCCCGCGCGAAGTCGTCGCGCATTTGGCGGATTGGGAGCCGATCAGTCGGGGCCGAATGCAGGCGGCCCACGCGATGCCAGGGACGGACGTGCCCGACATCGACGAAGGGGCGCGGGCCCTCGAAATGGGATATGCCGACTGGGACCCGATCGCCACCGCGGAAGAATTCATTCGTCGGCGTGGCGAAACGATTGCCTGGTTGAAAGCGCTCGCCCCGGAGGACTGGCAGAAGACGGCGGTGCACAGTGTCAAAGGCGAGATGACGATCTATGACTATGCGAATTTGGAACTCGGGCACGACCTTTATCACATCGTTCAGCTTGCCGAAGTCTTGGCGCGCGAAGGGGTGGCGGCGTGAACAACGCGTATCTCCTTGAAGGGTTGGAATCGGGGCCTAAGACGCTTGAGATTCTGCTGAACCGGATTCCCGAGGAGGCGATGGACCGGCCGACGCACCCGGATCGGTTCACGCCACGCGAGGTGGCCGCGCATTTGGCCGATTGGGAGCCTCGGCTCCGGGGCCGTATTCAAACGGCTTTGGACCACCCGGACGCCGAAGTGCCGGTTTGGGATGAGGGCGAGCTGGCGGAGGAAAACCGATATGGGGAGAGCGATTGGCGAAAGGAATTGGATCGATTTCGATCGGAGCGTGCCGAAACGATCCGATTGCTCAAGAGCCTAAAGCCGGAAGAATTTGGCCGGACGTTTCGCCACCCGGAACGCGGCCTCATGAAGATCGAAGACCAAGCCGCGTTCTTTCTGGGGCACGACCTGTACCACGCCAGCCAACTTTCTTCCGTCGCGAGCTAAAACCTCTTCACGTAGTGCAGCCAGGCAAATTGCGGCCGGTAACCAAGCCTCAGGTTCAGGTCCAACATCGGGTTGGTGTCCAGATTATCGGTCTGGACGGTGTGAGCACCCCGCGCTTGGAGCTGGATCAAGGAGTGCACCTTGACCGCGGTGGCCAGGCCGCGCCGGCGGTAGGCCCGGCGAACGCCGGTGAGGCCGGTAAAGAGAAAGCCGGCATCCAGATCGCTGGCGATCAGACGAGTGTATCCGGCGATCGTTCGCCCTTCGAGCACCGCGAACATCAGGTCGCGGTCGTAGAGATCACGGTCTTCGAGCCACATTCGAAAGTTGGATTTCGTCGGGCGAGTCGGAGGTTGGGCCATTGGGATGTCCTGAACCATTTCCCAGGTCGCTTCATAGTGCTCGGGAATCCAATCGTAACCCTCGGCATCCAGTTCGGCCATCGATGCCAATCGCAAACCTTGGCCCGCGACCTTCGCCATGGCAGACTGAAAGGGCTTGGGATCGAACGCGGCCAAATCGAGCCGGGTCACCGGCTGACGCTCGATCTGGGCGTAGCCAAATGCCTTAAGCGCGGCAAGGGTTTCGGGACGGTCGTCGCGGCTCCAGGCGTTCAACTCATCGCTTCCGTCTTGCCGCAAGAGCCGTTCGGATTCGGCAAGAATGGCCCTTCGGGACTCGGTGGCGTAGGCCGGATCGAAGTACCAACCGATGTATTTCCGCCCTTCTCGATGGGCCCAGTCTTGATCGCCGTATCCGAAACCGCAAACCGCCTGGCCGTCGAGTTCGCCAATCCAGCGCACCATGGGGTGCTCGGGATTGCGCTGGCTCTCTTTCCGAACCAGCTCAAGGCCGGACATCGGCCAGTCCGGGTTATCTTGAGTCCAAAACCGGGCGAGAAGATCGAAGTCTTGCTCCGGTTCAAAGGGGCGAAAGGCGATCGGCATGAAACGGGGAGTGTGGCACACGGCCAGAGAGGGTCCTAGGAAGGGCCCTGGGGGAGATCGCATCGGTGGGTCGAACTGGCGATCGACCGGGTATGGGGTCAGACCCCAAGCTGTCGCGCCAATTTGCCAAACGCCGAGGCCCCCGCATAGACCGCTTGGTCCCCGAGCATCTCTTCGATTCGCAGGAGCTGGTTGTAGTTGGCCACGCGGTCGGTTCGGTTCGGAGCGCCGGTCTTGATCT
>CAYONY010000229.1:0-5499 GCA_964405415.1 uncultured Fimbriimonadaceae bacterium | reverse complement strand
CCGACTGCGCCCGCTTTGGCGCATGGCTGAGCACCCCGCCCGAACCGATGATCATATGCAGGTCCATCATCTTCACCAGCGTTTGGCCGCTTTCTTTCTGGTCGAAGATCTGCCCCACGTCCCGCTGCTGCTGGCTCCCTTTCAAGCCACGGGCCAAAGACTTGTGATGGTCGAACGCGAGCCTTAGGGCCTCACGGCTCACCGCATGCTCGATGAGCAAGTCCTCATAGGTGTGGGGGATCGTCGTCGGGCGGATCATCTTGTTCCGCAGCCGGTTCCGCACTTCGCTGGGGTCGATCTCAAACGGCAGCCACCGCGCGATATTGGCGATGCCTGCCTCTTTGAGCACGTTGCAAATCGAATACGACATGCCCAAATTCGCCGAGACGGTTCGGTTATAGGTTCCGCCAAAAACGCTGAACACGTCGGTGGTGGCTCCGCCGATATCTACGCCGAGCACGTTGATCTTCTCCTGGTCGGCATAGGCCTTCATGAGCTTGCCCACCGCGTTCGGCGTGGCCATGATCTCTTCCGAGGTCCACTCGAGCAATTTGAAATAGCCGGGCGCCTGCTGCATCACGTGCTCGAGAAACATCTCGTGGATTTCGTCGCGGGCCGGGTCCAAATTTTCCCGGTCAAGCGTGGGGCGCAAATTGTCCACCTTCTTCAGCTCGATGTCCTTGCCCAGCACATCCGCCACGTCGTCTGCCGCATCTTTGTTGCCCGCGTAGATGATGGGGAGCTTCATGTCGCCGAAGCGGGGTTTCGGATCGGCTCGCCGAACGACCTCCGCCATCGCCGTCAAGTGGGTCTTTGTGCCGCCATCGGTGCCGCCCGACATGAGAATGATGTCCGGGCGCAGCTGCCGCAGCCGCTCGACCTTTTGGTAATCCTTTCGTCCGTCGTCCACCGCCAGCGTATCCATCAGGATCGCGCCCGCACCCAGCGCCGCCCGCTCGGCGCTCTCGGCCGACATCGCCTTCACGACGCCCGCCACCATCATCTGAAGGCCGCCGCCCGCCGAGGACGTGCTCACATAAAGATCGCTCGCTTCCAAGTCGCCTTTGCGCTCATCGACCGCCTTGCCGTTCTTCAGCAGCTTCCAAACCTTGCCGTCCTTCATCAGCGAGCGCCGGCCCGGCTGGAATCCTTCCGCCTCGGGCAGGTTGGTTTCGGTGTTCTCCTCGTGCTCGGTGATCGCGTTCAGCACCCCGATCGTCACGTGGTCAAAGGGCCGCTCGACGGTGGTGGGCGCCTCGCCCCGGGCCACCAAACGGTAGGCCCCGCTGGGGTTGCGCTCGATCAGGATTGCTTTGGTCGTGGTAGAGCCGCAGTCGGTGGCGACGATGCGCCGGATGTCTTGGGACATAGGTTTGGATTATGGCCCGCCGCCCCGGCTCGGCGACAGCCCAAACGCGCCCCTGGACGCGTCCCGAGAAAATTTGAAATCTCCGGCCCGGCGATGAACTTTTGATCCGGCCGCCCCGTCAACCCAGTGTCCGATCCCCCGTCGAGGGGTGGGGATGGACACTCCCAAGCGGAGCGCGGCGGTTGACTTTGCCATCGCGCTCGCTTTTTTGCGTCAGCCGGCGCAACTTCGACTAGGCAAGGTAGTCCAATCGAGCTACACCATAGAAACTTATAGCGTCTCCTTACCTTTTTTGAACCTGAACTGCCGGACGTAGGGTAGACCTTCGTATACCTCCTTTTTTTGTGCGAGATTTTGATGAACCTTTACGCAAGAAATTCGTTCCATCCTTTCAGTTATGCAACGGTTACTCGCTCTGGCCTTTATGTTCACGCTGTGCGCCTCCAGCTTCGGCTACATCGACGGCGGCACCGGGAGCATGGTCCTTCAGGTCGCGATCTCGGGTGTGCTCGGCGGCCTGTTTCTGATGCGCTCGTTCCTTTCGTCCCTTCCGTCCCGGCTTCGCCGAAGGCCGGAACCCCGTAAGCGCGAAAACCACGCTTGACGATTCGAGAACCCAGTTCGTTCCGCGATCATTCCGGTTTCGTCTTCTTCGAAGGCGAGATCCCCTATCGTCATGTCGGCGAGCCCTACGCGCCCGATTGGGCCGCACTTCTTGATTCAGGACTGTTGGAGGAGCTCCAGGGGGAGGGGCTCCTCATCCAACATGAAGCGGTCGATTACGATCCGGCCGAGCATCCCGGCGCGATCGCCATCATCCGCCCCGAAAAGATCCCCTTCGTTGCCTACCCCTACGAATGGGGTTTTTCCCAGCTCAAAGCGGCGGCCCTATGCACTCTCGACATCCAAAAGCGCGCCTTGATGCGCGGGTTGGCCCTGAAAGATGCAAGCGCCTACAACATCCAATTCCGCTCCCGCCGCCCCATCCTTATCGACACCCTCTCCTTTGAGGTCTACCGTGAAGGCCGGCCCTGGCAAGCCTATCGCCAGTTCTGCCGCCACTTCTTAGCCCCCCTCGCCCTCATGGCCAATGTCCATCCGGAGCTCGGCCAGCTTCTGCGCACCCACCTCGATGGCATCCCCCTTGATCTCGCCTCGCGCGCCCTCCCGTTCCGCACCCGATTCAACGGCGGAATGGCCATCCATCTCCACCTTCACGCCAAAGCCGAAGGGCGCCTCTCGGGCACCGGCAAAGCCGCCCCCGCCCGGGTTTCCAAAACCGGACTGATGGGGCTCATCGATAGCCTCGACCGCCTCGTCCGAAGCCTCGACTGGCGGCCCGAAGGCACCGTCTGGGCCGACTATTACGCCGATACCAACTATTCCGATGCTGCCATGGCCTCCAAACGCGAGCTCGTGGCCCGGTTCCTTGGCGCATGTGGCGAGACCCTTGGGTTCGTCTGGGATCTGGGCGCGAACACCGGCGCCTTCAGCGAAATCGCCGCCCGGTCCGCCCGTCATGTGCTCGCTTTCGACGTCGATCACGGCGCGGTCGACCGCCATTTCCGCCGGAAGGACGCGCCGCCCAACGTCCTGCCGCTGCTTCAAGACCTCACCAACCCCAGCCCCGCGCTGGGTTGGGGCCACGAAGAGCGCAAGTCGTTGGCCGGCCGCGCCAACGCCGACGTGGTGATGGCGCTTGCCCTGGTCCACCATTTGGCGATCGGCAACAACGTCCCCCTTGAGCGAGTTGCCGAGTTCTTCGCTCGGCTTGGCCCGCGGCTCATCATCGAATTCGTCCCGAAATCCGATTCCCAGGTGCAACGCCTCCTTGCCTCCCGCCAAGACATCTTCGATGGCTATACGATCGAGGGCTTCGAGGCCAGTTTCGGACGGCATTACCGCACGCTTCACAAAGAATCGGTGGCCGGATCCGAACGAACCCTTTACCTCTTGGAGCGTTTGGCCGCATCGTGAAGGGTCGCCCGGCATTCCATCCCCCGCTTTTGGCGATCTATACGCCGCTCGCGCTGTACGCCGCCAATGTCTCCTTGATCCCGGCGCGGGATGTGCTGCTGCCGACTTTGATCTGCCTTCTTGGAGGGATGGCCCTCTGGGGAATCTTCGCCGCGATCCTGCGCGACGCCCAACGCGCGGCGCTGGCGGCGAGCGCCGCGCTCTTTGCGATCTTTGTATATGGGCCGATCGATGAAGCGCTGCGCGCCCAAGAAACCGGCGCGGTCGTCGGGGTGGGGCGCTCGCTCAATCTCGGGGTGTGGTCCATCGGAGCCGTCCTGATCCTCGTCCTGGCCCTGCGGCGATGGAACAAGATCCAAGGGATCACCGCCTTCCTCAACTTTGCCGGATCGCTGCTGGTGCTGCTCGCGCTCGGCTCGATCGGCTCCTCCTGGTGGGCGATTCGCGGAGAACTGTCGAACCGAAAGGTCGGCGAGGCAGGGGCCACCGCAAAAGTTATCGACAAGCTCCCCGATATCTACTACCTCGTCTTCGACGGCTACGGGCGCACCGACACCTTCGAGCGGCTCTACGGCTTCTCCGATCAAGCCTTCACCGGCTGGCTCCAAGCTAAGGGATTTGTCGTGGCCAAACGGGCCCACTCCAACTACGTTCAGACTGAACTCTCGCTTGCCTCGACCCTCAACCTGAAGCCGATCGATGCCCTGATGCAGACCCTCGGCCAGCCGAACAAAGACCGGATGGTGCTCGATTCGCTCATCGACCAAAGCGAAGCCGCCCGCCGCCTTCGCCGGCTCGGCTACCGCTATTTCGCCATCACCAGCGGCTTCCCCGCCCTCACTTTCGATTCGGCGGATATGGTCATCCACAGCGATTCCGGCTCGTCGCTCTTCACCCAGTCGGTGCTCTTCAAAACCCCGCTCCGACCTTCCAGACGAGGCGTCGATTCGATGTACGAGGCCCGGCGGGGTTTCCTCGACGGCGCATTCAAGTCGCTCCACCGACTGGCCCCGCCTTCGTCCTCGCCCCGCTTCATCGTCGCCCACATCCTCGCCCCCCACCCCCCTTTCGTCTTTGGACCTGACGGCGAGCCGCGCCGCCCCAAACGCGGACCGTTCGGCTATTGGGACGGCAGCCATTTCAGAGAAACCGTCGGCTCGGCCCAGGAATATCGCGACGGCTACCGGGACCAGGCGATCTATATCGCCAAACGGACGCAGAGCGCGATCGAGGCGATTCTCAAAGCCACCCAAGGCAACGTGATCATCCTCGTCCAAGGCGATCACGGCCCCAAGGCCGGCCTCGACCAAAACGAGATCGACCGGTCCGATCTTCCCGAGGCGTTTTCCATCCTCCTCGCCGCCCATATGCCGAAGGGAATGAAGAACCCGCTCGCCGAAGACTCGACCCCGATCAACCTTTTTGGCAAGGTGCTGGGCGAGCTCAGCGGCGTCCCCCCGACGCTCCATCCAGAAAAGTCCTACTTCTCGAGTTGGGAACAACCGCTGAACTTCATCGACGTCACCGACCGCCTCGCCAAGTAGCCCGCGTACAATGGCGCGGTGCCCCGCCTGAGCTTGTGCATCATGGCCCGCAACGAAGAAGCGACGATAGGCCGCGCGATCGCGTCTTTCGAAGCGCTGGCCGACGAGGTGGTGGTGGTCGATACCGGCTCCCAAGACGGCACCCGTGAAGCCGCCGCCGCGAGGGGCGCCCGCGTCGTCGAATTCCCCTGGCCCGAGAGCTTTGCCGAGGTTCGGAACTTCATGTACGCCCAGGCCACGGGAACGTGGATCTTCCATCTGGATGCCGACGAGGCCCTGCTCGCCACCAGTCAACGTAAACTCCGCGCCCTGCTGGAACGCGACGACCTCTTGGCCGCCTACGTCTTGCGCCAAGACCTTCGCGACGAGGCCAACCTGGCCGACGGCACCGAAATGTGGCAGCTTCGGCTTTTTCGCCGAGAGGGCCTCTCGCCGATGAAAGGCCGCTGCCATCCGCAATTTGAGCCTTCCCTCGAAGCGCTCGCCGCGTCCCGGGGGCTCCGAGTCGACCATTCCGATGTGCGGCTGCGGCATTGGGGCTATCTCGGGCCGATGCGCCGCGCCAAGCTCGAAAGGGGCGCACGGCTGTTGCGTCTCGAATTGTCCGAG
>CAYONY010000228.1:0-5525 GCA_964405415.1 uncultured Fimbriimonadaceae bacterium | reverse complement strand
CGGCCTTCGTTCCAAAGAGTTGGGTGGTGAAGGGATCGCCATCCAGATTGGCCATGAAGGAGCTTTCAAGGGTAACGATGGCCCCATTCTCGAACCGGATGAACCCAACCGCAAAATCTTCGACCGTGAATTTGGAACGATCGTAATCTCCCATTCCATTCCAAAGCGCCGGATTCTTGCCGAGCGTATCCCATGTCTTGCCGCTTGCGGAAACCGGCTTGGGATGGCCCATAAAGTGGAGGGTGAGGTCCAGGATATGCACGCCGATATCGACCAGCGGACCGCCGCCTTGTTTTTCCTTGTCGATAAACACGCCCCAGCCGGGAACGCCCCGTCGGCGAAGGGCTTGGGCGCGGGCATAGTAAATGTCGCCCATGTGGCCGCGATCGATAAAGTCCTTCACGAAGAGGGCAGGGCCGCCAAATCGAGTTTGGAAACCGACTTGGAGCAGCTTGCCCGCATCCTTGGCGGCGCGGCACATCGTTTTCGCCTCATCCGCGTTCATCGCCAACGGCTTTTCGCACAAAACGTGTTTGCCGGCTTTGAAAGCCTCGACGGTCGGCAGTGCGTGAAAGGCGTTCGGCGTGGCGACAGAGACCGCATCGATCTCCGGGTCGTTGATGACTTCCCGAAAATCGGTCGTCGTTTTTGGCACCGCGAACTTTTCCGCCGCTTGCTTGGCAACCTCCGGGTTGACATCGCAGGCCCAAATCATTTCGCAAAGGTCGGGCAGACTGGCATAGCCCGGCATATGGCAGCCCTGCGCGATCCCGCCGCTGCCGATGATTCCAACTTTGAGTTTCTTGGACATAGGATTCCTTTCCAAGTTCATTTTGGCGCGAAGCGACCCGGAATCGCTATTGCGGTTGAGCCTCATCCGGAGGTTCGGCGTGCGATTCTTCCGCCGAGGCCCCGGCAACCCCGTTTTCCGCTCCTTCAGCGGGGTCCGGTGCCGGGTTTTTCATGGCGATGTAGAGCCCGCCCGCCACGATCGCCGCCATGCCGCCCCAGAAAATGCCGGGATGTAGCTCGGGCACCGTCCAGCCCAGCGGCGACTTCGGATTGGCCTTGTCATACCAACTGACAAAGGTGTGGCCGCCCACAAAGAGCATCTTGACCCCCGCCCAGCCAACCAGCAGGTAAGCGATGTGGTCCAAGACCGGGTACTTCTCAAGCAGCCGGAGACAATAGCCGGCCGCAAATCGCAGCAAGATGATGCCGATGATCGCGCCCGCATAGACCACCCAGATTTTCCCCGGATGGTGGACGACGTCGATCACCGCGACCGCGACCAAGACACTGTCGATGGCAAAGATGAGATCGGCAAAGTCGGCATAGATGACGGTCATCCAGAAGCCGGCGCCCTCCGCGCCCTTGTGCCCGCCTCCTTGCGAATGCTTGACGAAGTGTTTGATCGGCAGATAGATCAGATAGAAGGCGCCAAGGACCTGCAGCCACCAGAAATTGAGGATGACGGCAGCAAGGAAAATAGCGAGGATTCGGAGGATGAACGCGCCGGCGAGGCCGTAGAAGAGGGCCTTTTTTTGCTGGTCTTTGGGCAAGTGGCGAACGATAATCGCCAAGATCAACGCATTGTCGGCCGAAAGCAGGGCCTCGAGAAGGACGAGAAGGGCGATCTTGCCTAAGTCGGAAAACTCGAAAACCTGTCCGCTGAACATCGTAGATCGAAGGGGATGTGAAGCTCCTATTCTGGCATACGCCGGCTTATTTGCCGAGAAGGAGAACGGGCACGGGACTTGAAATCGAAACTCGTCCCGTGGCGTAATACCGATTCATCCCGCCGAGGTGCCGAAAACTTGCCGACTTACGTGTACGAGTGCCGAACCTGCCAAAAGCAATTTGAAGTAGAACAGCGGATTACTGAAGATCCGCTTAGAGACTGCCGTTGCGGGGCCAAGGGGGCTCTAAAGCGGGTCATCCAGCCGGTGGGCGTTGTCTTTAACGGAGCGGGTTTCCACATCAATGACTACGCGGGTTCGAAGCCGTCGGAAAGCGAGTCAAAGCCGGCCCCAACCGAGGCGGCCGCGCCCTGCACCCCCGAAGGTTGTCCGCGCTGCGCGACGGATTAGCCAACCTATTTGAGCCGGTATTCCTTCCGGTACTGATCGAAATCCCTATGGATTCTTGCACCGTGACCCAAAGATAGAGCATTGGGGAGCCTCCCGCGCGACTTGCGCTTGATGGGCATCCCGTGGGAATCGCAATGCTCTTTTTGCCCGGCGCCGACCAACGACTGTTCGACCGCTTCCACACGCTGGACTACGCGATGCTGCGTTCCAACTATCGCAAAGAGCCATATCGATGCGAGGTTGTGGATGTCTCCCTTTCGGGATTGCAGATTCGCTCCGAGCATCCCTTGGCGATCGGCGAGGAGTGCGAGCTCGAGATTGGGTTGCGCAAAGGCGAAGAGTTCATCATCCACGGAAAAGTCTGCTACACGAACTTCACCGAAGACACCGAGTCGGGCGAGGTTTACCACTCGGGCATCAAGTTCATGCCCAAAACGCTCGAACAGCGCACGTCGATCGCCAAATACATCAATTCGGCGTTTATGCGGGAATGCCCGGTTGTCCGCGGTCCCGTGAAAAAAGCCGCTTAGCCGGCCGGACCGGTTTTCGGGAATAGCCGAACCACGAGGGCCGGAGGCGCTTCTTCGGTTTCCATTTCCGGCTCGGCTTCCGGAGCCTCGTCGCGCTGGGCTAGCTCGATCGTGTAGAACATCGGCTTGCTCGAGATTTGCCACGAATCGGTGATCTTTTCCGGAACTTGCCGCTCCAATCCGCGAACCAACGCGACGATTTGGGGATGGCCCGGCTTCTCACGCAGGGCATCGTTGGCCGCCTGAAGCGCCTCCGGATAGCGCCCCATTCGATCGAGAAGTTGGGCAAGTTGGAAGGAGGCCTGCCAATAGTGGGGCTCGAGGATGACGGCGGTCCTGAGGGGCTGCACCGCTGCCGATGGGCGGTTCAATTGAACTTCGCACCAGCCCAAATAAGCGTAAAGCTTGGCCGTAGTGGGGTGCTCGGCAATTTGCTGCCGACACAGATCCGCGGCGGTGGACCATTCACCAGCCGCAATCGCGCGTTCGATGGCATCGAGCATTCTCGGCCCTCAAATCCGGCTATTCAGCTTCATGTTACCAACAATTCCGGAAGACTTCGCCGATTCGACACTTTTCGGACGGGTTTCTTCATCGGCAATCTCTCATACGGGTTGAGAACCCGGTTGTTTTGCCGATATTTCCCATTAGGGCGAAAACGCCCGAAAACCCGGTATGCCCACCCTTCAGCGTCTCCTCAAGCAAACCGACTTGCTCTTGGGCGTCGGTCTGCTCGCCGTAGTCGGCATGCTCATCTTGCCGTTGCCCCATTGGATGCTGGATACGGGGCTGATGCTGGCGATCGCCTCGTCGGTAGTGATCCTGCTTACCGCCGTCAACGTCACCGACGCGCTGCAACTCTCGGTCTTTCCCAGCCTTCTCCTGATCACCACCTTGTTTCGATTGGCGCTGAGCATCGTCGCGACCAAGCTCATTTTGGGTACGGGGCAAGGCGGCGCCGTTATCGAGACCTTCGGCCGCGTGGTCATGGGCGGCGATTTCGTGGTTGGCTTCGTCGCCTTCTTGATTCTCGTCATCGTCCAGTTCGTCGTCATCACCAATGGTGCGGGACGGGTGTCCGAGGTCGTCGCGCGATTCACCTTGGACGCGATGCCCGGCAAACAAATGGCGATCGACGCCGACCTTGCCGCAGGCCTCATTGACGACACCGAAGCCAAGCAGCGCCGGAAACAGATCAAGCAGGAGGCCGACTTCTATGGCGCGATGGATGGCGCCTCCAAGTTTGTCAAAGGCGACGCGATCGCCAGCGTTTTGATCATCGCGATCAACATCATCGGCGGCTTCGCGGTCGGGTTTCTGCGCGACGGCGGCGATGCCGCATCGGTGCTCAAAACCTACGCGATCCTCTCGGTGGGCGAAGGCTTGGTCGCTCAGCTTCCCGCGCTGCTGATTTCGACCGCCAGTGGCTTGATGGTCACGCGCGCCGGCCAAGAGCGCAGCATGGGCAGCGAGGTCGCCGCCCAGCTCCTGGGTCAGCCCAAAGCACTCGGTTTCTCAGCGCTTGCCCTCGCCGGAATGGCGTTCGTGCCCGGATTTCCCGCCACGGTGTTTCTTTGTGGGGCCGGGCTTTGCTACGGACTTTATAGCTTTATGGCGAAAACCCCAAACGCGGCCCGTCTCGTTGGGCTCGCGCCGGCCGCGAAGCCTTCGGAAGAAAGCGTGAAACCGCCGGCTCCGACCGGACCCGAGGCGGTCATGCCGCTTCTCACCGTCGACCCCATCGAGTTGGAAATTGGCTACGGCCTGACCAAGATCGCCGATCCGCGCGTGGGTGGCGACCTCCCCGACCGGATCACCGCGACGCGCCGACAACTTGCCACCGAACTCGGATTTGTCATGCCCACCGTCCGCATTCGGGACAGCGTCCACCTTCGGTCGAACGAATACGTCATCAAAGTTCGCGGCGAGGAAGTGGCGCGGGGCGACGCTCTCCCCGGTGCGTTCTTGGCGGTACCCGCGGGCGAGGTCACCGAAGCGGTGGCTGGCCAAGCGACCAAAGACCCGGTCTTCGGCCTCGACGCGCTCTGGGTCGAGCCCAATGTGCGCGATCAGGCCGAACGCGCCGGCTATACGATCATTGAGCCGAGCGCCGTGCTCTCGACCCACCTTTCGGAAACCGTTCGCACCTACGCGGCCGAGCTGCTGAGCCGGCAAGACGTCCAGGCCCTGCTCGACAACGCCAAAGCGATCAATGAGGCCGCGGTTTCGGAGTTGGTGCCCGGCGTCCTCCAAATCGGCGATGTCCAAAAGGTTCTCCAACACCTGCTGAGGGAGCGCGTTCCCATCCGCGATATGGTGACCATTCTGGAAACGATGGCCGACTTTGGCACCCGTGTGAAAGATCCCGATCAGCTCGGCGAATTGGTCCGCGCCGCGATCAGTCGAACGATCACCCGACAGTTCCTCGACCACGAGAACAAGCTGTATTGCATCACCCTCGAACCGACCTTGGAGCACACGTTGGCCGATTCGGTCAACCTGACGAACTACGGCTCGGTTTTGATCCTCGAACCGGAGCCACAGCGGAAACTGGTCGAAAGCCTTCAATCCGAAGTCGACCGCGCGACCGCACAAGGCTTTCAGTCGGTGCTCCTGTGCAGCAATGCGTTGAGACTGCCCTTGCGTCGACTGCTCGAGCGGTTCATTCCCGCGCTCAACGTGCTGGCCTACAACGAGGTGGCGCCCAAAGCGGAAGTCGAGTTCGTGGGCCAAGTTAAGGCGGCGTGATTTTCGGAGTAAGCCTGAGGGAACCTAGGCGTCCATCATGGGTAGATTCCAAATTGGAGGTTCCCCATGAAAAAGCTTCTTTCTTTCGGCGTTAGCGCCACCCTACTTGGTTTCGCCGTAATGGCGAGGCCTGCCGAAACCGTCCATCTGTTTCTTA